>NZ_LZIK01000024.1:0-93032 GCF_001667105.1 Mycobacterium sp. 852002-51152_SCH6134967 | reverse complement strand
CCGCAATAGGTGTGCGGGTAACCCACGTTCGCGGGGGCGGCGGAGGCGGCCGGTGGGCGGCACTCAGCCGCCGGTGTTCCCGATCAGCTCGACGCCGTTTCCGTTCCAGCGGAACCTGACCACGCTGTCGAGGCCGGGGACGCCGTTGGAGTAGCGCAGCGCGACCGTGTCGCCGGTGCTCTCCGAGGTGTCGACGCCGTTGAACCCGTAGGTGTCGGGCGCGCCGCTCGGGATGAACTTGCCGAGGTGGAACATCACCGCCCGAGTGTTCGGGTTGGTGGTGTTGGTGTTGGCCTTGACGATGACGACCGACAGCTGCGCGCACTCGTTGTAGTTACCTGCGATCGGCTCCGGGTTCCAGCCCTGGTCGCTGCGTGGATCGCGGGGCAACTCGGCCACCGCCCTGGTGATCTCCGGCGCGGCGAGGTTGACCGCGCACGGGTCGGCTGCCGCGGGTGCGCTGGGCACCGCCGCGTTCGGGGCCGACGGCGGCGGCCCGGCAGG
Source organism: Mycobacterium sp. 852002-51152_SCH6134967 (assembly GCF_001667105.1). NCBI lineage: Bacteria > Bacillati > Actinomycetota > Actinomycetes > Mycobacteriales > Mycobacteriaceae > Mycobacterium > Mycobacterium sp. 852002-51152_SCH6134967. The sequence goes on along the minus strand of NZ_LZIK01000024.1, from coordinate 92,528 downwards.
GGGAGGTGCGGCGGGGGGCATCGCGTCGGGCGTCTTCGAGACCGTCGAGTCGCTGGCTCCGCAGCCGACGGCGACCACCACCACCGCCGCAAGCGCCGCCGCCGATCGCATGAGGCCGTTGAGCCGAACCGTGCACATCACTTGAGCCACCCTTGCAAATCGCGTCGACCAGGTCGCGCCGACACACCGCGTGGCGAATCGGGCTGCTCGCGGGCACTAGACTCGACGCCGATGACCTCCGCCGAGTCGGATGCGAGCCACGACGGCTCGACCGGCGACCTGACCTTCGACGACCTGCAGATTCACCCTTCGGTGCTGCGGGCCGTCGTCGACGTCGGCTACGAGACGCCGTCAGCGATCCAGGCGGCCACCATTCCGGCCATGATGGCCGGTTCCGACGTGGTGGGTCTGGCCCAGACCGGCACCGGCAAGACCGCCGCGTTCGCGATTCCGATCCTGTCGAAGATCGACACCGACAGCCGGGCGACCCAGGCGCTGGTCCTGGCGCCGACGCGCGAGCTGGCGCTGCAGGTGGCCGAGGCGTTCGGCCGCTACGGCGCGCACCTGCCGGAGGTCAACGTGCTGCCGATCTACGGCGGGTCGTCGTACGGTCCGCAGCTGGCGGGGCTCAAACGAGGCGCGCAGGTCGTCGTCGGCACGCCGGGCCGGGTGATCGACCACCTCGAGAAGGGCCGCCTGGACCTGTCGCGGCTCGACTATCTCGTGCTCGACGAGGCCGACGAGATGCTGCAGATGGGCTTCGCCGAGGACGTCGAGCGCATCCTGTCCGACACTCCCGAGTTCAAGCAGGTCGCGTTGTTCTCGGCGACCATGCCGTCGGCGATCCGCAAGATCACCAAGAAGTACCTGCACGACCCGGTCGAGGTCACGGTCAAGGCGAAAACCGCCACCGCAGAGAACATTTCGCAGCGCTACATCCAGGTCTCGGGCCACCGCAAGATGGATGCGCTGACGCGCGTGCTCGAGGTGGAGGAGGGCGACGCGATGATCGTGTTCGTCCGCACCAAACAAGCCACCGAAGAGGTCGCCGAACGGCTCAAGGCCAGAGGCTTCGCCGCGGCGGCGATCAACGGAGACATCCCGCAGGCGCAGCGCGAGCGCACCATCGCCGCATTGAAGGACGGCCGGATCGACATCCTGATCGCGACGGATGTCGCCGCACGCGGACTGGACGTCGAACGCATCTCGCACGTGTTGAACTACGACATCCCCAACGACACCGAGTCCTATGTGCACCGCATCGGTCGCACGGGGCGGGCGGGCCGGTCCGGGTCGGCGTTGCTGTTCGTCACGCCGCGCGAGCGCCATCTGCTCAAGGCCATCGAGAAGGCCACCCGGTCCAAGCTGGTCGAGGCGGAACTGCCCACGGTCGAGGACGTCAACGCCCAGCGGGTGGCGAAGTTCCGCGACTCGATCACCGAAGCGCTCAGCGCTCCGGGCGTCGACGTCTTCCGCAGCATCATCGAGGACTACGAACGCGAGCACGACGTGCCGATCGCCGACATCGCGGCGGCGTTGGCCACGCAGGCGCACGGCGGTGACGAGTTCTTCATGGTCGAACCGCCGCCGGAGAAACGACGCGAACGCGAAGAGCGTCCCCGCCGCGACAAGCCCGACCGCAAACCGCGGGAAGGCCTGGCCACCTACCGCATCTCGGTGGGCAAACGGCACAAGGTCGGACCCGGCCACATCGTCGGTGCCATCGCCAACGAAGGCGGTCTGCACCGCAGCGACTTCGGCCACATCACCATCCGCCCGGATTTCTCGTTGGTGGAGCTGCCCGCCGATCTGCCGAGGAAGACTCTCAAAGCCCTTGAGAACACCCGTATCTCGGGGGTGAAGATCAACCTGCAGCCCGACCGACGGCCGGACAAGGGCCGGCACAAGCAGAGATGACGCTGTCGCGCGGCTTGGACGCGCAGGGCGGACTCGAATCCGTCAGCAGGGTCGAACGTGTCTCCTCGCTCACCGGTATCCGCGCCGTCGCCGCATTGTTGGTGATGCTCACCCACGCCGCGTACACGACCGGCAAGTACCCGCAGGGCTATGTCGGTTTGGTGTACTCGCGCGCCGAGATCGGGGTGCCGATCTTCTTCGTGCTCAGCGGGTTTCTGTTGTTCTCGCCATGGGTGAAGGCTTCCGCGGAGGGTAGGCCCGGACCTTCGGTGCGCCGCTACGCCTGGCGCCGGGTGCTTCGCATCATGCCCGCGTACGTCGTCACGGTCCTTGCGGCATACCTCGTCTACCACTTCCGCACGGCGGGCCCGAACCCCGGACACACATGGGAGGGGTTGCTGCGCAACCTCACGCTGACCCAGATCTACACCGATAGCTACCTGTATTCGTTTCTGCATCAAGGGCTTACGCAGATGTGGAGCCTGGCGGTAGAGGTTGCATTCTATGCAGTGCTGCCCCTGCTGGCGTGGTTGTTGCTGGTGGTCCTGTGCCGACGACGGTGGCGTCCGGGCGTGCTGATCGGCGGACTGGTCGCCCTGGCACTGATCACGCCGGCATGGCTGATCCTGGTGCACACCACCGATTTTCTGCCCGACGGCGCGCGGCTGTGGCTGCCGTCGTACCTCGTCTGGTTCATCGGCGGGATGTTGCTTTCGGCGTTGCAACCGCTGGGGGTGCGGGCTTACGGCCTGGCTTGCATACCGCTGGCGGTGGCGTGTTATTTCATTGCGTCCACGCCCATCGCCGGGGAGCCGACCACGTCGCCCACCGAGCTGCGCGAGGCCTTGGTGAAGGTGTTCTTCTACACGGTGATCGCCACGCTGGCGGTGGCGCCGCTGGCGCTCGGTGATCGCGGCGTCTACGCCCGGCTACTGTCCAGTCGGCCGATGGTGTTCCTCGGGGAGATCTCCTACGAGATCTTCCTGATCCACCTGATCTTGATGGAGCTGGCGATGGTGGAGGTGCTGCACTATCCGATCTACACCGGTTCGATCGTCATACTGTTCCTCGTCACCTTCGTGATGACAGTCCCGCTGGCGTGGCTCCTGCACCGGTTCACCCGCGTGCGGTCCTGACGGCCCGCTAAGGCTCGAAGCGGGCTATCTGCCGCTTCCGCACATCGGAGATTAGGGTAGCCTAACCGGGACAGCGACACGGAAGGCTAGTGATGTCGGACAAGAAGCCAACGCGAGGTTTCCAGGGCGCGGTGCTCAAGCTGCTGCGCGCGGGCGACTATCGGCTGACCGTGACCGGTAAGCGGGAGATCAGCCCGCACTACCTGCGGCTGAGCTTCGACGCAGGCGGCATGCTCGAAGGCTCGCCGCTGCACCCGACGATGTGGATCCGCATGTGGTTCGCCGATGGCGAGAAACTGCACCAGCGCGGCTACACGCTGGTCGACCCGAACCCAGCAGCCAACACCGTCGACATCGAGTTCGCGCTGCATGACGGCGTCGCCTCGCACTGGGCGGAAAACGCGCAACCCGGCGACACGATCGAGGTCACGGTGCTCGGCAGCAATTTCACGCTGCCCGAACCGCCGCCTGCCGGTTACGTGATCGTCGGCGACACCGCGTCGCTGCCCGCCATCAACTCGTTGCTGACCGCGATCGGCGACACCCCGGCGCGGGTGTTTCTGGAGGCCGCACACGACGACGACCGGCAGCTACCGGTCGCCCGCACCACCGACGTGATGTGGGTGGACCGCAAGAACGCCGGCGAAGCGCTGGTGGAAGCGGTGGCCGCAGCCGCGTTCGACGCCCCCGACCACTTCGGATGGGTGGCATGCGACAACCGCACGACCCGCGCGGTGGCCAAGGTCTTCCGCGAGCAGTACAAGATCTCGAAGAAGGCGATCAAGGCCCAGGCTTACTGGGTGGCCTGACAATCCGGCGCTAGAGTGTCGGCTCCCGTTGGCTGGGCAGCACGATCGGAACGACGAACTCCTCGAGCATCGACCGCTCGTCGTCCTCGTCGTGGCCGGGGAACAGCATCAGCGAGGTCATCACCCGCACCAGCCACCGCGCGCGGTGTGCGACCAACTCCGGCGCGTCGGGACCGAGCGAGATGACGAACGCCTCGGTCAGCGCCTTGATCACCTCGGACTCCTCGGCCATCTCCGCACCGATCGGTCGCTGGGTCGTGGCGAACCACGATGCCAGGGCTGGGCTTTCGCGCACGTTGCGCAGCGAGGCCAGCATCCCTTCGATCAACCGCTCACGCGGATCGGTCAGCGCGTTGATCTGTTCGGTCATCTCCCGGTACAGCCGGTAGCTCTCGCGGTGCACGTAGGCGGTGTAGAGTGCTTCGCGGTTCTCGAAGTAGCGGTACAGCGTGGCGCGAGAACATCCTGCCGCCGAAGCGATCTCATTCATGCCGACGGTGGCGGCCTCTTTCTGGGTGAACAGCTCACCCGCCGCGTCGAGAATGCGGTCCGCGGCCACCTCGGTGCGCCGCGCGGCCAACCAGTCACCGGCCATCAGGCGACCACCTCGAACGGAACGGACAGCGGTCGTCGCACATAACTGCCACCGGCCCAGACGATTGCGCTCTCGTCGACTTCGAAGTCGGGGATACGGGTCAGCAGTTCGGTCAGAGCGACGCGCGACTGCATGCGCGCGGCCGCCGCGCCGAGGCAGTGGTGCGCGCCGTGGCTGAAGGTCAAAATGTTGCGGGGTCTGCGCGTCACGTCGAGTTCGGATGCGTCATCGCCGAATTGGCGTTCGTCGCGGTTGGCCGATGCGTAGAGGAACAGCACCCGTCTGCCCTCCGGGATGGTGGTGTCGGCCACCGTCACATCGCGTGTGACGGTGCGGGCCAGCCCCTGCACCGGCGAGGTCATGCGCAGAAACTCGTCGACCGAATCCGGTATCAGGTCCGGGTTTTCGACGAGAAGGTGACGCTGTTCGGGGCGCTGATGGAGCAACTGGACCGAGCCGCCGAGCATGCCGGTGGTGGTGTCGTTCCCGCCGGTGACCATGGTGAAGGTGAACGCGAGGATCGACAGCACACCCGCGATGTCGCCGTCGGCGCCCACACCTGCGGCCACCAGATGCGACACGGTGTCGTCCTCCGGCTGGACCCGTCGACGTTCGACGAGATCGGTGAAGTAGGCCATCATCTCGCCCAGCTTGTCGCCGAGCGTCTCGAGCGCACCGCCGATTCCGCCGTCGGCGGTGTTGGCGGCGACGATCGCCTCGGTCCAGCCGTCGAACTTGTCGCGATCGGCCTCCGGTACGCCGAGGTAGTGGGCGACCACCATGGACGGCAGCGGTTTGAACAGTTCGGCGACGATGTCGCCGCCGCCGTTGCTCCGGATGCGCTCGATGCGCTCGACGACGTAATCGCGGACCTTCGGCTCGACCGCCTCGACCTGCCGAGGGGTGAATCCCCGCGACACCAGCTTGCGGAACTCGGTGTGCACGGGCGGGTCCTGCATGACCATCGGCGGGTTGTCGGCCAAGCCGATCAGTTCGAGTTCCCCGTAGTTGACCGTGAGCCCCTGCGCCGAAGAGAACGTCTCGTGATCACGCGCGCCGGCCCAGATGTCGGCATGGCGCGACATGACGTAGTAGTCGTGATCCGGCCGGTCGCTCGGCACGACGTGGTGTACGGGATCGTGGTCGCGCAGCGACTGATACATCGGCCACGGATCGGCCCACGTGTCGGCGTTGGCGAGCTGGAATCGAACCGGCGTGTCATGAGACAGAGTAGCCGTCATGTCTCATTGGTACGACAGAACCGGGGCCCATGTCAATAGCATCAACCTCGAAACCGACGAATTGGTCGAAGCCGGCGGGTGATTTCAACCAATACGTCGGTCTCGGCGCAGTCAGATCGCGGCACCCGGGTTGAGGATGTTGTCCGGATCGAGCGCGGCCTTGATCCGCCGGTTGAGCTCCATCGCCTCCGGACCGATCTGACCGGCCAGCCACGGCCGCTTCAGCCTGCCGACCCCGTGTTCGCCGGTGATCGTGCCGCCCAGGCTCACGGCCAGATCCATGATCTCGCCGAACGCCTGGTGGGCGCGGTCGGTCATCGCGGGATCGGCGGGGTCGTAGACGATCAGCGGATGCGTGTTGCCGTCGCCGGCATGCGCGATCACCGAGATCAGCAGTTCGTGGTTGGCCGCGATCTTGGCCACGCCGCTGACCAGATCGGCCAACGCGGGCAACGGAACTCCGACGTCCTCGAGCAGCAGCGAGCCCTTCAACTCCACGGCCGGAATGCAGAACCGCCGCGCGGCGACGAAGGCCTCGCCCTCCTCGGGGTCCGACGTCGAGAACACTTCCTTGGCGCCGTGTTCGGTGAAGACGTCGGCCATGAACCGGGCGTCTTCGGCGCCGGACGGACCACGGTCGTCAGAGGCGGCCACCAGCATCGCGGCAGCGCTGCGGTCGAGGCCCATCTTCAGCTTGTCCTCGACGGCGTTGATGGCCGCCGAGTCCATGAACTCCAGCATCGAAGGCCGGATCCTGGCCGTGATCGCGACGACGGCCGCAGCAGCCGCCTCCACCGAGCCGAAGGCCGCGACCACGGTGCACGCCGCCGATTGTGCGGGCAGCAGCTTCAGCGTCACCTCGGTGACCACGCCGAGCGTGCCCTCGCTGCCGACGAACAACTTGGTCAGCGGCAGCCCGGCGACGTCTTTGAGCCGCGGACCGCCGAGCCGCACCGCGGTGCCGTCGGCGAGCACCACCTGCAGGCCGAGCACGTAATCCGTTGTGACGCCGTACTTCACGCAGCACAGGCCACCGGCATTGGTGGCCACGTTGCCGCCGATGCTGCAGATCTCGAACGACGACGGGTCCGGCGGATACCACAGCCCGAACTCCGCGACCGCCTTCTTGACCTCCGCATTGAGCAGACCGGGTTGGACGACGGCGGTGCGCGTCACCGGGTCGACGGTGATGTCGCGCATCTTCTCGGTCGTCAGCACGATGGCGCCGTCGAGGGCCGATGCGCCGCCGGACAGGCCGGTGCCCATACCGCGCGGCACCACAGCGATCTTGTTTGCGGTGGCCCAGCGCAGCACGGCTTGTACCTCTTCGGTGCTGCGCGGCCGCACCACCGCCAGCGGTGTGCCCGCGTTCGGGTCGAACGCCCGGTCCTGCCGGTATGACCCCAGGATGTCCGGATCGGTGACGACGGCTCCCTCGGGCAGCGCGTCGACCAGATCGGCCAGGGGTGACTCCACAGCGCCATGGTACGAGTCGGCGGCTTTGACAGGTCCGGAGCCGCGTGACGGCGGCTCCAAAACCCGCGCAGGTGGGAGAACTGCGGGATATAGTTCCGCCGTGATCAGCGGGGATCCGCTGGCGGGACGTGACGGCGAACTGGCAATCATTCGCCGCGCACTCAGCGGGGGCACCAACGCATCCGGCGTCGTGATCGTCGGCGCCGCAGGGGTGGGCAAGACCCGGCTCGCACGTGAGGTGCTTCGGCTCGCCGACCGCGCGGGCGACCGCACGAACTGGATCGTCGGCACCGAATCCGCGAAAGCGCTACCGCTGGGCGCGTTCACCGCCGTCATCGACGAGGCCGTCGCCGAGCCGGTGCCCAACATACGCCGACTGGTCAATTCCCTTGTCGGCCAACATCGTCACGGCCGCACCCTGATCGGGGTCGACGACGCGCATCTGCTCGACGGGCTGTCCGCGCACGTGGTGCATCAGCTTGCGCAGTCCCGGGCGGCCCGTCTGGTCGTTACCCTTCGCGCGGGCGCCGACGAACCCGATGCGATCACCGCGCTGTGGAAGGACGGACTGCTCGTCCGCCTCGACCTCGCACCGCTGTCCGTCGACGCGGCCCGCGCCGTGATCGAGCAGATCCTCGGTGGTGCGGTCGACGCCCGTAGTGCTCACCGGTTCTGGAAGCTGACCGGTGGCAACGCCCTCTTCCTGCGCCAGTTGGTCACCGATCAGATCGACGCAGGCCGGCTACGGCAGACGGCTGGGGTATGGATCTGGGACGGCGGCGTGGCGGTGTCGCAGAGCATCAGTGACATGGTCGGGCGCCAACTGCGTGAACTGACCCCGGCTGTCGCCGTCGTCGTCGACACGCTGTCGCAGTGCGAACCGCTGGAGGTCGACGCCCTGTGCGACGTGGTGGACCGGGACGCGCTGGAGACTGCCGAGCGGTTGCGGCTGGTGACCGTCGAGCGAAGGGGGGCGCATTTGGCGGCGCGCCTGGCCCATCCGCTGTTCGGCGAATTGCGTCGGGCCACCGCCGGCGAGCTCTACCTGTCGAGGATCCGCGGCAGGTTGGCCAACCGGCTTGCCCAGGACGGTGAGTCCGACGGTCAGGCGACGGTGCGACGGGCACTGCTCGCGCTCGAATCGGACCTGCCACCGGACCCCGAGCTCTTCCTGACGGCGGCTCGGGGCGCAATGACGCTGCTCGACCTCGAACTGGCCGACCGGTTCGCAACCGCCGCGGCCGACGCCGGTGCCGCCGAGGCGCCGGGGCTGCGCGCGTTGAACCTCTTCCTGCTCGGCCGCGGCGCGCAGGTCGAGGAGGTGCTGCGCCCGATGATCGGCGACAGCACCGCAAGCGCACACCGCTGGTCGATTGTGAGGGCGGCCAATCTGATCTGGATGCTCGGCCGGATCGACGATGCGGGTGCGGTGCTGACCCAGCTGGCATCTGGTCCCGAGTCGACGGCCGAGCAGTTCGCGCGCATGGCCGCCGAAGCGTGCGTCGACGCCGCATCGGCGCGATGTGACGCCGCGGCCCAAAAGGCCACGGCCGCACTGGAGTCGGGACTGCTGACCGACTTCGACGCGATGTTGGCGGCGGTGGCGCTGACGATGACGCTGGGTGCGCTCGGCCGGGCCGACGAACTTACCGCGGTCGCGGAGTCGGCGCTGCAGCGGGCGATGACGTCGTTTCAGGCGTCGCACATGCGGTTCTGGTTCGCCAGCGTGTATGCCCGGGCCTGCCGGTTGACCGGACATGTCGACGAATGTGAGGCCATGGCACGGCGAATCGCGGACTCCGCCAAAGAGATGCCGAGCCTGGCCTACGCCAATCTTGCGTCGCTGCTGGGTAACGCCGAACTCATGCGGGGCAACGTCCGCGCAGCGGTGACGCTGTTGCACGAGGCGTTGGCTGGTGTGCAAAGGCATGGTGTGACAAGCGGTTTGCGGCCGGCCACCTGTTTCGCCCTGGCCGAGGCGCACGCGAAACTGGGTGAGGGGAAGGCGGCCGAGCACGCAATCGCCGAGGCGTGTGAGAGCGTGCCACCCGACTACGTGTTCATGCAGACGGCGCTGAGCATCGCCACCGGATGGTCCTTGGTGGCCAATGGATGCGTCACCGACGCCATCGCCACCGTGCGAGCGGCGGCGTCCCAAGCCCGCACGCGTCGCCAGCCCACTCACGAGCTGGCGTGTCATCAGGCGGCGGCGCAGTGGGGTGACACATCGTGCGCCAAGCCCGCACGTGAACTCGCCGACGCACTCGGGTTGCCGTTGGCCGATGCCGTTGCGCGCCATACAGAAGCGCTGGCCGCCGACGACGGCGAAGGATTGCTCGCGGCCGCCGACGCCTACCGCACCATCGGTGACCGGGCGGCCGCAGCCGACGCCGCCGCGCAAGCGGCGGTCGCGTTCACCCGCGGCCAGCACCGCAAGCGCGGCCTGTATGCCGCCGCCGTGGCCAAAGAACTCAGCGACGCCTGCGGGGGACTGTGCACACCGGCCCTGAGGGTTCCGGCCAGTCAGCCGCTGACCGGCCGTCAGCGCGAGATCGTCGAGTTCGTGGTGGCCGGTTTGTCGAACCGTGAAATCGCCGAACGGCTGGTGATGTCGGTGCGCAGCGTCGAGGGCCACATCTATCGCGCGTGCCAACGGGTGGGGGCGAGTTCTCGTGAGGAACTCGCCGCAGTCGCCAGGCAGGGCCCTGCTCGCTAACGGAGGCTCTTCGGGAAAGGTCGCTCCATGGACGAGATCCACTACCGCGATGCCGGATTCGGCGACTGGGCGACCCGCCGTGCCTTCCTCTGCGGTGACCGGGTCGCCCTGATCGACGGGGACCGCAGGGTCACCTACACCGAATTCGACCGGCGCACCAATCGGCTGGCGCAGGCGTTGCACGCGTGTGGCGTGCGGCAGGGTGACCGCGTGGCCGGGCTGATGACCAACTGCTCTGCCTTTCTCGAGACGCTGTTCGCCACCGGCAAGCTCGGCGCGGTGTTCGTACCCATCAATTTCCGGCTTGCCGCACCCGAAGTCGCCTACCTGCTCTGTGATTCCGGTGCGGTCGCCTTCGTGTGGTCAAACGGGCTATCGGCGGTCGCACGGGCGGCGTGCGCCAGCGAGGCCGTTCGAGTGCGGACGCGGGTGGTGGTCGGCGGTGAAGTCGAGGATGGGGAAACGGACTTCGAGCAACTCCTCGCCAGTGGTGAGGATCGCCCTGCGGACGCCGACATCGCCGGTAGCGACTTGTGTTGCCTACCATACACTTCGGGCACGACGGGTCGGCCCAAGGGAGCGATGCTCACCCACGACAACCTGTTCTGGAACACGATCAACGGCGTTTGCGCCGGGAGAGGGCTACGCGAAGGGGACCGGACCGTCACGGCGGCGCCGTTGTTTCACATCGGTGGGCTCAGCGTGCACACTCTGCCGCTGATCTACGTCGGCGGCACCAACGTGTTACTGCCCGCTTTCAGCCCCCCGGAAGTGCTCGCCGCGATGGTACGTGAACGCGCCACGGTCCAGTTTCTCGTACCGGCGATGTGGGCGGCGCTCATGGCCGTGCCCAATTTTGAGTCCTACGATTTGTCGGCGCTCGAATTGGCCGTCAGCGCGGGCGCACCGTGTCCGATGCCGGTGCTCGAGTACTTCCGGGCCGGTGGTGTTCCGTTCCAGGAGAGCTTCGGTCTCACCGAAACCGGAGGCGTCACGCTCCTCGACGCCGGCCACGTCACGGAGAAGTTCGGTTCTGTCGGCCGATCGCTCTTCCACGTGCAGACCCGTGCCGTGGACGATCAGGACCGCGACGTCGCCACCGACATGGTGGGTGAAGTCGTGGTCCGCGGACCCGCCGTTTTCGCGGGCTACTGGAAGAAGCCCGAAGCGACAGCCGAAGCGATCCGTGGCGGGTGGTTCCACACCGGCGACCTGGGACGCATGGATGCGGACGGTTTCATCACCTTGGTCGACCGGAAGAACGACATGATCATCACCGGCGGTGAGAACGTCTACCCGGTCGAGGTCGAGCAGGTGCTCTATCGCCATTCGGCAGTCCATGAGGTCGCGGTGGTGGGCGTCGCGGACCCCAAATGGGGCGAAACACCGATCGCGGTGGTCGCCCTCGAGGACGGTGCGCGGGCCACTGAGGACGAACTGATCGCATACGCGCGGGAGCGGTTGGCCCATTTCAAGTGCCCCACCCGGGTGGAGTACGTCCCGGAACTGCCCCGCAACGCTTCGGGCAAGGTGCTCAAGACGGCGCTGCGCGACGAATTCGACGGCGGACCGTCACGCCGTTAGACCGTTGGCGGGTGGTCGAGTTCGCGCAGGCCGGGCAGGAACACGGCGATGATGCCCAGCAGCAGCATCGGCAGCGCCAGTGCGAGGAACGTGGTGTGCAAGCCGGCCGAGTCGGCAAGCGGCCCGGCGATGATCAGTCCCAGCGGACCCGCCGCATACGCCAGCGATCCCATCACGCCGACCACCCGGCCGCGCAGATGCTGCGGTGCCCGCGTCTGCATGACGTAGTTGTAGATCGGTTGGATCGGCCCGTAGACCAGCCCGACGATCGCCGAGAGCACCAGGATCAGCGGTAGCGGCGGCAGGAATGCGATGACTGTCATCGCGACTCCCAGCGTCAGCACCGCGGTCAACATCGTCACCCGACGGCTGATGTACTTCGAGGACACCGCATAGCCGAGCGCGCCCACCAGGCCGCCGATGCTCAACGCCATCAGCACCCAACCGAGTTGCACGGGTTCGTCGCGGTCGGTGAAGTACTTGGGGAACAGGACCGACTCCATCGGCATGTAGAGCCCGGTCACCACCAGGTCGACGATCGCCAGCGTGCGAAGGACCCTGTTGTGCCAGACGAACCTCAGCCCTTCCACGACGCCCGCCCACACCCCCTCGGGTAGCGAGGTGCGGTCGGGCGTACCGGCTCCCTCCAACCGCAGGACGGCGATCGCGGCGATCGAGAGGACGAATGCCGACGCGGTGACCCACATCGTGTTGATGCCGCCCAGTGTGGCGATCAGCAGGCCGCCGATGCCGGGTCCGACGATGTAGGCGAGGTTGAACACCGCCTCGTAGACGCTGTTGGCGCGGTCCAGCGTCCACCCGGCGCCAATCGCCGCTTCGGGCAGCATCGTCTCGCGAGCGGTCATCCCCGCCGGGTCGAAGAAGGCGCCCAGCGCGGCCAACGCGGCGAGCACCGCGACGTTGACGGCCTCGACGCCGAACGTCAGCGCCAGCACGGGCACGGCGGCCACCGACAGCGCGGAAAGGGCATCGGAGATCATCGAGACCAGCCGCCGGCCCAGATAGTCGACGGCGGCCCCTGCGATCAGCGTCGCGACGAGCAACGGCAGCGAGCCCGCCATCGCCACGATCGAGGCGTCGAGCGCAGAGCCGTTGCGTTGCAACACCAGCCATGGGAACGCGACGAGCGAGATTCCGTTGCCGGCACCGGCCGTGAGCGCGGCGAAGAAAATCAGTATCAGGGGACCGCGCCGGCTATCCGTCATGAGTTATCGCGGCAGAATCTAACAGCGCACAGGCCCGTTCGGCATCAGATTTCCCTACCAGGCACAGTGGTGCTGTGCAGCGCTTGCCTCACCCGCGGACCGGTGGGCGGTTCACGTCGCCGGTTCCTCCCGGCTCGGGCTGGCCGGGTGACCCCGCCACGTCTAGGACCGCCGTCGCGCAGACCGCCGCGCACGTCGTGTCGATGGCCGCGGCGACGCAGTCGCTCGCAGAGCTCGACGCCGAGGTATCGGTGTGCCGCGCCTGTCCCCGTCTGGTCGAGTGGCGTGAGGAGGCCGCCGTCGTCAAGCGCAGGTCCTACGCCGACGAGCCGTACTGGGGCCGTCCGGCTCCGGGCTGGGGGTCATCGCGGCCCCGGGTGTTCGTCGTCGGTCTCGCGCCCGCGGCCCACGGGGCCAACCGCACCGGCCGGATCTTCACCGGCGACCGGTCGGGCGATTTTCTGTTCGCGGCGCTGCACCGGGTGGGCCTGGCGAACCAGGCGCTGTGTGTCGACGCGGCAGATGGCTTGGCGCTCAACGAGACCCGCGTGGCCGCCGCCGTGCGCTGTGCACCGCCGGCCAATGCGCCGACACCCGCCGAACGCGCGACCTGCGCTCCGTGGCTGGATGCCGAATGGCGGCTGACGGCTGCGCACGTGCGCGTGGTCGTCGCGCTCGGCGGGTTCGCATGGCGGGCGGCGCTGCAGATGCTGCGCACGGGCGGTGTGCCGGTGCCGGTGCCCGCGCCGAAGTTCGGCCACGCCACCACCGCCCAGATGGGCGGCGTCACGTTGGTGGGCTGCTACCACCCCAGCCAGCAGAACACGTTCACCGGCAAGCTGACGCCGCAGATGTTCGACGACGTGTTCCGCACGGCTAAGGCGCTAGCGTCCGTCGAATAGTCGCGAACTGGGCGACGACCAACTCCTGCAGGGCCGAATCCGCGAAGTCGTCGTAGTGCGCGATGGTCCATTCGTCGAAGACCTGCAGAATTCGGAAAACGAGCTCCGCCTGCAACGGCTCGGGCAGGTCGGTGCGGACGGCACCGGATCGACGACCGACGTGCAGCACCCGGCGCACCCACTCCCGGACTGCTCCGAGCGCTCCGCCGATGGCGGTTTTCGCCGGATCGGGGGCCTGCAGGTAGAACATCCGTCCCAGCAGCAGGAACGTGGGCTCGCGCTGCGAGACCCGGACCAGCTTCGTGAAGTACCGTTCGATTTTCGGCCAGAATTCCGTTCCCGCGAATTCCTCGGGCTCGACGAGGTCGATTTCGGCTGAAACTTCAGCGATCAATTCCCCCACGACGAATTCGTAGAGTTCCGCCTTCGAAGACAAGATGTAGTAGAACGAACTCTTGCTCATCGCGCACTGCTCGATGATCCGGTTAAGCGACGCGTGTTCATAACCCGCGGAACCGAATTCGAGGGCCGCCGTCTCCACCAAACGCCGTCGCCTCGCTGCGGGCATGCGGGCGATTCTTGCCGAGGTCACGATTCAGGATAACAGAGTGGACCACCCGGTCCACTCAATGGTAGCGTGGAAAACATGTTGAGTCCGACAAGCGTAGAAGAGCAATACCAGCAGGCGACTGCGGACGAATTACGAATTTTGGTTGTCGGCGCCGGGATCGCCGGTGTGACGGTTGCGCAACTGCTTCGCGGGGACGGCAGGCACCCGGTCCTGATCGAGCGCGCCGAAAGCGCGCCCGCGCAGGGTTACATGCTCGCGTTGATGCCGATGGTCGACGCCGCACTCGACGACCTCGCCGTGCGCGACGCGTACCGCGCGGCGAGCGTTCCGCTGAAGCGGTACGCCGTGCACGGTCACACCGGCCGCATGCTGCGGACTGACTCGACCGTCGACCTGATGTCGCGGTACGGCGACTACCGCGGCATTGCCCGCGGTCGGCTGATCGATGTACTGGCCGATGCCGGCTGCCCGGTGACGTACGACTCGGTGGTCACCGACCTGGCGGAGACGTCGGCGGGTGTCGACGTCCGCGTGAGGAGCCAAGGCGCCGATCACCGCATGCATTTCGATCTCGTCGTAATCGCCGACGGAATGCACTCGAAGTCACGCGATTTCGTGCTCGACGGGCAATCGGTGCAGTGGGAGGACACCGGCTGGGGCGGCTGGGTGGTGTGGGCGCCCGACGAAGGCGACTCCGATCTCGGTGAGGAGTTGTGGGGAGCGGGCGGCATGGTCGCGATGTATCCGGTGGCCGATGCGCTGGGGGTGTTCCTCGGCGGGCCGCGGGGGGACACCGCGGCAGGTCACGCGCCCTTCGTCACGGCGATGCGCCGTGGCCTCAAGACCGTCAACCCCAGACTGGACCGCGCGATGGCCGCCGTCGCCACCGACCCCGATCCCTACTACTGGTCGTTGACCGACTGCCGCGCCCCGCGCTGGACCACCGAGCACACCGTTCTGCTCGGTGACGCGGCGGCCGGGTTCCTGCCGACCGCCGGCGTGGGTGCGGGCATGGCGATGGAGTCGGCGTGGGTGCTCAGCCGCGTGCTCCGCCATGCGCCCGGCATCGCACTCGGTGAGCTGCTGCGCGCCTACGAACTCGGACAACGTCCCCGCATCGAGGCGGCCCAGGACAACTCGCGCCAACTCGCCAAGGTGATGTTCCGCCGCAGCCGGTCGCTCGCCGTCGCCCGTGAGCTCGCGATGCGCGTGATGAGCGTCGAACGCGCGCTGCGGCCGATCCAGCGCCTCCTGCAACAGCAGCCCGACCCGGAAGCGCTGGTGGACGCGGTACGGGGAACGTCCATGCGCTCAAATGCGTTGTGATTGCTATGCGTCTCTCAGTCCTTGATCTCGTACCGGTGCGCACCGACCAGTCGACCTCCGATGCACTGGCAGCGTCGACGCGGCTCGCGCAGACCGCCGACCGCCTCGGCTACACCCGCTTCTGGGTCGCCGAGCACCACAACATGCCCTCGGTGGCGGCCACCAGCCCACCGGTGCTCATTGCGCACCTCGCTGCGCACACCGAACACATCCGGGTCGGATCCGGCGGGGTGATGCTGCCGAATCACGCGCCGCTCGCCGTCGCCGAGCAGTTCGCACTCTTGGAGGCGGCCCACCCGGGACGCATCGACCTCGGCATCGGCCGCGCGCCGGGCTCGGACCCGGTGACGTCGATGGCACTGCGCGGTGCCGCCGGTCGCGACGATCGTGACATCGAGGCCTTCCCCGACTATCTCGACGACGTGGTCGCTTTGATGAGCGCGCGGGGCGTGCGCGTGCCGATTCCGAATCAGCGTTACGTCCTCAAGGCGACACCCGCTGCGGTGAGCGAACCGAAGCTGTGGCTTCTGGGGTCGTCGATGTATTCGGCGCACCTGGCCGCCGCGAAGGGACTGCCGTACGTGTTCGCCCACCACTTCTCGGGCAAGGGCACCGCGGAGGCGCTGGAGGTGTACCGCTCGGAGTTCCGGCCCAGTGAGCTGGCGCCCGAACCCGTCACCTTCCTCACCGTCAACGCGGTCGTCGCCGAAACACGTGAGGAGGCAGAGGCTTTGGCGTTGCCGAACCTTCAGATGATGGCGCGGCTGCGCACCGGTCAACCGTTGGGTCCGTTGGATCTCGTCGAGGACGCCCAACAGCAGGAGCTCACACCGCAGGCGCAGCGCATCGCCGAAGCCTCCTTCGGGCGCGCTGTCGTCGGGGATCCGACCGAGGCGGCCGAGCAGGTGCGTGCGCTGGCTGACCGGTTCGGTGTCGACGAGGTCATGGTCAACCCGGTCGCTTCGGCCCGCCGCGGCACCGACCCGGCGACCGCGCCGGCGCGCGACAACACGCTGGAACTGCTGGCCAAAGAGTTGTTCTAGGCGGGCGTCAACCGGCGGGCCGGTTATCAGGCGTCAACCGGCGGGCCGGTTATCAGGCGTCAACCGGCGGGCCGGTTATCAGGCGTCAGCCTGACCACCGGGATCGGACGTGACGTCCGTTTTTGATAGCCGATGTAGCGGTCCTTGTTGCCGCGCATGTCGTTGACGATCTTCCACAGTCGCGGGAAGTCGGGATCATCCTGAGTGACCGGGGTCGCCGTGACCTTGATGCGCTTGGGGCCGACGTTGATCTCGACGTTCGGATCCGCCTTGAGGTTGTGGTACCACCCGGGCGCTTTCGGTTCGCCTCCCTTGGACGCGACCACCAGATAGTCGTCTCCGTCGCGCGCGTAGGAGAGCGAATTGGACCGCTGCAAACCGGTTTTCGCCCCGACCGTGTGCAAAATCAGCATCGACGGTGCGCCAGGGATGGTGTGGCCGATGCGGCCGTTGGTGCCCTTGTAGATCTTGTCGTGCAGCAACAGCATCGGGTAACCGATGTACTTCTCGTACCAAGGCATGCTCATGGGCTCAGTCTTGCGCAGCCGAGTCGAGTTCCGCCAGCGCCTCGCGCAGCAGCCGTCCCGACTCCTCACGGTCCGGGTCGCGGCGAAGGAGCATGTTCTTGGCGAACGAGAGCTTGTCGCCCTGCTGCCGCGGCAGCACGTGCAGATGGATGTGGAACACCGTCTGAAACGCGGCCTTGCCGTCGTTGATCACCACGTTGTTGCCGTCGGCGTGCAAACCGGACCGGCGTGCGGCACGCGCGATCCGCTGGCCCACCCGCGCCAAGGTGGCGACGGTCTCCGGCGGCGTGTCGGTCAGGTCCACCGTGTGCCGCTTCGGGATCACCAGCGTGTGTCCGCGGCTGAACGGGCGGATGTCGAGGATGGCGAGGACGTCGTCGTCGTCGTAAATGCGGATGGCGGGGGCCTCGCCGGCGACAATGGCGCAGAACACACAGGACATGCCGCCACGGTAGCGCTCAGCCCGCGACGTTCTCGTTCGCCCATGCGGCCAACCGCCGATCTCGCTCCTCACCAGAGATGTCCTCGACGCGTGTCATCACCGACCAGCGAGTGCCGAACGGGTCGACGATCGACGCGAACCGGTCGCCGGTGACGAACGTCTGCGCCGGTTCTCGCACGACGGCTCCGGCCTGTTCGGCCCTCGACACGACCGCGTCGACGTCCTCGCAGTACAGCCCGATCGAATACGTGACAGGTCCGGATGGGTCCGGCGCGGCGATCTGGTACGCCTCGGCGGGATCGCCGAGTTGCAGGCGGCCGTTGCCGAAGCAGAGTTCGGCGTGCGCCACGGTGCCGTTCGGGCCGTCCATACGGTCGACCAGCGTGGCGCCGAACACCGAGGTGTAGAAGTCGATCGCGGCCGCGGCGCCGTCGAGGCAGAGGAAGGGGGTCAGGCTGGTGTAGCCCTCGGGCATCTTGTTGACGGTCATGGTCGCCACTTTGGATGCCCCATGCCCCGGGGTTATTGGAATTTCGCGACAGTCCGAATGCCTCGGGCATGGCGATGTTTCGTAGCCTCGATCCCATGTGCGATGGCGGAACGTCGGTACATGCGAAGCCCGTCCGCGGTGTCGTCGGGCGCGCCGCGAGCGCCTCGGTATTCGACCTCGACCGCTGGGCTCCTTCGCGCCGAGCGGCTCCGTTCGTTGAGCACTTCTGGTCGGTTCAGTGGGATCTCGCTGACGAAGAGCCGTTCACCAGCACGGTGATCACATTTCCGTCGGTGCACATCACTCATGAATGGGGCAGTGACAAAGCGCGCCACGGCCTTGCGTTACCGAACAATTTGGTGCACGGCGTCGTGGACCGCGTGTTCGAGACGACCATCGGCGGACGCGGCGCAGTGGTGGGCGCGCGATTCCACCCCGGAGGCTTCACCGCGCGCTTCGATCGCGACGCGTCGACCCTGACCGGACGAGTGGCGCCGGTGGACGATGGTCTCTTCGGCTCGGTGGTCGATCTGGACGACGATGTGGCATCGGCCGCCCTGCGCCTCGACGATTTGATCGCGGCACACAGCGGTGAACTCGACGAGACCTACTTGGCCCTCCGCGATCTGGTCGACCGGATCAGTGACGACGATCGGCTGCACCGCGTGGAACAGGTGATGCAGCTGTCGCCGTGGAGCACGCGCACCACACAACGGGTCTTCCGCCGGTATGTCGGCGTGCCGGTCAAGTGGGTGCTGTGCCGCTACCGACTGCAGCAGGCGGCGCTCGAGATCGAGACGAACCGGGGCGTGGACTTCGCCGACCTCGCCGTGCGCCTCGGGTGGTACGACCAAGCGCATTTCATCAACGATTTCCGGACGATGCTGGGTGCTACACCCGGTGAATACGCCGACCGACACCGGGTCTGAGCGGCTACGCTGCGGCCGTGGACACCAGCGAGCTTGTCTTCGCAGGCGCCGCTGAGCAGGCGCGGTTGCTCGCGTCCGGCGTCATCACCGCGCCGGAATTGCTCGGCCACTATCTCAAGCGGATCGCTCGACTCGACACCACGCTTCGCTCGTACCGCGTGGTGCTCGAAGCCGGCGCACGACGCGAAGCGGACGCCGCGCAACGGCGGCTTGACGCGGGGGAGCGGGCGCCGTTGTTGGGCGTGCCGATAGCGATCAAGGACGACGTCGACATCGAGGGTGAGACGACGACCTACGGCAGCGCCGCACAGGGGCCCGCCAAGACCCGCGACGCGGACGTGGTGCAGCGGCTACGCGACGCGGGCGCGCTGATCATCGGCAAGACCACGGTGCCGGAGATGATGCTGTGGCCGTTCACCGAGACGGTGACCTTCGGCGCGACCCGCAACCCGTGGAACGTCGACTTCGCGCCCGGCGGCAGCAGCGGCGGAAGTGGCGCGGCGGTGGCCGCGGGTCTGGCGCCGATCGCGCTCGGTTCCGACGGAATGGGTTCCATCCGCATTCCGGCGACATGGTGCGGACTGTTTGGCCTCAAACCGCAACGAGACCGGGTGCCCATCGCGCCGCACGACGACGCGTGGAACGGCCTCAGCGTCAACGGTCCGATCACCAGAACGGTGGAGGACGCGGCGCTGTTCTTGGAGGCGACGACGGGGGAGTCCGGATTCGTCGCGGCCGCCTCCGCGGAACCTCGACGTCTCCGAATTGCGTTGAGCGACAAGCTTCCTCCGTTGCTGACGAGCCGGGTGGGACGCGCGCAGCGCGCGGCGCTGAAGGAGTCGGGTGAGCTGCTGCGGGAACTCGGTCACGAGGTGGTCGAGCGCGACCCGGACTACCCGGCATCGGTGATGCTCGACCAGGCGCTGCCGCGGTATTTCAGGGGTTGCTACGACGACGTCCAGACGCTGCCCCATCCGGAGCGGCTGGACGCCAGGACACGCAGCTTCGCGCGGGTCGGCGGAATGATCTCCGATCGGCGGATGGCGGCGATCCGCGACGCGGAAGTCCGTACCGCCGACCGGATTCAGTCCATTTTCGACGACGTGGACGTGGTGCTCACCCCGGGGACGGCCAGGGGCCCCTCGCGCATCGGGGCGTATCAGCGCCGGGGGATGCTGTCGACGCTGTTGTCGGTGGCCTCGCGAGTGCCGTTCCAGGCGTTGTTCAACGTGACGGGTCAGCCGGCGGCGGTGGTGCCGTGGGGTTTCGACGGTGCCGGCGTACCGACGTCCGTGCAGTTGGTGGGCAGGCCCTTCGATGAGGCGACGCTGCTGTCGCTCGCCGGGCAGCTCGAGCGCGTACGCCCGTGGGCGCACCGGCGTCCGCCCGTGTCCTAAGTCGCCGCCTCGGAAAGGGCTTCGCGCCAGATCGTGAGCTTGTCGGCGAATGGCATGGTCTGCGCCGGGCTTGTCGACGGCAGTCGTCGGTACCGCAGATCGCTTGCGACGCGGACGAGCCGCGTGAAGTTTCTCTCGGCCGCCGCGCCGTTGAACAGCACCACTTCGATGCCGCGGTGTTCATCGAAGAACCGCTGAAAATCGTTCGGAACCATGCTTTCCGGCCGCACTGCGGAGTCGAGGCTGCCCTCGCGCTGACAGGAGTGCAAGACGTCCCAGGCGGCGATCCCGTGAGCCGTCAGGGCGGCGCAACGCTGCTCGTACGGCGCGTCGGCCGCGAACCCGAAGACGTCGCCCATGATGCGCCAGAAGGCATTGCGTGGGTTGTCGTAATACCGCTGGGCGGCGAGCGAGATGACGCTGGGCATATTGCCCAGGATCGAGGTGTGTGCATCATCGCCGACAATCGGCGGCAACCCGTACAGCACCGGTGAACCCATCCCTCGACTATCGCACGCGGTATACGTTGGGCCGGTGGCCGATGACTTCGACGTCGAAGGGTCCGGTCTGCTCGACGGGCTCGAAGGTGACGAGCGCGCCGAGCGCGCCGAGCTGGTCGAGTGGTTGGTGAGCAAAGGCATCGACGTCGAGGTGATCCGAGACGCGTTCCTGCCGATGCTGCTCGGCGCGCGTCAGGCGCTCGGCGACGACGGGGTCTACGTCTCCGCGCGCGAAACCAGCGAGAAGACCGGCATCGATCTCGAACTGCTGCAGCGTATTCAACGCGCGATGGGACTGCCCACAGTCGATGACCCCGACGCCAAGGTCCATCTGCGTGCCGATGCCGAAGCCGCGGCGTACGGTCAACGTTTCATCGAGATCGGAATCCTGCCCGACCAGATCATCCAGATCACGCGCGTGCTCGCAGAGGGGCTGTCGAAGGCCGCGGAGGTGATGCGGTACGCCGGGCTGGCTTCGGTGCTCGACCCTGGCGCATCCGAAGTCGTCATCGCCAAGAACGCCGAGGCCCTGGTGCGTACGGCCGATCCGCTGCTCGGTCCGATGATCCAGGACATGTTGCGGTTGCAGTTGCGCCATCTGATGGAGACCGAGGCGATCACCGCGTCAGAGCGCGCGAAGGGTCAACGGCTGCCGGGCGCACGGCTGGTGACGATCGCGTTCGCCGATCTCGTCGGTTTCACCAGACTCGGCGAGGCGGTGCCCCCGGAGGATCTGGAACAGCTCGCCCACCGGCTGTTCGATCTCGCGCATGAGGCGTCCGTCCCGCCCGTGCGGTTCGTCAAGACGATCGGCGACGAGGTGATGCTCGTGAGCCAGGAACCGGTACCCCTGCTCGACGCGGCGCTGACCCTCGTCGAGCAGACCAACGACGACGAGGACTTCCCACGGCTGCGCGTCGGCCTGGCCACCGGAATGGCGGTGAGCCGCACCGGTGACTGGTTCGGCGGGGCGGTGAACCTCGCGAGCCGCATCACCAGCGCCGCGCGGCCCGGCACCGTTCTGGTCTCGGAGTCGACGCGCGACGCCGTCGGTGACGATGAGGGGTTCTCGTTCTCGTTCGCAGGGGCGCGACATCTCAAGGGCATCAAGTCGGATGTGAAGCTGTTCCGTGTGCGACGGGGAGGCGACTGAACTTGGCAGCGGTTCGAACCATTGTTCGAGGCAGCGAAGGGCCGTGAGACGACCGCTGGCATTTCGAAACGGCTGCTGGCGTAGGTGATCTACGATCCAGGAATGAGCCGCGTCGCAAATGCCGTGCTGGTCACGCTGTTCGTCGCATCATCCGGTCTGCTCGGTGTGGGTGCAGCGAACGCGCAACCGCCGCAGCCGGCATGCGGCTACACGCTGTCGCCGCCGCAGGTTGTGAACACCGGCGGCGTGAGCAAGGTGACGGCGACGGTCTCGTTCCTCGCTTGCGGTGCGCCGTTCCAGCCGGCGTACAGCGTCGCGTGCGTCCACCAGGCCGGCCATGACTCTCAGGGGCAGTGCACGCAGGCGCGAGGGCCGGCCGCCGCGCAAGTGTTCTTCGAGCCGTATCAGCCGGGCGGGACCTACATCGCGAGCGGGCGCGGCTGCGGCAAGGTCTTTCAGGACGCGCTCGAGCCGAACTGCGACATGCTCGGCCCGATCAACGCGACGCTGTAGATCACCGCGACGCGGTAGCCGAGAACCGGCGCAGCCGAAGGCTGTTGCTCACGACGAACACCGAACTGAATGCCATCGCCGCACCGGCGATCATGGGGTTCAGCAACCCGGCCGCCGCCAACGGCAACGCCGCGACGTTATAAGCGAACGCCCAGAACAGGTTTCCCTTGATCGTCGCCAGCGTCCTGCGAGACAGGCGGATTGCGTCGGGGACCGCGTCCAAGTCGTCGCGGACCAAGGTCAGATCGCTCGCCTCGATCGCGACGTCGGTGCCGCTTCCCATCGCGAGTCCGAGATCAGCCTGGGCGAGGGCCGCCGCGTCGTTGACGCCATCGCCGACCATCGCGACCACCTTGCCGTCAGCTTGCAGGCGCTGAACGGCATCCACCTTGTCCTGCGGCAGTACTTCGGCGACGACATCCTCGATGCCTACCTCCGCGGCGATCGTGCGGGCCGCGGCCTCGTTGTCGCCGGTCACCATGATCGGCTTCAGCCCCAGCGCACGAAGCCGCGAGATCGCTTCGGGTGAAGTCGGTTTGATCGCATCCGCGACCACCAACACCCCACGGGCCTCACCGTCCCATCCGACGACGACGGCGGTGCGACCCTGTGATTCTTCCTGCCGCACCGTGACTTTCAGCGACGCGGGAAGCTCGTGCGACGACAGCAGCCGTTGCCGTCCGACGGTCACATCGCGCCCGTCGACCCGTCCGCGCACCCCGAGACCGCGCAGGTTGGTGAAACCTTCGACCGTCGGCAGCTCACCCAGCTTCTCCCGCGCGCCTGTCACGATGGCCCTGGCGATCGGATGCTCGGAACCATCCTCGACCGCACCGGCCATCCGTAGCACGTCGTCGGGCCGTTCAGCGTCGGCGGCGACGACGTCGATCAACGTCATCCTGCCGGTGGTGATGGTCCCCGTCTTGTCCAACACGATGGTGTCGATCCGCCTGGTCGACTCCAGCACCTCGGGCCCCTTGATCAAGATGCCCAGCTGCGCGCCGCGACCCGTACCGACCATGAGCGCGGTCGGCGTGGCCAACCCCAGCGCGCACGGGCATGCGATGATCAGCACTGCCACCGCCGCGGTGAAGGCCATCGCGGCCGACGCCCCGGTGCCCAACCAGAAGCCCAGAGTCGCAACCGATAGCGCGATCACAACCGGCACGAACACACCCGAGATCCGGTCGGCCAGCCGCTGTGCGTCGGCCTTCCCGCTCTGGGCGTCCTCGACCAGCCGCGCCATCTGGGCAAGCTGCGTGTCGCCGCCGACCCGCTTGGCCCGCACCACGAGTCGGCCGTCGACGTTAACCGTCGCACCCACGACCTCGTCACCGGGTCCGACGTCCACCGGAACCGCTTCGCCAGTCAGCATCGACGCATCCACCGCCGAGGCCCCCTCGACCACGACGCCATCGGCGGCGATCTTCTCACCGGGCCGCACCACGAATTCGTCACCGACACCGAGCTGATCGATCGGAATCCGTTGTTCGCGGCCATCGCTGCGAATCACGACGTCCTTGGCGCCCAGCTCCAGCAAGGCACGCAGGGCCGCGCCCGCGCGCCGCTTGGAACGCGCTTCGAAATATCGCCCGGCCAGAATGAACGTGGTGACGCCTGCGGCGACCTCGAAGTACACGCTGCCCGAGCCGTCGGTGCGTGACAGCGTCAGCTCGAAGCCATGGGTCATTCCCGGGATGCCTGCGGTGCCCCAGAACAACGCGTAGACCGACCATCCCAGCGCGGCGAGCGTGCCCATCGAGATCAGCGTGTCCATGGTAGCGCTGCCGTGGCGCAGGTTCGCCCATGCGGCACGGTGAAACGGCCACGCCCCCCACACCACTACCGGCGCCGTCAGCGTCAGCGAGAGCCACTGCCAGTTCGTGAACTGCAGAGCGGGGATCATCGCCATCGCGATCACCGGAACCGTCAAGGCGAGTGAGACCAGCAGCCGGTACCGCAGGGTGGCGGTCGGATCGTCTTCGACGGCGGTCGCCTGTTCGGTAGGCAGGTGCGCTTGATACCCCGCGTCTTCGACGGTGGCCACCAACGCCTCCGGGGTCACGTCTGCGCTGTACTGGACGCGCGCCTTCTCGGTGGCGAAGTTGACTGTGGCCGTCACGCCCTCGATCTTGTTGAGCTTGCGCTCGATTCGGTTCGCGCATGACGCACAGGTCATACCGTCGATGGACAGCTCGATCGTGTCAGTGGCCATGGCCGGCCTCGCCGTGGTCGTGGGTGGGGACGTCCTGCTGCGCGGAGGAGGGATCGACCGACACGGTGAACTCGGCTGTGCGCACGACGTCGCGGTGTTGGAAGTCAAGGAAAAGGCGGTACTGCCCGGCGCTGGGGAACGTGGTGTGGAACTCGATCGCCGGGCCCGGGCGTGTACCCGGGTCGCCGGGTCCGCCCATCGGATGCACGTGCAGATATGCGAGGTCGGCGGCCCGCAGCGCAACGAGGTGGCCGTAAGCCCCCAAGTACGGCTGCAGGTTGTCGACCGGAATCCCGTTGCGGTGGACGTTGAGCGTAAGAGTCGATGCCTCACCGGCTTTCGGGGTCCCGCTGAGCGTGACGGTGTAGTCGTCGACGGTCGCTGACGTGTCGGCCGCGGGCAGTGGAACGGGGGAGTATGGGCCTGCGACATGCACGTTGGCCCCGAGCGTGAGCGCGGGACCGCCGCTGGGCACGAAGTCGGCGAAGACGCGGTAGTCGCCCGCGCGGCCGAAATCCACGGGAGTCCGCCATGTGCCGCGGTCGTCGAGCACAGGGTGAAGGTGCTGGAAAGCGGACAGGTCGTTGCGGACCACGATCAGGTGCAACAGCTTCTCGTGAGTTTCGTCGAAATGCGTCACGGGAGAACCCTGCTGGTCGAGGATCCTGAACTCCAGAGGAGAGTCTCGGTTCGCCGGCGGGAGCGGTTGTGGCACGTCCAGCGTGTAGCCGCTCTCGGTCACCTCTAAGCCGCCGGGCGCCTCGGTGGCCTGTGCATCTGCGTGAGCGGTGGAGTGCTGCGCGGTAGCGGCATCACCCTCAGGGCCGAACGAGCGGCCGACCCACATCGAGGCTGCGAACACCACCGCGAGCGCGGCGATGAACGCGGCGATCCGAGGGGCGGTCTTCATCAGCTCGCCAACTTATAGCCGGCCTCTTCCACGGCGGCCTTGATGGCGTCGGCCCCGACGGGGGCGTCACTGTCGATGGTCACCGCTCCGCTGGCGACATCCACGTCGACCGCCTTGACGCCCGGGATCTCCCCGATCTCCTCGCGCACCGATGCGGCGCAGTGTTGGCAGGTCATTCCGGTGACTGTGACAGTGGTGGTAGCCATGCAGCCAGGCTACCTGATACCCCCTAGGGGTATTGACTCGGGCGGAGCCCGCCCCCGCGCGACCACCGTGGCAGCATCGGCATCCATGCGTGTTCTCACCCAACGGGTCACTTCAGCAGCCGTCACGGTGGACGGCGAGGTCGTCGGGGCGATCGAGCCCGAGGGGCAGGGTCTGCTCGCGTTGGTCGGCGTGACGCACGACGACGACACGGCCAAGGCTCGGCGGATGGCCGAAAAACTCTGGCAGCTCCGGATTCTCGACGACGAGAAGTCCGCCTCGGATGTCGGCGCCCCGATCTTGGTGGTCAGCCAGTTCACTCTGTACGCGAACACCGTCAAGGGACGGCGCCCGGCATGGAACGCCGCCGCGCCGCGCGCGACCGCCGAGCCACTGGTCACCGCGTTCGCCGATGCGCTGCGTGATCTGGGGGCATCGGTGGCGACCGGTGTCTTCGGCGCTCACATGCAGGTTCAGCTGGTCAACGACGGCCCGGTGACCGTGCTGCTCGAGCTGTGACTATGTGGTGGCGACCGGCGGTGCGCCCTCCGAGGGCTGCACGATCACGAATCCCTGCCCCTGGAACGCGACCTGGATCGCCTCACCGGAGCCGCGGCCGATGAGCGCGCCCGCCTTGAAGCTGGTCTTCAGCTGAGTCTGTAGGTTCGCCGACCACGCCACCACCGCATTGGTGTCGGCGAACGTCGGCGCCTCAGCGGCATTGAGCACAACCGGGGGCCCGTCGGTCGTCAGCGCCACCCAACCGGTCCCGCGCAGCGTGGTGTTGAACAGGCCGCCGGTCGCAATGCTGCCGCCCCGCACACGCTCGATGTTCCAGTTCAGGTTCGACGAGAACGCCAGCACGTTCTTACCGCTGATCGACAACCCGGAGTTGGTCAGCTGCAGCAGATGCACGTCGTAGCCCCGCTCGGCGAGGAAGACGTCGCCCTGCCCCTGGCAGCGCATCAGCGGCAGCCCTTCACCTGTCAGCGCCTTCTTGATGAACTTCGAGGCGCCGCCGCCCTCGAACGCGAAGTCGACATTGCCCTGGTAGGCCACCATCGAGCCCTGCCGGGCCATGAACGGCTCCCCGAGGCGCACCCGCAACATCTTGGTGTTCTGGTTGGCGATGGCCTTGGCTTCTTTTTCGCTGAACCGGCCGTCCACCAGATCGCCGCTGATCCCTCCGAAGCCGTCGCCTGCAGGCTGTCCGACCGCCATGGCCTGGGGCGGCGCCGTCTGTTGCGGAGGTGCCTGGGATGCCGGCGGGGGCCCGCCGAGTGACGTCAGCGGCGCCCTGCCGACCTGACCCTGGTGCGACACCTGGTCGGTCCAGTTGCGCCCGTCCCACCAGCGGTACTCGTAGCGACCTTCGGGATCGGGTCGCCAGCTTCCGTTGTTCGGTGCTGTCATGGTTTACAAAATAATCCGGCGGCCCTCCTGTAGTGAGGTACTTTTTCGCACTGATCCATCCCGCCCGAAACCACTCGACGACTGGCATTCTTGTGCCATGGCAAAGGAAATCGACCGGGTGCGGGCGCAGGGCGCCTTCGCGGTCCTCAAGCAGCATCCGGGCATGGTGCTCTTCGTAGCCTCACCTGCGCTCATCGCGGTCGGGCTGGTGTGGTGGTTGGTCAGCCCGACGCTGGCCGTTCTGCTGTTGATCGCTGCGATCGTCGGCGGCGGCGCGCTGCTGCTGCGCAAGCGCGGCTAGTCACAGACGTCGTCCGGTTTTGTCGGTGTCGATGGCCCCTTCTGACCTGGAACGTTCGCTCTCAGCGAACAGTCACCTCGTAGGGGTGTAACGGTGTAAGCATGTAATCATGCGACACAACATCCATGGCCGGCGCCGCCAAGGCGGCTGGCAACAGGCTCAGCAGCCCGATGCGGGCGACGCCGCCGACTGGTTCGCCGGTCGGCTTCCCGAGAGCTGGTTCGGCGGAGACCCGACGGTGGTGGTCGACCGCGAGGAAATCACCGTCATCGGAAGGCTCGCGGAACCCGAAGGCGACGAGAGCGAGGCCCGCGCATCCGGACGGGCCGCGCGGTTCCGTGAGGAGACCCGCGCCGAACGCATGCGCATCGCCGATGAGGCCGAGGCGCGCTACGGGCGCAAGGTCGCGTGGGGCATCGAGATCGGGGCGCCGGGCGCCGACAACTATGAGCGAATCATGTTCACCAACATGGCCGTTCCGGTGATGACGCGACTGCGCCAACCCGAACGTCAGGTGCTCGACACGCTGGTCGACGCGGGTGTGGCGCGGTCCCGCTCGGATGCGCTGGTGTGGTCGGTGCGGCTGGTCGGTGAGCACGCCGAGGAGTGGCTGGGCAAGCTGCGCGAGGCGATGCGCAACGTCGACGAACTGCGGGCCGAGGGCCCGAACCTCTAGATCCGCTCCACGCCAACGTATTGCGAACTCAACGCCGCCGTCTGGGACAGCGGGTCCACCGGAGCGCCTTCGACCAACAGGTTGCGGTTCGCGCCGTAGGAGACCGGCGCGTCGTGGCCGCGCGGATCGAAAACCCGTGAGCCCCAACCGTGGTCGACGATGATCACCCCTTGACGCGGACGGTCGTCCACCACCGCCGTCAACTCGACCTCGCCGACCGGAGAGAATACCCTGACCAGGTCGCCGTCGCCCACCCCGAGATCGGCCGCGTCCTTCGGGTGAATGATCACGTCGTTGCCCTTACCGGCGGGATGAAGCCCGGGTAAGTCGTTGAGCCACGAGTTCATCGAGTGCCGGTGCCTACGGTTGGCCAACTGGAACGGATAGCCGACGGGTGCCGCCGGAAGCGGATCGGCGAGCAGTTCGCGGGTCCGCGCGACGAACTCGGATGGTGCCGCGTGCACCTTCTTGTCGTCGGTTCTCAACGCGTCGCGGAAATGCCCGAACTCGCGGGGACCCAACACCCAGCCGTGCGGGTGCGATATGACGTCTCGCCATTTGATCCTGCGCCCGTTGATCTTTCGTGAGGTCGCCACGACCAGGCGGTCGATCCAATGCGGTCCGAACTCCAGGGCCGGCCTGCGCGTCACACGCGCCGCGGCCCGCGTTGCCTTGATGAATCCGTTGAGGCCCTTGGCGCCGAACAGCGGTCTGCCCATCGCGATCGCGAGGTCGGTGAAGATGCGCCACTCCTGCCGCACTCCCGGCGGCGGCTCGACGACCTTGGCGCCGTACTGCAGATACGGCTCGTCGTGCATGTTGCTGGTGAACGCGAGCAGGTCGTTGCGCTCGAGCCAGTGGGCCGCGGGCAGCAGCCAGTGTGCATGGCGGTGGCTCTCCCGCTGGACGAAGTCGATCGCGACCAACAGGTCCAGATCGGCCAGGGCACGGTCCAGCTTGTCGCCGTCGGGGCCGGAGATCACGGGGTTGCCGCAGTTGATCAACAGCGCGCGAATCTGACCGTGGCCCGGTGTGGTGATCTCGTCAGGCAACTCGCTGAGTGCGTGTGCGCCCGCGACCATTTCGCGGCCCAGCAGCCGACTGTAGTGCGGCTTGGCCTTGACCATCGCCGACATCCGGATCGCGTCGACGTAGCCGGGTTCGAAGCGACGTCCGCCGGGGCGGTCCATCCGGCCGGTGATCACGTTGAGCACATGCCCGAGCCACTCGGCGACGGTGCCCGCCATGTGCAACGACACCCCGGTGCGCGTGACCACCATGGCCCCGCGGGCTGCGGCGAAGTCGCGGGCAACCCGCTCGATCTGCTCGCGGGGGATGTCGCAGCGGGCGGCGAGTTCGTCGAGGTCGACGTCGGCGACCAGCGCACGCAGATCGCCGACTCCGGTGGCCAGTTCCGCGCAGTCCTGCCGATGTTCGAGACGCTCATCGAGGATGACCTTCACCATCGCCAGCAGCAGCGCCCAGTCCTGCCCCGGACGCACCGCGAGGTGCACGTCGGCCTTCTCGGCGGATTCGGTGCGCAGCGGGTCGACCACCACGATCGTCGCGCCCTGTTGTTGACGTGCCAGTGCACGTCGCCACCCACCGGGTACCGTCTCGAGCCAATTCCACGCGCTCACAGCGGGGTTCGTGCCGACCAGCAGGAAGTAGTCGCAGTTGTCGACGTCGGACACGGGCACCATCAGCATCGAGCCGTACATCGCCTCCGCGACGACGTGCATCGCGTTCTGGTCGACCGAGCCCACGGCGTAGCGGTTCTGGGTCCCGAGCGCGTCCAGCCAGCCGTTCATGAAGATGACGTTGGACGAGGAGAAGCCCGCAGGGTTGCCGTAGTAGACGCCGACTGCGTCGGGTCCACCCGCCTCGATCGCGGCGTTCATCCTGGCGGCGATGTCGGCGATGGCCTCGTCCCAGGTGGCCTCGACGTAGGAATCGCCGACGCGGCGCATGGGGTTGAGGATCCGGCGCGGATGCTCGACGAGCCTGTGTGCGGTGCGGCCCTTGGCGCAGAAGTCCCGCCAGCTGTGCGGATTCTGCTTGTCGGCGGCGATCTTGGTGACGCGGTTGTCCTCGACCGTCACCTCGAGCCCGCAGGAGGCCAGACAGATCCGGCAGAACGTGTAGACCGTTTCGCTCATCGCCTCGAGCGTACGACGCTTAGGCCTGCGTCATGGACCAATAAGCGCCATGCTTAGCGACCAACTCCGCATGGGTGCCGCGTTCGACGATCTCGCCCGCGTCCATCACCACTATGCGGTCGGCGTCCCGGATGGTCGACAGCCGGTGGGCGATGATGAAACTTGTTCGGTCGCGGCGCAACTCGGCCATCGCCTGCTGGATCAGCAGCTCGGTGCGGGTGTCCACCGAGCTGGTCGCCTCGTCGAGGATCAGCAGGCTGGGTTGGGCCAGCACCGCGCGCGCGATCGTGATGAGCTGTTTTTCGCCGGCGCTGATGGAGGCGCCGTCGTCGCTGACGTGGGTCTGATAGCCGTTGGGAAGCATGTGGACGAACCGGTCGACGTATGCCGCCTTGGCCGCCGCGATCACCTCGTCCTCGGAGGCCTCGGGTCTGCCGTAGGCGATGTTCTCGAAGATGGTGCCCGCGAACAGCCAGGTGTCCTGGAGCACCATCCCGATGCGGGACCGCAGCGAGTCCCTGCTGACCGTCGAGATGTCCACGCCGTCAACGAGGATCCGGCCGGAGTCGACGTCGTAGAACCGCATCAGCAGGTTCACCAGCGTGGTCTTACCCGCGCCCGTCGGCCCGACGATCGCCACCGTGCTGCCGGGTTCGGCGATCAGCGACAGGTTCCGGATCACCGGGGTGTCGGGGTGGTAGCCGAACGTGACGTCCTCGAACTCCACCCGACCGGCCTGCGCGCCCGTTCCCGGCTCTACGACCGGCAGCCGGTCCGCGGGATCGGGCGCCTCCTCTTCGGCGTCGAGCAGGTCGAAAACCCGCTCCGCACTGGCCACACCGGACTGCAGCGTGTTGTACATGCCCGCGACCTGCGTCAGCGGCTGGTTGAACTGGCGGACGTACTGGATGAACGCCTGGATACTGCCGAGCGTGATCTGACCCGTGGCCACCTGCAACCCACCGACCACGGCGACCGCGACATAGCTCAGGTTGCCGATGAACGTGGTGGCCGGCCCGACCAGACCGGAGAAGAACTGGGCGCCGAAGGCGGCGTGATACACGTCGTCGTTGCACTCGCGGAACCGCTCCTGCGCCGCGGCCCGGTGACCGAAGGTCTTGACGATCGTGAAGCCGCTGTAGGTCTCCTCGATGTGGGCGTTGAGCCTGCCGGTGTTCGCCCACTGCGCGACGAACAGGCGCTGCGACCGGCGCGCGATGGCCCGGGTCGCCCACAGCGACAGCGGCACCGTCACCACCGTCAGCAGCGTCAGAAGCGGTGAGATGGTCAACATCATCACCAGCACCGAGAACACCGTCAGCACGGACGTCAACAGCTGGCTGATGGTCATCGACAACGAGCCCTGGATGTTGTCGACGTCGTTGGTCACCCTGCTGAGTACCTCGCCGCGTTGACGAGAGTCGAAATACGACAGCGGCATTCGATGCAGCTTGTCCTCGACATCGGAGCGCAGCGTGGCCATGGTGCGCTGCACCGCGACGTTGAGGAGCAGGGCCTGCAACCACACCATCAGCGCGGCGACGAGATACAGCCCCAACGCGAGCAGCAGGGTCCGCCCGACGGCCTCGAAGTCCACACCTTGGCCCGGAACGACGTTCATCCCCGACAGCAGATCGGCAAAGGTGCTGTCACCACGGGCGCGGGCGGCGTCGATGGCCTGCTCCTTGGTGATCCCCGCGGGCAGCGCACGGCCGACGACGCCGTTGAACAGAAGATCGGTGGCGTGCCCCAGTATTCGCGGGCCGATGACGCTGATCGCGACGCCCGCGACGCCCAGGAGTATGACGCACGAGGTCAGGCCGCGTTGCGGTGTCAGCCGCTTGACCAAGCGGATCGCCGAACCCTTGAAGTCGCGCGAGCGTTGGGTCGGGGCCTGCATCACGCCGCGGATCGGCCGGCCCATCGGCCCGGTCACTGGGCGTCGCCGACGATGGCGAGCGACTGGGAGTCGGCGAACTCGGCGTACTGCGGGCAGTCCCTCAGCAGGGTTTCGTGAGTGCCGATGCCGACGATTCGGCCGTCGTCGATCACCACGATCTGATCTGCCTCGATGACGGTGGAGATGCGTTGGGCGACAACGATGACCGTCGCTTCTGCCGACGCCTCACGCAGCGCAGAGCGCACGCGGGCGTCGGTGTGCACGTCGAGTGCGGAGAACGCGTCGTCGAACAGATACACCGCGGGTCGGCGGATCACCGCCCGGGCGATGGCCAGCCGCTGACGCTGTCCGCCCGAGAAATTGGCCCCGCCCTGCGCGACCTTCATTTCCAGGCCGTCGGGGTGGGCGCGCACGAAGTCGTCGGCCGCGGCCACCCGCAGCGCGGCCCACATCTCCTCGTCGGTGGCATCCGATTTGCCGTACCGCAGATTATCGGCGACGGTGCCCGAGAACAGGTATCCGCGCTGCGGCACCAGGCCGAGCACCGACCACAGCTGCTCGGGGTCGTAGTCGCGTACGTCGACGCCGTCGAGATACACCGAACCGCTCGTCGCGTCGTACATCCGGCAGATCAGCGACACCAGCGTCGACTTGCCCGACCCGGTGGAGCCGACCACCGCCGTCGTCGTACCCGAGCGTGCCGTCAGCGAAATATCCTGCAGTACAGGCCGTTCAGCGCCGGGATAGCTGAATGTCGCGGCCTCCAAGAGGATTTCGCCCCGGATCCTCGACGGCCGCACCGGATCTTCGGGGCTGACGATGTGCGGTGCGACCGACAGCACCTCGGAGATCCGCTCGGCACACACCGACGCGCGCGGGATGATGACGAGAATGAACGTGGCCAGCAGGACCGCCATCAGTATCTGCATGAAATAGGCCAGGAACGCGATCAGCGAACCCACCTGCATCTGCCCGGCGTCGATCCGCAGCCCACCGAACCAGATCAACGCGACGCTCGAGACGTTGATCACCAGTGTCGTCGTGGGCAGCATCAGCGCCTGCCACCGTCCGGCTTCGAGCGCGGTGTCGGCCAGCGCGTGGTTGGCTTCGGCGAACCGGTTGCGTTCGAACGGTTCTCGGGCGAACGCGCGGATCACCCGCAGGCCGGTGAGTTGGTCGCGCATCACCCGGTTGATGTCGTCGACCATTCGCTGCATGCGGCGGAAGATCGGAAGCAGGTGACGCACGATCCAGTAGTTGGCCAGGGCCAGGATCGGCACGCTCACCAACAGCAGCCAGGACAGCCCGGCGTCCTGATGCAGTGCCATGAAGATTCCGCCGATCGACATGATCGGCGCGGTGACCAGCATGGTGCAGGTCAGCTGCACCAGCAGTTGGATCTGCTGGACGTCGTTGGTGGTGCGGGTGAGCAGCGACGGTGCCCCGAAGCGCGCAGCGTCCTCGGCCGAGAACCCGGTCACGTGGTTGAACATCGCCGCGCGCAGGTCGCGGCCGACGCCCATGCCCGCCCGCGAGCCGAAGTACACCGCCCCCACCGCGCACACCACCTGCAGTGCGGTGACCGCCAGCATCACACCGCCGAGTTCAACGATCCGGCGCAGGTTCCCGACCGCGACGCCGTCGTCGATGATCGCGGCGTTGACGGTCGGCAGGTACAGCGAGGCGAGCGTGCTGACCAATTGCAGCGTGGCGACGGTGGCGAGCAGCGCCCGATATGGCCGCGCGTACTGTCGCAGCAGCGCCCATAGCATCCTGTTACTGTCGCACATCCGATATATGGGCAGGTCAACCGGCATGTCGGTGGTTGACCTCCAGAGCTGCCGCTACAGTGCATGGCGTGACTCACAGCACGCGCGTGACCCGCTGCCTGGCCCTCGCGGCCGCCGTGGTCATTCCGCTGTCCGCATGCTCGGATTCCGAACCCGCAGGCCCGCAAGTGCCCGAGGACACCACAGCTCCCACGGAGAACGTCTCGCACGGCCCGTTCTTCCCCCAATGCGGCGGTATCAGCGACCAGGAGGTCATCAAGCAGACCCGGATTCCCGGGCTGATCAACACCGCCAAGACGTCCGTCGGATGCCAGTGGCTGGCCGGTGGCAGCATCCTGGGCCCGCACTTCTCGTTCACCTGGTTCCGCGGCAGCCCGATCGGGCGTGAACGCAAGACCATGGAACTGTCGCGCACAGCGGTCGAAGACATCAGCATCGAAGGCCACGACGGGTTCATCGGGTACAGCGAGGACCCGATCAACGGCGTCAACCTCTGCGAGATCGGCATCCAGTTCGACGACGACTTCATCGAGTGGTCGGTCAGCTACGGTGCGAAGCCGTTCCCGGATCCGTGTGAGGTGGCCAAGGAACTGACCCGCCAATCGATTGTGAACTCCGAATGAGAACCGCGCCCGTTCGTCGGCTGCTCGCGGGCATGGTCGCCGTGCTCGCTTCGTTGTCCGTGCTCACCGGTTGCACCCAGACGGTCGAAGGCACGGCGGCCAAATCGGGGACGGGCGGCGGACCGCGCAACGAAGACTCCGAGCGCCAGTACCCGAACCTGCTCAAGGAGTGCGAGGTGCTGACCGAAGACATCCTCGCCGAGACCGTCGGCGCCGACCCCCTCGACATCCAGAGCACGTTCGTCGGTGCCGTGTGCCGCTGGCAGGCGGCCAACCCGGGTGGCCTCATCGACATCACCAGGTTCTGGTTCGAACAGGGCGATCTGGACCACGAGCGCGAGGTGGCCCAGCGACTGGACTATCGGATCGAAGACCGCAGGGTCGCTGGGATCCAGTCCATCGTGATGCGGCCGAACGATCCGAATGGGGCGTGCGGTGTGGCCAGCGACGCGGCCGGGGTGGTCGGTTGGTGGATCAACCCGCAGTCGCCGGGGATGGACGCCTGCGGAATGGCGATCAAGCTGATGGAGTTGACGCTCGCCACCCGCGCGTAGCTTCGCCGGCTAGCGCGGCACGTGGAAGGTGACCAGCGCGGCGCCGTCGAGGGTGAGCCGGTTCCACGGTTCGCCGGTGCGCAACACCGCGATGGACGACGTCGGGAACTTCAGCGAGATCTGTTCGGCCGCACCGGTGTTGCTGCCGTCCACGGTGGCCAGGCCGAGCGCGACACCCGACATCGCTGGCTCGTGGCCGATCACCAGCAGGGTGCCGACCTCGAAGCCGAAGTGTGATTGGACCCGGTTGATCTCGTCGATCACCGTGCCCGGAGTCGCGTCGTAGAGGCGATCGCGGTACTCGACGGGCGCGGCGATGCGGGTGCGTGCGAGCGTCTCGCGGGTGCGGGTCGCGGTGGAACACAACACGGCGTCGACGGCGGGCGCGTGGGCGCGCAGCCAGTCGCCGGCCAACCCGGCCTCGCGCACGCCCCTCGGCGCCAGCGGGCGGTCGTGGTCGCCGACCCCCGGCGGGTAGTCCGACTTGGCGTGCCGGAGCAACAGCAGCGTGCGGTACCGGTCGGTCACCGGACTAACGGTAAGGCATGCCGCCGCACCTCCCGGGACTTGTCGGCGTGCCGCCCTACACTCGCGGTGCCCGGCAAACACACCAGGGGAAGGGGGCGCTGAGATGCGATTCGTGCACACCGCCGACTGGCAACTCGGGATGACGCGATACTTCCTCAATGGTGAGGCGCAGCCCCGTTATTCGGCAGCGCGCCGCGACGCGGTGGCCGAGCTGGGACGGGTGGCCGCCGAGACCGGTGCGGAGTTCGTCGTCGTCGCCGGCGACGTCTTCGAGCACAACCAGCTCGCGCCACGCGACATCAGCCAGTCGCTCGAGGCCATGCGCACCATCGGCGTTCCCGTCTATCTGCTGCCGGGCAACCACGACCCGCTCGACGCCTCGTCGGTCTACACCAGCCCGCTGTTCGTCGCCGAGTGCCCCGACAACGTGTCGGTCCTCGACCGCGCCGGTGTGCACGAGGCGCGGCCCGGCCTCGAACTGGTCGCGGCGCCGTGGACCTCGAAGGCGCCGTCGTCGGACCCCGTTGCGGGCGTGCTCGAGGGTCTTTCCGCCGACGGGGTGACGCGGGTCGTCGTCGGCCACGGCGGTGTGGACATCTTCGTGCCGGACAAGGAGCGGCCGTCGCTGATTCGGCTGGCGGCGCTGGAGGCGGCCGTCGATCGGGGCGCCGCGCACTATGTGGCTCTGGGGGACAAGCACTCTCGGATGCAGGTCGGGTCCACCGGGCGGATCTGGTATTCCGGGTCGCCGGAGGTCACCAACTACGACGACATCGAAACGGACCCGGGCCATGTGCTGATCGTCGACATCGACGAGGACGACCCGGCCCGTCCGGTGACCGTCGAACCGCGGAAGGTGGGCCGCTGGCGGTTCGTCACGCTGCGCCGCGGAGTGGACAGCGACCGCGACGTCGCGGACCTGGACATCAACCTGGATCTGTTGCCGGACAAGGAACGCACCGTGGTCCGGCTCGCGTTGACCGGATCGTTGACGGTCACCGACAAGGCCGCCCTCGACACCTGCCTGGACAAGTACGCCCGACTCTTCGCCGCGTTGAGGGTGGACGACAAGCAGAGCGACATCGCGGTCGTTCCCGCCGACGGCGAGTTCGACGACCTCGGTATCGGCGGCTTCGCCGCATCGGCCGTCGACGAACTGGTCGCGACCGCACGCTCGGACGGCGAGGCGGCCGATGACGCCCGAGCGGCCCTGGCGTTGCTGCTGCGGCTATCGGATCGGGGTGTGGCGTGAAACTGCACCGTCTGGTCCTCACCAATTACCGAGGTATCACCCGCCGGGAGATCGAATTTCCCGACCACGGCGTGGTGATCGTCAGCGGGGCGAACGAGATCGGCAAGTCGTCGATGATCGAGGCGCTGGACCTGCTGATCGAAGCCAAGGACCGGTCGGCGAAAAAAGAGGTGAAAGAGGTCAAGCCGACGCATGCCGACGTCGGTGCCGAGGTCGAGGCCGAGATCTCGACCGGCCCATATCGTTTCGTGTACCGCAAGCGTTTCCACAAACGCTTTGAGACCGAGCTGACGATTGTGGAGCCGCGCCGCGAACAGCTCACCGGCGACGAGGCGCACGACCGCGTTCGGGCCATGCTCGACGAGACCGTCGACACGTGCCTGTGGCAGGCCCAGCGGGTGCTGCAGTCCGGGTCGACGGCGGCGGTGGACCTGTCCGGATGTGACGCGCTGTCCCGTGCGCTCGACGTGGCTGCCGGTGAGGCCGTGCAACTTTCGGGTGCCGAACCGCTGCTGGTCGACCGCGTCGAAGACGAATACCTGCGTTACTTCACCCGCACCGGCAGGCCCACGGGTGAATGGGCCGCTGCCGTCAATCGATTGCGAACGGCCGAGGAGGTGTTGGCCGAGGCGGCGGCCGCCGTCGCGCAGGTTGACGACGCTGTTCGCAGGCACGCCGCGCTCACCGACGAACTGGCCCGGTTGACCGCACAGCGCACCGACGCGGCGAAGCAGGTCGCCATTGCGCAGAACGCCACCGACGAGGTGGCCGCGCTGAGGGGACAGCTCAAGGAAGCCGAGTTGGTTCTCGCGGCGGCGCAGGCCAACCACGACACGTCGCGTACCGCGGTCGAGGAGCGGCGCCGCCTGCGTGCCGACATCGAGCAGCGGACCGCCGCGATGGCCGACCTAGAGACTGCGGCGGCCCAGGCCGGCGAGAACCAGTCGACGGCCGCCGAGGTGGCCGAGCTCGCCGAGGCTGCCGCCGAGCAGGCACGGAAAGCGTTGGCGGACACTCAGTCCCGCGTCGAAGCGGCGCGCAGCGCCGTTCAACGCCTTGCCGACCGCGACGAGGCCGATCGCATCACCGCGCAACTGTCGAAGATCGAGACCGCTCAGCGTGAACTCGACGGCGTGCTGGACGAACTCGCCGAGGTTCGGGTGACCGGTGAGAGAATGCGGGCCATCGAATCCGCCAAAGCGACGGTCGACGCCGTGGCGGCACAGGTCGAGCTGGCGTCGGCCCACATCGAGCTGATCGCGACGGCCGACGTCGAGGTACGCGTCGGGGGCCAGGCGATCACCCTCGGCGCCGGCGAGGCGTGGAGGGCCAGCATCAGCGCCGAGACCGCCATCGAGGTGCCGGACCTGCTGATCGCTCGGCTGGTGCCCGGCACGCCCGCCTCGCAGACGCAAGCCAAACTCAATGCGGCACAAGATGTGCTGGCGTCGGCGCTGACGGCGTGCGGCGTGAACGACGTCGCCGAGGCACGCGCCCTCGATCAGCGGCGGCAGCAGTTGATCACCACCCGGGACCGGCTGGGCGCGAGGGTCGAGGCACTGACGGGCGACGAATCGGCCGACCGGCTCAGGGCGCGGCTTGCTGACCTCAAGGCGCGTCAGCCGGAGGTGGCCGAACTGTTCGATATCGACGCCGACGCAGCCCGCGCCGAGCTCGACGCGGCGAGCGCCGCGCAGAAGCAGGCGATAGCCGATTGTGAAAAGCAGCGCAAGGTCGCCGAGGAGGCCGCTAAGCGGTTGGGGGAGTGCGACACCCGATCGACCGTGCAGCACGAGAAGTTGGCCGGTGCGCAGTCCGAGCTTGCGCTTGCCCGGGAGCGGTTGGAGGGGCAGCGCGCCACTGTCGGTGACGACGAGCTGGTGGTGCGGGCTCAGGCGCATGCCGACGAAGCGCTGCGGGCCACGGCGCTGGTCGAGGAATTGAGCCAGGAGCTGGCCCGCGCCGAGCCCGACGCCGTGGCCGCGGCTCTTCAGGAGGCGACGCGCCGGGCCGACACCCTGTCGGCCGGGCACGACCAGATGGCTGAGGAGTTGCGGGAAGTCAGCACGCGGTTGACGGTGTACGGCACCGAGGGCCGCAAGGGCAAGCTCGACGAGGCGGAGACGGAGCGGGAGCACGCCCTCGCCGAATACGAAAGAGTGCAGCACCGCGCGCGGGCCGCGGAGCTGTTGCGGTCGGTGATCGCTAGGCACCGCGACTCCACCCGGCTGCGTTACGTCGAGCCGTTCCGCGGCGAAGTGGAGCGGTTGGGCCGCATGGTGTTCGGGGACAGCTTCGAGGTGGAAGTCGACAGTGCGCTACGGATCTGCACCCGTACGCTGTCGGGCCGCACCGTGCCATACGACTCGCTGTCCGGTGGGGCCAAGGAACAACTCGGCATCGTGGCGCGGCTGGCGAGCGCGGCGCTGGTGGCCAAGGAGGACAGCGTGCCGGTGGTCATCGACGACGCGCTCGGATTCACCGATCCCGACCGCCTGGTCAAGATGGGTGCGGTGTTCAACGCGGTGGGCGGCGACGGGCAGGTCATCGTGCTGACCTGCAGCCCGCAGCGGTACGCGGCCGTCGACGGAGCCCAGCACATCGCGCTCACGGCATAGCCGCATCCGTGTACGGACCGGCGGTCGGTGGCGCCGATCTCCGGTCGGGTTTCCTCCACTTGCGCGCTTCTCCGTCCCGGAAAACCTAGACTCCGGCGGATGGAAGCCGACTACATCGTCGTGGGAACCGGCTCGGCAGGGTCGGTGGTGGCCGCCCGGCTCAGCGACGATCCGTCCGTC
This sequence comes from Mycobacterium sp. 852002-51152_SCH6134967, assembly GCF_001667105.1. Taxonomy (NCBI): domain Bacteria; kingdom Bacillati; phylum Actinomycetota; class Actinomycetes; order Mycobacteriales; family Mycobacteriaceae; genus Mycobacterium; species Mycobacterium sp. 852002-51152_SCH6134967. Next base: position 52,712 of record NZ_LZIK01000024.1, on the reverse strand, counting down.
CGGGTCGTCGCACTGGAAGCGGGTCCGCATGACAAGGACAAGTTCATCCGCATCCCCGCGGGCTTCGTCAAGTTGTTCCGCGGCCCGATGGACTGGGACTACCTGACCGAACCGCAGAAAGAGCTCGACGGCCGCCAAATCTATTGGCCGCGAGGCAAGATGGTCGGCGGGTCATCGTCGATGAACGCGATGATGTGGGTCCGTGGATTCGCCGCCGACTACGACGAATGGGGCCAGGTCGCCGGCGAGCAGTGGGACTACGCGCACCTCGAGCCGTACCTGCGCCGTATCGAAGCGGGTCCGCTCTCCATCAGCAAGCAGCGCAGCCCGCGCAGCGCCACCGCCAAATGGCTCACCGCTGCCGAGGAGTGCGGCTACCGCATCGAGAAGCCGAACCAGGCGGCGCCAGAAGGCTTCTGCGAGACGCTGGTCACCCAGCGCCGCGGTGCCCGGTGGAGCGCCGCCGACGCCTACCTCAAGCCCGCCCTCAAGCGCAAGAACCTCACGCTCGAAACGGAGGCGCTGGCGACCAGGGTGGTGTTCGAGGGCCGGCGCGCCGTCGGCGTCGAGATCGACCAGAACGGTGCCCGTCGCGTCATCAAGGCCCGGCGCGAGGTGGTGTTGTGCGGCGGCGCCATCAACAGCCCGCAGCTGTTGATGCTGTCGGGCATCGGCGACGGCGAACGGTTGGCCGAGCACGGCATCCAGACGCTGGTCCATGCCCCGGACGTCGGAGCCAACCTCCTCGACCACTTCATCGCGGCACTCGGCTTCGACGTTCCCAACGACAGTCTGTTCGCCGCCGAGAAGCCGCTTCAGCTGCTCAACTACCTGCTGCGACGCCGCGGGATGCTCACCTCGAACGTGGGGGAGGCCTACGGTTTCGTCCGGAGCCGACCCGACCTCGCGCTGCCCGATTTGGAGCTGATCTTCGCCCCGGCCCCATTCTTCGAGGAGGGCATCGGCGACCCCTACGACACGCACGCCGTCGTCCTGGGGACAGTCCTGCTCAAGCCGGCCAGCAGCGGCACCATCGAACTGCGTTCGGCCGACCCGGCGGACAAGCCGATCATCGACCCGCGCTATCTCACCGATCCCGACGGCGCCGACCGTGCGGCGGTGATGGCCGGCCTGCGTATCTGTGCCACCATCTCCCAGGCGCCCGCGCTCGAGGGCGTCATCGGCAAGATCGCGCGGCCCCTCGACTCAGCGGCGCTCGATGAAGCGACGCTCGAACGCGCGCTCGCCACGTTCTCGCACACGCTGTACCACCCGGTCGGCACGTGCCGCATGGGCCGCGACGACGCGAGCGTGGTCGACCCGAATCTGCGCGTCCGCGGCGTCGAAGGGCTGCGAGTCGCCGACGCGTCGGTGATGCCGGCGATCATCCGCGGGCACACCCACGCGCCCAGCGTGCTCATCGGGGAGAAGGCCGCCGAGCTACTGCGTGCCTGATAGCCGCGAGTGTCAAGATGGTTCCATGGCCGAGCGCGACCGCGACGACGCCGGGCGTCCCCGCAACACCCGACCCCGCGATGCTCTAGGGCGGCCGCTGCCCCACGGCAGCGAGGGTGTCGAGCGCATCCCCGACGACCTCGACCTGCCGCCGACCGAGACCCTCGCCTACGCCCAGGAGCTCCTCGACGACGGCATGGCGTTTCACGCGCACGAGGTGTTGGAGGCGGCGTGGAAGAACGGCCCGGACGCCGAACGCACGCTCTGGCAGAGCCTGGCCCAACTCGCCGTCGGCATCACGCACATCCAACGCGGAAACACCCAGGGAGCGCTGGCGGTGTTGGACCGCGCACGCGCTGGTCTGGCCGACGCCTCGGTCGCCCACGACGTCGACGTCCCGGGACTCGTCGACTATGCCCAGACGCTCATCGACGACCTCGAAGCGGGAGCGGCGATCGACCCGCAGCGATTGCGGCCGCGCCTGCACTAGGGCTTCATGAAGCCGATCTTCGTGTAGTCGGCGTCGGCCAGGCCGAACGCACCGAAGTTCGCCAGATTGCTTCGCGTCGCGATGTTTCCCGGCGACTGGGTCAACGGCAGGCTGAACACCTCTTCGAACAGCATCTTGTCCAGCTCGTTGGCCAGCACCCGGGCTTTCGCGGGATCCAGTTCGCCGACGGTCTGCTCGATCTTCGCGTCGATCTGCGGGCTGCCGATCTGTCCGAAATTGCTCTCGGCTCCGGTCCGGTAGATCTGCGTCAGGCTTGCGAGCGGGAAAGCGTCACCGCTCCAGGAGAATTGAGCGATGTCGAAGTTGCCGACGGTGACGTAGTCGGTGAAGAAACCGGCCGCAGGCCGGACATCCAACTCCAGTTTCACGCCGATCTGGGCGAGGTTGTTCTGCGCGATCTGTCCGTACTGCCGGGTGCTGAGCGAGTCGAACAGCACGTCGCGGATCACGAGTTGGCGGCCGTCCTTCTCCCGGAACTGGCCATTGAGTCGCCAACCGAGCGCGTCGAGTTCCTGCTTGGCCTTCTCCGGGTCGAAGGCTATAACGCCGCTGTTGTCCTGGTAACCCTCCTGGCCCGCGACGAAGATGTGGTTGTTCAGTGGTGCGGGGTTGTCGGCGAGCCCGCGCTGGGTGACTTGGGCGATGGTCTTGCGGTCGATGCCCTTGGCGATCGCGCGTCGCAGCGCGGGGTCGGCCAAAATCGAACCCGGAGAGCCGTTGAACGTGAAGTGATACCAGGCCAGACCGGGCGCGCGCCGGATGGTCACGCCCTGCGTGCGTCGAGCGATCTCCATCTCGTCGAGCGTCGCCAGACCGGTGGCGTCGATCGTGTTGTTCTGCAGCGCGGGAATGCGTGCGGCGTCGTCGAGGACCAGGAACGTGATGCTGTCCAGCAGCGGCTGCTCACCCCACCATTTGGGGTTGCGGGTCAACGTGATTCGTTTGGCACCACGGTCGAGGTTGGAGACGATGAACGGCCCCGCCGACGGGCCGGGGCCGTTAAGCTGACCCTTGTTGAAGACCTCCGGGTTCTCCGTCGAGCTCTTGGGCACCAGCATGCTGGTGCCCGCGAACATCCCGCGCCAATCGGACCACGGCTCGGCGAACGTGATGACGGCCTGGCGGTCGTCGACGCCCCGCTCGACCTTCTCGACCCGGTCGCTGCCGTTGGTCGCGGCGATCGCGAACCGGTCGTCCTTGCCGCTCGTGGCGTTGATCTGGGACTGGATGTCCTCCCAGGTGATCGGCGCGCCGTCGCTCCACACCGCTTCCGGGTTGATCGTGTAGGTGACGACCTGCGGGTCGGTGCTCGTCAGCTCCACATCGGTGAAGTAGTCGGTGTTGACGGTGGCCGAGCCGTCGGGGCCGATCCGGAACGCGCGCGGCATCGCCGGTTTCATCAGCGAGTTGTTGTCACCGGTGTTGCCGTCGATGTGCAGCGGGTTGAAGTTCGGCGGGAACTCGTTGATCGACAGCCGGAGGTTGCCGCCCTGCTGCAGGTTGGCGACGTCCTGCGGGTTGATGTCGTTGGTGTTTCCCACCGCCGCCTCGCCGCCGGCGGAGGGGGCTTCCTCGGAACCTCCCGAGCACGCGGTCAGGGTCAGCGCGGCGATCATGGAAGCCGCAGCAAAGCGTCGCATCCTCATGCGGTCCGACTTTAGCGGCGATTCACCTGCGGTCGCGGCACCGCGGCCAGCAACCGCCGGGTGTAGTCGTGCTGTGGGTCGGTGAACACCTGGTCACCGTCGCCCTGCTCGACCACGGTGCCCTTGTACATCACCGCCACCCGGTGGGCCAGGTGCCGCACCACCGAGAGGTCGTGGGAGACGAACAGATAGGACAGCGCGAACCGCTGCTGCAGATCCAACAGCAGGTTGATGATGCCGGCCTGGATCGAGACGTCCAGGGCCGACACCGGCTCGTCGAGCGCGAGGATCTTCGGCTGTAGCGCGAGCGCCCGCGCAATGCCGATGCGCTGCTTCTGCCCGCCGGAGAACTCGGCCGGATACCGGGTGGCGTCTTCACGTTGCAACCCGACGATGCCGAGCAGCTCGCCGATCCGTTCGTCGCGCCGGCGCTTGTCGAAACCGTTGGCCTGCAACGGTTCGGCGAGCACTTCGAACACCGGCAGCCGCGGGTCCAACGAGGCCACCGGGTCCTGGAACACCACCTGCAGGTCCCCTCGCAGCTCCCGGCGGGCCCGCCGGTCGAGTGAGGCCACATCCTTGCCGAGCACCTCGATAGAGCCGCCTTCCGGGGCGGTCAGCGCCAGGATCTGGTGCAAGGTTGTCGACTTGCCCGATCCGGACTCTCCGACGATGCCCAGCGTGCGACCCTGGTGCAGTGCGAAGCTGATGCCGTCGACGGCGCGCACCTCACCGACCTGGCGGCGAAACACCACGCCCTTGGTCAGCTTGTAGGTCTTGACCAGATCATCGACGCGCAGCACCACCGGCGGCTCGGCCGAAGACGGTGTGTCGGGCGGGGCCGTGGACACGCCGTAGATCTCGGCGGCGCTGCGGCCGACGACGTGTTCGGTGCGGATGCACGCGGCGAAATGGCCCGACCCGGAGTCCATCGGCAGCAGCTCGGGCTCGGCCGCGCGGCAGTCGTCGATCGCAAGCGGACAACGCGGGGCGAACGGGCACCCGGGCGGCAGCGCGGCCATCGACGGCGGTGCCCCCGGGATGGGGATCAGGCGCGCGCCTTGTGCTGCGTCGAGGCGCGGCACGGAGCCCAGCAGCCCGACGGTGTAGGGCATGCGGCGGTCGCGGTAGAGCTGATCGACGCCGGCCACCTCGACCGCACGCCCCGCGTACATCACCAGCGCGCGGTCGGCGAATTCGGCGACCACCCCCAGGTCATGGGTGATGATCAGGACGCCGGCGCCGGTCACATCGCGGGCGGTCTTCAGCACTTCGAGGATCTGCGCCTGCACCGTGACGTCCAGAGCGGTCGTCGGCTCGTCGCAGATGATCAGGTCGGGATCGTTGGCGATGGCGATGGCGATCACGACCCGCTGGCGTTCACCGCCGGACAACTCATGCGGGAACGACTTGGCCCGTCGGTCGGGCTGAGCGATGCCGACCAGCTCGAGCAGTTCGACCGCGCGCTTCCTGGCGTCCTGCCGACCGATGCCGCGCTGGTGGATCCCGATCGCCTCGGCGATCTGGTCGCCGACGGTGTAGACGGGGGTGAGCGCCGACATCGGGTCCTGGAACACCGTGCCGATGGCCTTGCCGCGGATCGCCGACATCCGCTGGTCGGAAAGGCCGATCAACTCGTCGCCGTGCAGGCGGATGGAACCCGACACCTCGGCGTACTCGGGCAGCAGCCCGACGACGGCCATCGCGCTGGCCGACTTGCCCGCCCCGGATTCGCCGACCAGCGCCACGACCTCGCCCTTGCCGACGTCGAAGTTCATGCCGCGCACCGCTTCCACCGGTACCGAGTCCGTGGGGAACTCGACGGTGAGGTCGCGGACCTCGAGCAGGCTCATCGCTTGCGCCTCCGCAGCTGACGCGCACCCGGATCGAGCGCGTCCCGCAGGCCATCGCCGACGAGGTTGGCGCACAGGATGATCAGGACCAGTACACCGCCGGGGAACAGAAACAGCCAGGGGAACGTCGTCGCCGACTTCGTCCCGTCGGCGATCAGCGTGCCGAGCGACACATCGGGCGGCTGGATGCCGAAACCCAGGAAGCTCAGTCCTGTTTCGGCCAGCACTGCCACACCGACGTTGAGCGCCGTGTCGATGATGATGATCGACGCGACGTTGGGCAAGATGTGGCGGATGATGATCCGCCAGTTGCTGACACCCATATAGCGTGCGGCCGCGACGAATTCGCGGTCGCGAAGGCTCATCGTCATGCCACGGACGATCCGGGAACTGATCATCCAGCTGAACAACGACAGCAGCACGATCATCCAGATGATGTCACCTTTGGTGCGCTGCACCACGATTGAGATCAGCAGGAAGCTCGGCACCACCAGCATCAAGTCGACCAGCCACATCAGGGCGGGGTCTCGCCAGTCGGCGAAGTACCCCGAGATCGTGCCGACAGTCGCCGCGATGATCGTCGAGATGAACGCGACACAGACACCGATCAGCATCGACTTCTGCATCCCGCGCAGCGTCTGGGCGAAGAGGTCCTGTCCCAGCGCGTTGGTGCCGAACCAGTGCTCGGGGCTGGGCGGCTGCTGCAGCGCGAAGTAGTCGAGGTCGTTGTAGCTGTAGGGCAACAGGGGCGGCAATGCGTAGCACCCGATGAACATGACCACCAACAGCACCAGGGAGATGACGGCCGGCTTGTTGCGCAGGAACCGGCGGAACACCAGCGTTCGTCGCGACGCGAAGCCCTCCGAGACGCCGGATTGCGCGGTAGTCGACTTCTGTGTGGTGGCGGGTTCGGTCATGACGCCCGCACCCTCGGATCGAGCGCGGCGTAGACCACGTCGGAGAGCAAGCCGGCCAACAGGATCATCGCGCCGGACAGCACGGTGATCGCCGCGACGATGTTGATGTCCTGGTTGCCGATGCCGGTGACGATCCATTCCCCGATTCCGTACCAGCCGAAGATCTTCTCGATGAACACCGCACCGGTCACCAAACCCGCGACGCTGTAGGCGAACAACGTCGCCATCGGGATCAGCGCGGTGCGCAGGCCGTGCCTGACGAGCGCGCGCCGCCGCGTCAGGCCCTTGGCCCGCGCGGTGCGGATGAAGTCCTGACCGAGGACATCGAGCATCGCGTTGCGTTGGTAGCGGCTGTAGATCGCGATCGAGGAGATGGCGAGCGTCATGCTGGGCAGCACCAGGTGCTGCAATCGGTCGACGAACTGGTTCCACGCCCCCTCGATGGGGAAGGGCGAAGTCTCGCCGGTGTATTCGAAGATCCGGACGCCGAGCACGTTGTTCACGCCCAGCGCGGCCAGGATGAAGAGGTTGGCCAGAACGAAGGTCGGCGTGCTGATCACCAGAAGGGACAGCACCGTCACGACGCGGTCGCTGAGCCGGTACTGCCTGATGGCGCCCCACGCCCCGGCGGCCACGCCGATCACCGTCCCGACGACCGAGCCGATCACCAACAGGCGGAGGCTGACACCCACCCGTCGCCACAGCTCGTCGGTGACCGGCTGCCCGCCGATGGTCACACCGAAGTCGCCGCGGATGGCGCCCGATACCCAGTGGGCGTACTGCTCGAGCACCGGCTTGTCGAGATTGAGTTCGACGCGTTTGGCGTCGATGACGCTCTGTGGCGGGCGCGGGTTGCGGCTCTCCAGGCTGTCGAGGGGATCGAACTGCCACGACGCGAGCAGGAAGACGAGGAACGAGGCCAGTGCCAGCAGCACGACGTAATTGAGCAGTCGGCGCGCCAAGAACCGCGTCATGCGGAGCGTCCGTCGGTCGGCTGCATGCGCTCAGGTTAGGAGATGACTGCCGCGATGGCCGGTATGCGGGCCGTGGAGCGCGGCAAGCTGCGCGATTTGGCGAATACGCACCCAGGGTCCAGCACGCTCGCAGGAACGCCCTGTTCAGTGAATGCGCAACTGAGTTTCACCGGTGGCCGCGCCGACGGGGCGACTGGGTAACCACGAATGGAGTGACTCAAGTGGGTCGTGACGGGAAGCGACGAACAATTCACGTCAAAACTATTTCTGCGGTTCTCGGCGGCGGCGCGATCGTCGCGTTGACGGCGCTCGGCACGGCGGTCGACCAAACGTCCGACCCGACTTCGATCGCGATTCCGAGGATGACCGTCGGCGCAACGGACACTCAGACCACACCGTCCGAGGCGCCCGGCGTGGGCAGGGCGGAGCCGACCATCAAGGGCCCTGCGCCGTTTGCCGTGAAGAGGTGAGCGGCCGCCCAACACGTGGGGCGGTGTGACCGGCCCGTTTCGTCGGGCTTCCGTTCGGTTATCCACCACCTAAGGGTTCGACGACGAAACCCTGTTTGCGCTGTTAGAAGGGCCGCGACAGCGATCGCGCCCCACCGGACCAAACGGAGATCGAAGTGAACACGAAACAGGTCAAGTTGTTCTCGGCAGCGGTCGGGACCAGTGCCCTGCTCGCGATGGCGGCCTTCTCGGTCGCGTCCACCACGGCCGCCCAGGACGACGAACCACCCGTGACCCCGGGACCGGTGACGACGTCGGAGATCACGACCGGTGAGACGGTTACCGATAGCAAGGCTCCCGAGACCCCCACGACGTCGGTGGCCACGCCGCCGGTGACCGCCGAACCGGCGCCGACCGGCTAACCGAACCGGGCGGTTTCACAGCCGGCACAAAGGAAGCGCACAGCCGCCACTCATGGGGGCCGCGATAATGGAGCGGTGGCGACCCCCGGCGTGAGCGAGCAGGACTCAGGCCGAGTCGTCATGCGTCGCGCCGACGGCACACCGATCCACGTACTGGTTGTCGACGACGAACCGGTACTCGCCGAGCTGATGTCGATGGCCCTGCGCTACGAGGGCTGGACCATCACGACCGCCGCCGACGGGGCTTCGGCCATCGCCTCGGCGCGCCAGACCGCGCCCGACGTCGTGGTGCTCGACGTGATGCTGCCGGATATGAGCGGCCTCGACGTGCTGCGCAGACTGCGCGAGCAGATTCCCGGGTTACCGCTGCTGCTGTTGACCGCCAAGGATTCGGTGGAGGATCGCATCGCCGGGTTGACCGCAGGCGGCGATGATTACGTCACCAAACCGTTCAGCATCGAGGAAGTGGTCCTGCGCCTACGCGGGCTGCTGAGGCGCACCGGTGTGGCCACAGAACCGGACGGCGCGAAGATCGTCGTCGGTGACCTGGTGCTCGACGAGGACAGCCACGAGGTGACGCGCGGCGGTGAGCTGATCACCTTGACCGCGACCGAATTCGAGTTGCTGCGGTTCATGATGCGCAATCCCAAACGCGTGCTGAGCAAGGCGCAGATCCTCGATCGCGTATGGAGTTACGACTTCGGCGGCCGCTCGAACGTCGTCGAGTTGTACGTCTCGTACCTGAGGAAGAAGATCGACAACGGGCGAGCGCCGATGATCCACACCCTGCGCGGTGCCGGGTATGTCCTCAAGCCCGCGCGCTGACGGGCCGTCGACGCGGATCCGCTGGCCGCGGACGTGGTCGTTGCGCGCTCGGCTGCTCGCTTCGCAAATCGTGTTGCTTGCACTGGTGTGCGCGTCGGTCGGGATGGGGACCGTCCTTGCGCTGCAACACTTTCTGGTCAACCAACTCGATGGGCGTTTGGCCGAGACGACTCGACGTTCGGCCGGCCTGTTCGAGTTCGGCCCGCCTCCGGGGCCGCCGGGATTGCCACGACCGGGTTTTCGTCATCGCATGATGATCCGAGACGATCTCGGGCCGGGGCCCGCGTTTCTCAACGCGCCGGGGCAGGCAGCCCGCACCGTCGGCGCGGTCGTGTCGGGCGACACGCCGGTCGACGCCGGCGTGATCAAAGCAGACGGCACCCGCAGCCAGATCAGCACGGCCGCAGCACAACAACTCGCGCGCGTGGTGCCCGACTCGCCGACCACCATCGACCTCGACGGGCTCGGCCGCTACCGGGTGGTCGCAATGCATTCGCCCCGACGCGGCGACACGATCGTGATCGGGCTGCCCACCTCCGACGTCGACGACACGTTGTTCACCGTCGCGATCATCTTCTGCGTGGTCGGGGCGACCGCGTTGATCGGCGGGACGACGGCAGGCGTCGTGATCATCCGCCGCCAACTCGCGCCGTTGGCAAGGGTTTCCGATGCGGCACGCCAGGTCGCCGATCTCGAGCTCGACCGCGGCGAAGTACGACTACCGACGCCGATCGTGAAAGTCGACCCGGCCGGCGAACATACCGAGGTCGGACAGTTGGGCTCCGCGCTGAACCGGATGCTGGACCGGATCGCGTCGGCGTTGTCGGCGCGGCACGCCAGCGAGACACGCGTGCGCCAGTTCGTCGCGGACGCCAGCCACGAGCTCCGCACGCCGCTGGCCGCCATCCGCGGCTATACCGAACTGGCGCAACGCAAACGCGATGACGTCCCCGATGACGTCGCCCACGCGATGAACCGAGTGGAGTCCGAGACGCGGCGCATGACCGAACTGGTCGAAGACATGCTGCTACTGACGAGACTCGACACAGGGCGCCCGCTACAGAGCGAGTCGGTGGATCTTTCCCGGTTGATCCTCGACGCGGTCAGCGACGCCCACGTCGCCGGGCCGGACCATCGGTGGCAGCTCGATCTGCCCGAGGAGCCCGTAGTCGTGGTCGGCGATCAGGCGCGCCTGCATCAGGTGCTGGCGAACCTGCTTGCCAACGCGCGTACGCACACTCCGCCCGGCACGTCGGTGACGACCTCTTTGCGCGTGGCCGGCGACGGGTCGGCGGTGTTGACCGTCGCCGACGACGGCCCTGGAATCCCCGGGTGGCTGCAGCCCGAGATCTTCGAGAGGTTCGCTCGCGGCGACTCGTCACGGTCTCGTCGCGACGGGGGGACCGGCCTCGGGTTGGCGATCGTGGCCGCCGTCGTCAAGGCCCACCGCGGCACCATCGAGGTGGTCAGCGCCCCCGGCGACACCCGCTTCGTGGTGACCTTGCCCAGCCGGTGATCTGCTACTTCATTCGATCGGCCTGATTTTCTTGGGCCTCTTCTCGGGGGCGCGGTTATATGGTCGACGGATGTCTGTGACCGACGAATATCTGAAGAACAACGAGGAGTACGCGAAGACGTTCTCCGGTCCGCTGCCGCTGCCGCCGAGCAAGCACGTCGCGGTGGTGGCGTGCATGGATGCCCGTCTCGACGTCTACCGGATTCTCGGTCTGGGCGACGGTGAGGCCCACGTCATCCGCAACGCCGGCGGCGTCATCACCGACGACGAGATCCGCTCGCTGGCCATCAGCCAGCGGCTGCTCGGCACTAAAGAGATCATCCTGATCCACCACACCGACTGCGGCATGCTGACCTTCACCGACGACGGTTTCAAACAGCAGATCCAGGACGAGATCGGCATCAAGCCCGAGTGGGCGGCCGAGTCGTTCATCGACCTCGAAGTGGACGTGCGGCAGTCACTGCGACGGATCGAGGCGAGCCCGTTCGTCACCAAGCATGAGTCGCTGCGCGGGTTCATCTTCGACGTAGCGACCGGCCGACTCACCGAAGTCACCCCGTAGCCCCTTTTTTCACTGCCGCGAGCGACCGTGTCTGTACGCCAACACGCCGCCAAATTCCGGCATTTTGCGGTCGCTCACCGCTCGCGAGTGACCGCTAACCGACCTTGTAGGTCGCGATCGCCTTCGCCACGGCATCGCCGTCGACGGTCACGACGTCGACCTCGCAGTTCACCAACGTCTTGCCTCGTCGCAGCACCCGCCCGATGGCGACCAGGTCACAGGCGCGAGCGGGCGCCAGGAACTGCATCGACATCGACGTGGTGACCCCGCGCAGTGACTCCGGCACCTCGGCTTGCGACCACGCCGCGGCCATCACCGCGACGTCCGCCAACGCCGCAATCGCGCCGCCGTGCACCATGTCGCCGACGGTCACGTTCGACTCATCCCACGGCAGTCGCAACCGGATCGCGTCGCCGTCGAGTCGCTCGGCGACGATGCCGAGTTTCGCGACGAACGGGGACTGCGGGATGAACTGCGCCATGACATCGGCACCCGTCCGCGGGGAAGTGGTGGTCATGGGTCGAGTATCGGCACTGGGCGTGTCGAAGCAATTACCTCGCGGGTAAGCGTTGAGCGCACGCTCGCGGCCCCTTGAGCGCGGCCAAACTGTCGAATTTTAGCGGCGTGTCCTGGGCAAACACGCACGCTCGCGCCACGAAGGGGAGGTGCGGGGGGAGGCACGAAAGGGAAGCGGGGCACCGACCGGTCGCGTTGACACTCCGGGCGGCAGCGGTGTCTAATATCGGGTAATGATCGTAAATATGGTCATTCCTACCAACTTTACGAGGAAATGATGACGACCACGAGCGAACAGCTCAACGCGGGGCGCTACGAGCTCAGCCATCTGCGGTCCCTGGAAGCCGAAGCCATCCACATCATCCGTGAGGTCGCCGCCGAGTTCGAGCGGCCGGTGCTGCTGTTCTCCGGCGGCAAAGACTCCATCGTGATGCTGCATCTGGCGCTCAAGGCGTTCCGCCCGGGCCGGCTGCCGTTCCCGGTCATGCACGTCGACACCGGACACAACTTCGACGAGGTGCTGCAGACCCGCGATGAGCTCGTCGAGGAGTTCGGTGTTCGGCTGGTCGTAGCCAAGGTGCAAGACGACATCGACGCCGGCCGCGTGGTCGAGACGATCCCGTCGCGCAACCCGCTGCAGACGGTGACCCTGTTGCGCGCGATCCGCGAGAACAAGTTCGACGCTGCGTTCGGCGGCGCCCGACGCGACGAGGAGAAGGCACGCGCCAAGGAGCGGGTGTTCTCCTTCCGCGACGAGTTCGGCCAATGGGATCCGAAGGCCCAGCGGCCCGAGCTGTGGAACCTCTACAACGGCCGCCACCACAAGGGCGAGCACATCCGCGTGTTCCCGCTGTCGAACTGGACCGAATTCGACATCTGGTCCTACATCGGCGCCGAGAAGATCAAGCTGCCGTCGATCTACTACGCCCACCGCCGCAAGGTGTTCGAGCGCGACGGCATGCTGCTGGCCGTGCACAAGTACCTGCAGCCCCGCAAGGGCGAGGAGATCGTCGAGAAGACCGTCCGGTTCCGCACCGTCGGCGACGTCACCTGCACCGGCTGCGTGGAGTCGCACGCCGCAACGGTTTCCGAGGTCATCGCCGAGACGGCGGTGTCGCGGCTCACCGAACGCGGCGCCACCCGAGCCGACGACCGCATCTCCGAGGCCGGTATGGAAGACCGTAAGCGAGAGGGCTACTTCTGATGACTCGCACCACCGAGCGGCCCACCGCCCGGCTCGCCGCGACGCTGCTGCGGATCGCCACCGCGGGTTCCGTCGACGACGGCAAGTCGACCCTCATCGGACGGCTGCTGTTCGACTCCAAGGCCGTCATGGAAGACCAACTGGCCTCTGTCGAGCGGACTTCCAAGGAACGCGGTCACGACTACACCGACCTGGCGCTGGTGACCGACGGCCTGCGGGCCGAGCGTGAGCAGGGCATCACGATCGACGTCGCCTACCGTTACTTCGCAACGCCCAAGCGCAAATTCATCATCGCCGACACCCCGGGCCACATCCAGTACACCCGCAACATGGTGACCGGTACGTCCACCGCGCAATTGGCGATCGTCCTGGTCGACGCGCGCCACGGCCTGCTCGAGCAGTCGCGGCGCCACGCGTTCCTCGCATCGCTGCTCGGCATTCGGCACATCGTGCTCGCGGTGAACAAGATGGACCTGATCGATTGGGACAGAGAACGTTTCGAGAAGATCCGCGACGACTTTCATGACTTCGCCGCCCGCTTGGACATCCACGACGTGACGACGATCCCACTGTCGGCACTCAACGGCGACAACGTCGTCACCAAATCCGACAACACCCCGTGGTACGAGGGTCCGCCGCTGCTGAACCACCTCGAAGAGGTCTACATCGCCGGCGACCGCAACCTCGTCGACGTGCGATTCCCGGTTCAGTACGTGATCCGCCCGCAATCCCTGGAACATCACGACCACCGCAGCTATGCGGGCACCGTCGCCGGCGGCGTGATGAAGGTCGGCGACGAGGTCGTCGTGCTTCCCGCGGGCCTGACGTCACGAATCGCGGCGATCGAGGGGCCCAGCGGCCCGATCGATGAGGCGTTTCCTCCGATGGCTGTGGCGATCAGCCTCACCGACGACATCGACATCTCGCGCGGCGATCTCATCGCACGTCCGAACAACCAGCCGCGGGTGGCGCAGGAGTTCGATGCCACCGTCTGCTGGATGGCCGATGGCTCCGCGCTGGAACCCGGCCGCGACTACGTCATCAAGCACACCACCCGCACCACGCGGACGCGGGTCACGGCGCTGGACTACCGCCTCGACGTCAACACGCTGCACCGGGACAAGGACGTCACCGCGCTCAAACTCAATGAGCTGGGCCGCATCTCGCTGCGCACACAACAGCCGCTGCTGCTCGACGAGTACAGCCGCAACGCGACCACCGGCTCGTTTATCCTGATCGACCCGAACACCAACGGCACGGTCGCCGCCGGCATGATCCTTCCACAGGTGACCGCCCGCACCTCGAGCCCCAACACCGTCCGGCACGAGTCGCTGTGCAAGGCCGAGGACCGGCTGAGCAAGGGCAGGACCGTGTGGTTCACCGGCCTGTCGGGCTCCGGCAAGTCGTCGGTGGCGATGCTCGTCGAGCAGAAGCTGATCGGAAAGGGCGTTCCCGCCTATGTTCTCGACGGCGACAACCTGCGTCACGGCCTCAACGCCGACCTCGGTTTCTCGATGGCCGACCGCGCCGAGAATCAACGCAGGCTGGCCCACGTCGCGGCCATCCTCGCCGACTCCGGACAGGTGGTGCTGGTGCCCGCGATCAGCCCACTCGAGGAGCACCGGGCCCTTGCCCGAAAGGTGACCACCGAGGCCGGGCTCGACTTCTTCGAGGTGTTCTGCGACACCCCGCTGGAGGACTGTGAGCGACGCGATCCAAAGGGCTTGTACGCCAAGGCCCGTGCTGGTGAGATCACTCACTTCACCGGCATCGACAGCCCTTACCAGCGGCCGAAAAATCCTGACCTGCGCCTGACACCCGAACGCGATCCCGAGGACCTGGCTCAGATGGTGATCGAGCTACTGGAAAGTCGGCAGTGAGCGATCACGATCTCGCCGCCCGGCTGGCCACAGCGGCCGGAAAGCTTCTGCTCGACGTCCGGGACGAGCTCGCCGACGCGACCGCCGCTGAGCGAAAGGCCGCCGGAGACAAACGCTCCCACGATTTCCTGACCGAAGCGCTGGCGACGGAGCGGCCAGACGACGCGGTGCTGTCGGAGGAGGGCGCCGACGACCCGGTGCGCCTGACCGCCGAACGTGTCTGGATCGTCGACCCCCTCGACGGTACCCGGGAGTTCTCCGAACTCGGACGCGACGACTGGGCGGTGCACGTTGCCCTTTGGCAGGCAGGAGAGCTGGTGGCCGGGGCCGTCGCGCTCCCGGCGCAGGGCATGACGCTGGCCACCCCGACGGTCACGCCGCCCCCTCCGCAACCCGAGACGCCGCGAATCGTTGTGTCGCGCACGCGGCCTCCGGCCATCGCGCTCGCGGTGCGCGACGCGCTGGGTGGCACGCTGGTCGAAATGGGTTCGGCCGGAGCGAAGGTCGCCTCCGTCGTGCAGGGACGCTCGGATGTCTATGTTCATGCGGGAGGCCAGTACGAGTGGGACTCGGCAGCCCCGGTCGCCGTCGCCCGCGCCGCCGGGCTGCACACCTCACGAATCGACGGCTCGCCGCTGTCCTACAACCGCCGCGATCCGCTACTGCCCGACTTGGTGGTGTGCCGGCCCGAACTGGCCGACGCGGTGCTGCGGGTCACCGCGGCCGACTAGCCCGAAAACCCAGCCCGAGGCCCTAGTCCAGGAACGTGAATCGTTCCCGGATCTGCTCGGGAACCAGACCGAACTCCTCCGGGGTGTACCTGTGTTGGCCCTTCGCGTCGCGGGGATTGGCGCGGTTGTACTCATCGACCAATGCGTCGAGATCCTCGGGCGGAGCCATTCCGGCGGCTGAATAGACATGCTGCAGCGCCGTTTTCGGTGATGACACCAGGTCGCGATAGTCGATGTCGACGAAGGTCGCCGCATGCGTCGGCGTCCGGTCGCGCACCTGGAGGGCACGCCGGAACCACAGCTCGCTCTGCGTGACCTGCTGGCGGCCCACCTCGAACGCGTCGACATCGTCGCTGTAGGTGCTGCGGTACACCGCGAACAGGCTTGCGCCCGAGGTCAGCGTCGCCACGATGTCGCGGTGGATCTGCACAACCACCAACCCCGGAAACGTCTCGATCAGGTGGTCCAACTCGGCGGTGTGCGCGGGAGCCTTGAGCACGAATCGACGGTCGTCGTGGCGGGCCAGCAGTTGCAGTGCTTCGCGGTAGCGCGCGTAGGGCTCGGTGAAGTCCTGCGCGGCAAGCCATTCGGCGTAGCCTGGCAGCCGCATCATCGACGTGAAGCCCCAGTTGCGCAGGTCGGTGCCCATCGCAAGCACGCAATCCTCGGGCAGCGACGGGCCGGACGGATGCACGATCGCCATGTCCGGGTTGAGCGTATGCAGCAGTTGGCTGGCCGTCGCGCTCACCTCGGCGGGGTCGGGACGGTCGGGGTCGATGAACAGCCAGGGCGATACCAATTCGGCAGGCAGCGGTGCGTGCAGACGAGGGTCGGTGCCCAGCAGGCGGAACAGAAACGTCGTGCCGGTGCGCCACCCGCCGATGATCACGATCGGCGGGGGCAACGCGACGTCGCACAGATCGCGCCGCGCAGCACGGCACTGCGCAATCCGCGCACCCGCGAGCAGCCTTCCGGTCGCCGACTGCAGCGCCATCCGGATGCCGACCGCGTTGAGCCTGCCGTCCTGCTCGGCCGAGCCCAGGAAGGCGTCCAACCCGTCGGCCCATCCGGGCGCGAATTGCTCAGGGGTGTATTCGCCACGGCGGCATGCCCGTTCGACCACACGTTGTGCGTCGAACCGGTAGCGGTGCGGATTCTCGGCCCGGTCCTTGGCGGCCTCGGTGTAGATCTGCTCGGCCACTTCGGTGCGCCGCGGCGGCCGCCACGTCATCGCAACTCCTCCAGCCGGATCCGGCGCGCGGCGGGTAGTTCCGGTTCTCCGACGGGGTGGAGGAACCGCAGGACGAACAGCCCGAAGGGCCGGCCCTCGGTGTCGAGCCAGTCGTAGCCGTCGGCACCCGGGTTCTCCGCCGCGAGCACGAACCGAAACCTGCGGTCGGTCAGGGTGGTCGAGGCCGCGGTACGGGTGACGGTGCGGTGACGGTGGTCCAGGGAGTTGAGGAAGCGGTTGTACAGCACGATGTTCCAGTGCCGGCACGCCGGTACCGAGCCTTCGAGCACCAACGCCTCACCGCCGGCCAACTGCCACGCGCCGCGAACGTAGTGGATGCCCGGCTCGGTGAACGCCGCGCCCCCGGCCATCGCCGACCAGTGTCGCACGGCGTTCGGTGCTTTCAAGTCGGCGGCTGTCGACAGTTCGAAAACCTTGGGCACGTTGGCGATCACGGTGCCCAGCCGCGAGAGCGCGCGGTCCAGATCAGTGGGGGAAGGGGGTGTGTCGTCGGCGTCGAGCACCTCGATGTGGCACCAGCCGGGGCTTGCCGGATCCGAGCTGTTGTGCGCATAGCGCACCCACACCGACGACGACCCCGGCGGCAGGTCCGCCAGCGTGGCGGTGAACTTCCCGTCGGAATCGATCTCCAGGTCGCCGGTCTGAAGGCGTGCTACCGCTGCCGCGTCGGCGACACCGGTCCCGCTGTACACCGTGATCGACTGGTACACCGAGTCTCCGACGTTGCCCGAGATTCGGTAGGTCCGGTCGTCGCGAATGTCGGTGATCCAATACCGGAAGTCGGGATTGTCCATGAAGAACTTCTCCCGCCACCCGTTGAAGGGCACCAGTTCCGGACGATCGCGGTCGACTTCGAGGCGGCCCAGCAGATTGTTGAGGGCCCGCGAGAGTGCCCGCTGGCCGTCGGCCTGTTCGCTCGGGTCGAGCCCTTCGGTGAACTCAGCCAGCGTCTCCCCGCCCGTGCGCATCCCGTCGACCAGTGTCCGCCAACCCTCACCCGCCATAGCTGCCGAACGTACCAACCGGGTCGTGCACGCGGTCAGTGGCAGAATCCTTCAAATGCGTATGTCGGCCAAAGCGGAGTACGCCGTCCGCGCGATGGTGCAACTGGCCACCGCCGACGACGGTGTCCTCGTCACCACCGACGACCTGGCCAAGGCGCAGGGCATTCCTCCGCAGTTCCTCGTCGACATCCTGTCCGCCCTGCGCACCGATCGACTCGTGCGCAGCCACCGCGGCCGCGAAGGCGGCTACGAGTTGGCCCGCCCGGCGAGAGACATCAGCATCGCCGACGTGCTGCGCTGCATCGACGGTCCGCTGGCCAGCGTTCGTGACATCGGACTGGGAGATCTGCCCTATACGGGCCCGACGACGCCGCTGACCGATGTCTGGCGTGCACTGCGCGCAAGCATGCGATCGGTGCTCGAGCAGACGAGCATCGCCGACGTGGCCGCCGATGCGCTGCCCAAGCACGTCCGCAAGCTCGCCGACGACTACCGTGATCAGGAGACCAAGCGGGGACACTCGCTGAACTAGCGTCGTTGGCGCATCAGGTCGCGCCGGAACCGTAGGGCCGGGTGATGATCTCGAGATAGTGGCCAGCCGGGTCCTGGAAGTAGACACCGCGACCGCCGTCGTTGTGGTTGATCTCGCCCGGGCGCATGCCCCGCGGATCTGCCCAGTGCTGCAGGTCCCGCGCCAGGACGCGGTCGTAGATGTCGGAGAACTCGTCCTCGGACACCAGGAATGCGTAGTGCTGCGGACGGATGTCCTCGTCCGGGCCGACCTGGGCGTAATCGAGGCTGGCGTCGTGCGCCAGGTCCACGACCAGAAAGTGACCGAACTCCCTGGCAGGGGGCAACCCGAACAACTCGGTGAAGAACCGGGCCGATTCCTCGCGGTCTTTCGAGGCCACGATGGTGTGGTTGAACGTGATGGCCATACCGATTCAGTCAACCACCGCGGTGGCGCGCCGACAACGATGCACGATGGACCCGTGACGTTCGACTTCAGGGACCTTGAACATCCCGTCATCGTGGCCCCGATGGCGGGCGGCCCCTCCACGCCGCAACTCGCCGCCGCGGGAACCAATGCGGGCGGCTTGGGTTTCGTCGCCGCCGGTTACCTGACCGCCGAGGTGTTCGGCGAACGCCTCAGTGCCACACAGCGGCTGACAACCGGCCCGGTCGGCGCGAACCTGTTCGCATCGCAGCCCAGCGCCGCCGATCTCGAGACGATCGCGCGTTATGCGCAGGCGCTCACCCGCGACGCCGAACGCTATGGCGCCACGCTCGGTGAGCCACGGTTCGACGACGACGCCTGGGCGGCCAAGATCGACGTCTTGCTCGACCTCAAGCCCGCGGTGGCGTCTTTTACGTTCGGCCTGCCCAGCGCCGAGGAGATACAGCGGTTGCGCGCGGCCGGCATCACCACGGTCGGCACCGTGACCACGCTCGCCGAAGCGCAGCAGGCGGTGGCCCGCGGCGTGGATGCGGTCGCCGTGCAGGGCCCCGGGGCGGGTGGCCATCGCGGCACGTTCGACCCGACCGCGCGGCCGTCAGAGGTCCCGCTGGACGAACTGCTGGCTTCGGTGATCGCCAACGTCGAGGTGCCCGTCGTCGCGGCGGGCGGTCTGATGACCGCCCAGGACGTCGCGGGGGTGCGGCGCGCAGGCGCGGTGGCCGCACAACTCGGCACCGCGTTTCTGCTCGCCGACGAAGCTGGCAGCAGCCCCGTACACCGTGCGACGTTGCAGGACCGCGCCTTCACTGAAACCGTTGTGACAAAGGCGTTCTCGGGTCGTTACGCACGCGGCCTGCGCAACCGCTTCGTCGACGACCACGAAGACGAGGCGCCGTTGGGATACCCCGAGGTGCACTACCTGACCAGCCCGCTGCGGGCCGCGGCCGTGCGGGCGGGCGATCCGCACGGGGTGAACGTGTGGGCGGGCACCGGTTTCGGCGAGGCAAGGCCGGGTTCGGTGGCCGACATCATGCGCGGACTCGCCTGACCGGTCACTTCGGGGCGGTCAACTCCAGCGCGATGTTGTCCGGGTCGCGGAACTCCAGGATGTACATCGGGCCGATGTCCTTGATCGGTTCGTGCGCGACGCCGAGAGCGTCGAGATGGCCTTCCGCGGAGTCGAGCTCGCTCTTGTTGGTCAACCGGAACGCGACATGGTCGAGGCCCGGGCGGTTCTCGTCGAACGTGTCGGTGCCCGCCGCCGCCGGTCGCAGGCCCACCAGCACACCACCGAGGTCGTAGATGACGCCGCCGTACAGGAAGCTGAGCGCCTGGCGGGTTGCCACGTCGGCGCCCTCTGGAAGCTCCATGTACACGCTCCAGCCGAACACGGCCTCGTAGAACTGGCGCGACCGCTCGATGTCGGTCACGGTCAGCCGGATGTGCGCGACGGACGCGGTGGTGATCGCCATGCCCCCATGCTGCCAGCCGTGCCAGAATCGCCGTCGTGCAAATCGGGATGACGCTGCCTGTCATGGAAGCAGACCTTGATGCCGAGACGCTCCGGACGTGGGCTCGGGTAATCGACGGCGGACCCTTCTCGTCGCTGTGCTGGGGCGAGCGCATCGCGTTCGACAACCCGCACTCGCTGACGCTGCTCGGCGCGGTCGCCGCGTGGACCGATCGGGTCCGCCTGGTGACCACCGTGGTGGTCCCTCAACTGCACGACCCCGTGATGCTGGCCAAGGCGCTGGCTACCGGCGACCTGCTGTGCGGCGGGCGGTTGACGGTCGGTCTCGGCGTCGGCGGTAGGGAAGAGGATTACCGTGCGGTCGGCGCGGACCCGGCCGGCCAGACCATGCGGGGCATGGCCGATCGCGTCGCGGTGATGCGCAGGGTCTGGGCGGGGGAGAAGGTCACCGAATCCGTCCTGCCGGTCGGCCCGGCGCCGGTGCAGTCCGGCGGTCCGAGACTGTTGGTCGGCACGATCGGGCCGAAGACCGTGCGCAGCGCCGCGCAGTGGGCCGACGGGCTGGCTGGCACGACGCTCGATCTGGACGTCGACCGGCAGAACGAACTGTTCGACGTCGCGCGCGGCGCCTGGGCCGAGGCCGGCAAGCCTGCACCGCACCTGGCGACGTCGTTCTGGTTCGCGATCGGTGAGGGCGACCAACCGCGCGAGCAGGTGCATCGGCATCTGCGGCGCTACATGAACTGGATTCCCGCCGACGTGGTCGATGCGATGGCGCCCATGACCGGTTGGGCGGGCACCGAACGGGAACTGCTCGACGTCTTGCGCCGGTTCGAGGACATCGGCACCGACGAAATTCATCTGATCCCAACGAGTTCGGACGTCGACCAGGTGCGCAAAATTGCCGAGGTCGTCAACGAATTCGCGCCGTAGGGCGGTTGGCGGTCGTACCCACCGCAGTGGCAGGATGGAGCCGTCGGGGAAGTCGTGAGGGTCGCGTCGCGTTGGACAGCAATACCGAGCGTCCATAGCAGCGGCGGGGGCAGATCGCCGAAAGGAAATCACGATGACGATGACAGGATTCAAGAGGTTTGCGGCCGGAGCCGTGTTGGCCGGTGCGCTGGGAGTCGCCTCTGCCGGCCTCGGTGCGAGCCAGGCCGCCGCCGACGACTGGCGCTGGGATCCGCCAGGACCCGGCCATGTCCACATTCCGGGACCGCCGGTAGTGCATGTCCATGTCCCGAAGGTGCCACCGGGGCATATCGCCCACATCCCCGGCGTGCCGCCGCCAGGACACTGGGACAAGCCCTGGAAGTGGTGGAGGTAGCCCGGGGCGTCCCCGCCTAGAACTTCAGGTGGTGGCTGGTGTCGCCGACCTGGTCGATGAACATGGTGCGACTGTCGAACCACCAGGTGCCGTCGACGCGGTGAAAGGTGTCGCGGTAACGGCCGGTCACGATGACCTGCAGGGGTAGTTCGGGTGTGGACTGCGTGACGCAGTAGTAGGCGCTGCCGTGGCCCGTCCCGGCGTCTTCGTCAACGTGCACCGCCACGTTGGTAGTGAGGTGCTTGGTCTTGGGAGTGCCGTCGTCGTAGAGGCGCACGGCCATCTCGAACATCTGCCGCACCCGGGTTGCGCCCTCGAAAACCGTTTCCGGCGGCCCGTTCTCGACGCCGTGGATCCGGCCGTGCGTGAACAGTGCGCCGACACCGTCGAAATCGCCGGCGTCGATCCGCTCGGCGTAGGTGTAGACGAGATTCTCGATCTCGCGGGCGGAGTCGCTCATCGGCGAGAAGACAACCAGCACCGATGTGTCGTGTCAACGTTCACGCGCGCAGGGGCCGTCGCTAACCTCATGCGGTGGCTACGAATTGGTCGCCGAGCCGGCTCGGCAATCTGAGCGGAAACCGGATCATCGTCACGGGGGCCACCAACGGCGTCGGCCTGGCGACCGCGCGGGCGCTGGTCGGCGCGGGCGCACATGTAATCCTCGCGGTGCGCAACCTCGAGTTGGGTGCGCAGCGGGCCGCCGAGATGGGCGGCGACACGACGGTGGTCAAACTCGACCTGGCCGACCAGTCGTCGGTGCGCGCCTTCCCCGACCTGCTCGACGGCGACGTCGACATCCTCATCAACAACGCGGGCCTCGTCGCGCAGAACCGAGGCGAAACCGTGGACGGGTTCGAAACCACACTCGCCACCAACTTGCTGGGACCGTTCGCGTTGACCAACCTGCTCTTCGGGCGCGTGCGGTCGAAGATCATCAACGTGGGCTCCGATGCCCACAAGTCGGCCAGCATGAACCTCGCCGACCCGCATCTGCGCTCCAGCAAATGGTCGGCGTTCCCGGCCTACGCCCGCTCGAAGCTGGCCGTGATGTTGTGGGGGCTGCAGCTCGACCGCCGGCTGCGTGAGGCCGATTCGCCGATCAGCAGCTTCCTCACGCATCCCGGCTGGGTGGCGTCCAACCTGTCGAACGTCTCGGAGAAGCCAGTCATGGCCGCGTTTCACGGGGTGGTCAAGACGGTGGCGCGGGTGCTCGCCAACGATCTCGACGCGGGCGCCGCTCCGACGTTGTACTGCATCACCGAGCCGATCCCGCCCGGCAGCTATGTCGGCATCGACAGCCGGTACGGGCTGAAGGGTGGGCCGACGCTGAGCGGTCGCGGCGCGGTCGCGTGCGATTACGACGACGCCAGAAGGCTCTGGGAGTTCGCCGAGAAGGAAACCGGCACGAGCCTGCCCATCTGAAGGTTCGGCCGAGATCGCGGGACGATCAGAAACGGCCGCACTTCCGGTGGCCCGGGTGGCGCGAACGCACGGGGTGATCTGCGCTCGACGGTGCAGAACACGACGGACGACGGCTGAGCAGTGTAAAAGCGTTGCGTGACAGCGGTCTCGATTGCTTCGTGCAGCAGCTCGGATCGAGCACGCGGCACAGATCCATCAAGGCGTCGCGGTTGGGTCGGTGGTGGGTGCCCGTCGTTGACCGTGCCGATTAGACTCGTCAGTCGAATGCTGGTGCGACGAAGCGCTCCACCATCTGGTGCTCCACCTCGGTGTCCCCGATTGGCCAGACCGCCAGCGACATGACAACGCGGACGATCCATTGGGCCGCCTGGGGGTCGTCGTCCGTGATGCCGGCGAGATCTGCGGCGAGACGGCCCAGCACCGGCGAAGAAGGGAGTCCTGTCAGATCGCGACCGGCGCTCAACCCAATCATCATCTGGCGCATCGGGTCTGATCGCAGGTGGTCGAGTGCGACCGTTATCGCCGTCACCACTCGTTCCGCGCCACTCAAGTTGTTCACGGCGCGTCGCACCGAGTCGACGATGTGGGCCGCTAGGCGGAGTAGCACGGCGTCGCGGATCTGGGCTTTGCCTCCGGCGTAGCGGTAGATGGTCGCCCGCGAACAGTGCACTCGGGCGGCCAAGGCATCAATGTCGAAGCCGTCTAGGCCGTCCCGCAAGACGAGGTCGGTCGCCGCGGCATAGATACGGTCTGCTGCTGCCGTACGGCGCTCGCCTCCAAGGAGCCAATCGTCTCGGACCACACTGACCTCCTCGAATCGAGAATGCTAATCGTCTCAAGGCTGAGACAAAATCGCCGCTGATTCTCACGTCGTTGCAGGTAGCGAGTGCAGCTTGCGACGGATGCCGCGCGGGGGGCCGAGCACGGGTCTCATCTTGTGCGCAGACGATTGACGTGGGCAGACGACTGCGATCAACGTGGAAACATGACGCGGCTTGGCATCGAGTTGTTCGACGATGATTGCGTACAGGACCCTTCCGCTCTCTACCGGCGGATGTTGTCCACGGCGCCGGTGCATCAGATCGGCGATTCTGGGTTCTACGCGGTGTGCAGCTGGGATGCGGTCAACGACGCGATCGCTCGACCCGAAGACTTCTCGTCGAATTTGACCGCGACGATGACGTATCAGCCTGGTGGCGAGGTCGGGATCTTCGAGATGGAGGGATTGGGCGGAAAGAGCCATGTGTTGGCCACCGCCGACGAGCCCGCGCATGCGGTGCACAGGAAAGCGTTGCTGCCGCAGTTGGCGGCCAAACGTATCGCTGCCTTCGAGCCGTTCATCGCTGAAACAGCCGAGCAGCTCTGGAATGCCAATGTGCGAAATGGGCGCATCGAATGGATGAGCGCCATGGCGAATCGCCTGCCCATGATGGTTGTGGGTCGCATCATCGGTGTCCCGGACGCCGACGTCGACAACCTCGTGCGATGGGGCTATTCAGCGACGCAGGTGGTGGAAGGGCTTGTCAGCCAAGATCAACTCGCCGCCGCTGGCATCGCCGTGATGGAACTCGCGGCCTACATCACCGATCAGTTTCGGCATGCTGCCGCCGACCCGCAGGACAACTTGCTCGGCGACCTGGCCATCGCGTGTGCATCGGGTGAGCTGGAAGAGCTGACCGCGCAGGCGATGATGATCATCTTGTTCAGCGCGGGAGGTGAATCCACGGCATCGTTAATCGGCTCCGCGGCTTGGGTTTTGGCGACCCGTCCTGATATCCAAGAGCAAGTGCGTGCTCACCCGGAGTTCCTGGGCGCGTTCCTGGAAGAGGTATTGAGATACGAGCCGCCGTTTCGGGGCCACTATCGTCACGTCGTCACCGACACCACACTGTGTGGTGTCGAACTTCCTGCGCATTCGCGCCTCCTACTGTTATGGGGAGCGGCCAACCGCGATCCTTCGCACTTCGATGATCCCGACGAATTCCGACTCGACCGGCCAGCCGGCAAGAACCACATCACATTCGGCAAGGGTGCGCACTTCTGCGTCGGGGCGGCGCTCGCTCGATTGGAGGCCCGGATCGTGCTTGGTCAACTCCTTGAACGGACGTCGAAGATCGAAGTAGCTGAGATTGGGCGGTGGCTGCCAAGCCTCCTCGTGCGCCGCCTCGAACGACTGGAATTGGCCTGCGAGTAAGGCTGGCGGACCAATCGCAACCCGACGTTGTTCGGGGAGTGGTGCCCCCGGCAGGATTCGAACCTGCGGCCTTCTGCTCCGGAGGCAGACGCTCTATCCCCTGAGCTACGGGGGCGCGTGAGAAACAGCGCCGATGGGCCTGCACAGCCTAACGCATTCAGTTCATCGGAAGCGGATTCGGGGCCTGACCACCCGAGACCATAGGATGGACCCCCGTGACCCCCGCCGACCTGGCCGACCTGCTCAAGTCCACCGCTGCCGCGGTGTTGGCCGAGCATGGGCTCGACGCGTCAGCGCTGCCGGAGACCGTCACCGTCGAACGCCCGCGCAATCCCGAGCACGGCGACTATGCCACCAACCTCGCCCTTCAACTGGGCAAAAAAGTCGGCGCCAACCCGCGGGAACTGGCCGGCTGGCTGGCCGAGGCCCTGGCCGACAATGCCGGGATTGCCGCTGCGGACATCGCCGGCCCCGGCTTCTTGAACATGCGCCTGGAGGCGTCGGCACAGAACGTCATCGTCACCGACGTCCTGACGGCCGGCGCCGCCTACGGTCACTCCGAGACACTCGCAGGACGCAACATCAACCTCGAGTTCGTCTCCGCCAACCCCACCGGGCCGATCCACATCGGCGGCACCCGCTGGGCGGCCGTCGGCGACGCTCTCGGCCGGCTGCTGTCGACCCAGGGCGCCGCGGTCACGCGCGAGTACTACTTCAATGACCACGGTGCCCAGATCGACCGGTTCACCAGCTCCCTGATCGCCGCGGCGAAGGGCGAACCGACACCCGAGGACGGCTATGCGGGCGCCTACATCAAAGACATCGCCGCGCAGGTGCTCGCTAAGGAGCCCGACGCGCTGGGCCTGCCCGAAGACGAGATGCGCGAGACCTTCCGCGCTATCGGCGTGGATTTGATGTTCGCCCACATCAAGCAGTCGTTGCACGACTTCGGCACCGACTTCGACGTCTACACCCACGAAGATTCGATGCACACGTCCGGACGGGTCGAGCAGGCCATCGCCCGCCTGCGCGAGGCGGGCAGCATCTACGAGAAGGACGGCGCGACCTGGTTGCGGACCACCGACCACGGCGACGATAAGGACCGCGTCGTCATCAAGAGCGACGGTGCGCCTGCCTATATCGCCGCCGACATCGCCTACTACCTGGACAAGCGCGAGCGCGGATTCGACCTGTGCATCTACATGCTCGGCGCCGATCACCACGGTTACATCGCCCGGCTCAAGGCGGTGGCGGCCGCACTGGGCGAGGACCCGGCCACGGTCGAGGTGCTCATCGGTCAGATGGTCAACCTGGTGCGCGAGGGCCAGCCGGTCCGGATGAGTAAGCGGGCCGGCACGGTGATCACCCTCGACGACCTGGTCGAGGCGATCGGCGTCGACGCCGCCCGCTATTCGCTGATCCGGTCCTCGGTCGACAGCCCGATCGACATCGACCTCGAGCTGTGGTCGTCGGCGTCCAACGAAAACCCGGTCTACTACGTGCAATACGCGCACGCGCGGCTGTCGGCGCTGGCCCGCAACGCCGCCGAACTGGGTATCGTTCCCAGCACCGAGAACCTGCAACAGCTCAACCACGACAAGGAAGGCACGCTGATTCGCAACATCGGCGAATTCCCGCGCGTGCTCAAAACGGCTGCGACACTGCGAGAACCGCACCGCGTCTCGCGATACCTCGAGGATCTGGCCGGCGACTACCACCGGTTCTACGACTCCTGCCGTGTGCTGCCGCAGGGCGACGAGGCATCCAACGAGCTGCACAGTGCGCGCCTGGCGCTCTGCGCAGCCACCCGTCAGGTGATCGCGAACGGCCTTGGCATCCTAGGCGTCTCAGCTCCGGAGCGCATGTGATCGCCCATCCCGCCGGCCCCCGGCACGCCGAAGAAATCCACCACGGAGGTGCACCGCCGCGCCCGCAGTCGCCGTCCGAGCTTCTGCTGTTGGCGCCGAATGTGTGGCCCCGCAGCACCGTTCGTGATGACGACGGTCTGGTGTCGATCGGCGGCGTACCG
The DNA here is from genome assembly GCF_001667105.1 of Mycobacterium sp. 852002-51152_SCH6134967. NCBI lineage: Bacteria > Bacillati > Actinomycetota > Actinomycetes > Mycobacteriales > Mycobacteriaceae > Mycobacterium > Mycobacterium sp. 852002-51152_SCH6134967. The sequence goes on along the minus strand of NZ_LZIK01000024.1, from coordinate 25,591 downwards.
GTCACCGACATCGCCGCAGAGTTCGGCACGCCGACATTCGTGGTGGACGAGGACGACTTCCGGTCGCGCTGCCGTGAGATCGCCGCGGCGTTCGGTGGGGGCGAAAACGTCCGCTACGCCGCCAAGGCATTCATGTGCACCGAGGTCGCCCGCTGGATCGCCGAAGAAGGCCTCTCGCTCGACGTGGCCAGCGGAGGTGAGATGGCCGTCGCGCTGGCCGGTGGCTTCCCCGCCGAACGGATCGCGTTGCACGGCAACAACAAATCGGTTGCCGAGCTGACCGCGGCCGTCAAGGCCGGTATCGAGCATGTGGTGGTCGACTCGATGATCGAGATCGGCCGACTCGACCAGATCGCCGCCGCCGCAGGAGTGGTCCAGGACGTGCTGGTCCGCGTCACGGTCGGCGTCGAGGCGCACACGCACGAGTTCATCTCGACCGCGCACGAGGACCAGAAATTCGGCCTCTCACTGGCTTCGGGTGCCGCCATGGATGCCGTCCGGCGGGTGTTCGAGGCCGATCACCTGCGCCTCAAGGGTTTGCACAGCCATATCGGATCTCAGATCTTCGACGTCGCCGGGTTCGAGATCGCCGCCCATCGGGTGATCGGGTTCCTTCGCGACGTGGTCGCCGAGTTCGGCGTCGACAAGACCTCGCAGATGTCGATCGTCGACCTGGGCGGCGGCCTCGGCATCTCGTATCTGCCCCAGGACGATCCACCGCCGATCGCTGACCTGGCGGCCAAGCTGACCGCGATCGTGCGCGACGAGTCGGCTGCCGTCGGGCTACCCACTCCACGGTTGGTTGTCGAGCCGGGTCGGGCCATCGCGGGTCCCGGGACCATCACGCTCTACGAGGTCGGCACCGTCAAGGATGTCGCCGTGAGTCCGACTGCGCATCGCCGCTACGTCAGCGTGGACGGCGGTATGAGCGACAACATCCGCACGTCGCTCTACGGCGCGGAATACGACGCACGGCTGATATCACGCACCACCGATGCCGCGCCCACAATCGGTCGTATCGTCGGAAAGCACTGTGAGAGCGGCGATATTGTCGTCCGCGACACCTGGGTTCCCGACGATATCCGGCCCGGCGACCTGCTGGGAGTCGCGGCGACCGGCGCCTACTGCTATTCCATGTCGAGCCGTTACAACCTGATCGGCCGTCCCGCCGTGGTCGCCGCGCGCGACGGACAAGCCCGCCTGATCCTGCGCCGGGAGACGGCCGACGATCTGCTGAGTCTGGAAGTGAGGTAACGATGACTGATTCCGAAAAGCCCATCGGCGTGGCGGTTCTCGGCTTTGGGAACGTCGGTAGCCAGGTTGTGCGCATCATCGAGCAGAGCGCCGACGACCTGGCCGCACGCATCGGCGCGCCGTTGGTGCTGCGCGGCGTCGGCGTCCGTCGGGTGGCCGACGACCGCGGAATCTCGATCGACAAGCTCACCGACAACATCGAGGAACTCGTCTCCCGCGACGACGTCGACATCGTCGTCGAGTTGATGGGGCCCGTAGAACCCGCGCGCAAAGCGATCCTGACCGCGCTAGAGCAGGGCAAGTCCGTGGTCACCGCAAACAAGGCGCTGATGGCGGTCTCGACCGGGGAGTTGGCGCAGGCGGCCGAAAACGCGCGTGTTGACCTGTATTTCGAGGCCTCGGTCGCCGGTGCGATCCCTGTCATCCGTCCCCTGACCCAGTCGTTGGCGGGGGACTCGGTCGTCCGGGTGGCGGGCATCGTCAACGGCACCACCAACTACATCCTCTCGGAGATGGACAGTACGGGCGCCGACTACACGAGCGCGCTGGCCGACGCGAGCGCCCTCGGATACGCGGAGGCAGACCCGACGGCCGATGTCGAGGGATACGACGCCGCGGCGAAGGTGGCGATTCTGGCCTCGATCGCCTTTCACACCCGCGTCAGCTCCAACGACGTGTACCGCGAGGGCATCACCAAGGTCAGCAGCGCCGACTTCGAGTCTGCCAAGGCGCTCGGCTGCACCATCAAACTTCTGGCCATCTGCGAGCGGCTCACCGGCGATGAGGGTCAGCAGCGGGTTTCGGCGCGGGTGTACCCCGCGCTAGTGCCGTTAGACCATCCACTGGCCGCCGTAAACGGGGCGTTCAACGCGGTGGTTGTCGAAGCCGAAGCCGCAGGCCGCCTGATGTTCTACGGGCAGGGGGCCGGCGGTACGCCCACGGCCTCTGCAGTGATGGGTGACCTCGTGATGGCGGCTCGCAACCGTGTACAGGGTGGTCGCGGGCCGCGCGAATCGAAATACGCCAAGTTGCCGATCGCGCCCATCGGCTTCATCCCCACTCGTTACTACGTGAACATGAACGTCGCTGATCGAGCCGGCGTGTTGTCCGCTGTGGCAGCCGAATTCGGTGAACGTGACGTCAGCATCGCCGAGGTTCGCCAGGAGGGCATGCTCGACGAGGACGGCCAGCGCTGCGGTGCGCGCATCGTGGTGGTGACCCATGAGGCCACGGACGCGGCACTGTCGGAGACCGTGGCGGCACTGGCCGACCTCGATGTTGTGCAGAGCATCAACAGCGTGCTGCGCATGGAAGGAACCACCGAATGAGCGCCTCCGCGCAGACCGTTCACCAACCCTGGCCCGGCCTGATCGCCGCGTACCGCGACCGGCTGCCGGTCGAGGACAGCTGGACGCCGATCACCCTGCGTGAGGGTGGGACTCCGCTGCTGCCTGCGCAGCGGTTGTCCGAACTCACCGGGTGCACAGTGCATCTCAAGGTCGAGGGGCTCAACCCGACCGGTTCGTTCAAGGACCGCGGCATGACCATGGCGGTGACCGAGGCAGTGGCGCGCGGCCAGCAGGCGGTGCTGTGCGCGTCGACGGGCAACACATCGGCATCGGCGGCGGCCTATGCGGCCAGGGCGGGGATCACCTGCGCAGTGTTGGTGCCGCAGGGCAAGATCGCGATGGGCAAGCTGGCCCAGGCCGTCATGCACGGCGCGAAGATCATCCAGGTCGACGGCAACTTCGACGATTGCCTGGAACTCGCGCGCAAGCTGACCGCCGACTTCCCGACCATTTCGCTGGTCAACTCCGTCAACCCGTACCGGATCGAAGGACAAAAGACGGCGGCCTTCGAAATCGTCGACGCGTTGGGAGTCGCGCCCGATGTGCACTCGCTGCCGGTGGGCAACGCCGGCAACATCACCGCCTACTGGAAGGGTTACACCGAATACCACCGCGACGGGGTCTCGGATCGTCTTCCCCGCATGCTCGGCACGCAGGCGGCCGGCGCGGCGCCGCTCGTGCACGGGCAACCGGTCAAGAATCCGGAGACCATCGCAACGGCCATCCGAATCGGCTCGCCCGCATCGTGGACCACCGCCGTGGCCGCAGCGCAGCAGTCCGACGGTCGATTCCTGGCCGCCACCGATGAGGAGATCCTGGAGGCCTACCACCTGGTGGCCAGCAGCGAGGGTGTGTTCGTTGAGCCCGCATCGGCGGCCAGCATCGCCGGTCTGCTCAAATCGGTCGAAGACGGTTGGGTGGCCAAGGGTTCGACGGTCGTGTGCACGGTGACGGGCAACGGGCTCAAGGATCCGGACACCGCGTTGAAGGGCATGCCGTTGGTGGTCGCGGTGCCTGTCGATCCGGTGGCCGTCGTCGAGCAGTTGGGGCTGGGATAGCCGGTGACTCACCTTTTGCCGCCGGGCCTGAGGGCCACCTCCGTGGTGGCGGCATCCAGCGCGAACCTCGGCCCAGGTTTCGACAGCCTGGGGATCGCGTTAGGCCTTTACGACGAGATCGTGGTCGAGACAACGGATTCCGGTCTGACGGTCGAGGTCGAAGGTGAGGGCCGGGGACAAGTGCCGCTGGATGAGAGCCATCTCGTGGTGCGGGCCATCCAGCGAGGGCTCGAGGCGTTGGACATCAGCGCTCCCGGCATGACGGTGCGGTGCCGCAACGACATCCCACACTCGAGAGGCCTCGGGTCCTCGGCAGCAGCGGTGGTCAGCGGACTCGCGGTCGTCAACGGCCTTGCCGCGCAGACTTCTTCGGAGATCCTTTCCGAACACGACCTCGTCCAGCTGTCCTCGGAGTTCGAAGGGCATCCCGACAACGCCTCGGCGGCGGTGCTGGGCGGCGGCGTGGTGTCCTGGACCGAAGGACCGGAGTCGGCGCCCCGATTCGACGCCGCGCCGATCCGGGTGCACCCCGACATCCGCCTGTTCGTCGCGATACCCGACGAGCGCTCGTCGACCGCCGAGACACGCGTGCTCCTACCGGAGAAGGTGAGCCATGCCGACGCGCGCTTCAACGTGAGCAGGGCCGCCCTGCTGATGGTCGCGTTGACAACGCGGCCCGACTTGCTGATGCCCGCGACCGAAGACGTCCTGCATCAGCCGCAACGGGCGTCGGCCATGCCGGCTTCCGCGGAATACCTGGGGGTCCTGCGACGTTGCGGTGTGGCAGCGGTGCTGTCAGGAGCGGGTCCTTCGGTACTTGCACTGTGCAGGTCGCCGGAGTTGCCCGCAGAAGCTCTCGAGTGCGGCACCGTGAACGGGTTCACCGTCAAACCCATGACCATTGGTGACGGCGCGAAGTGGATGTCAGGCGCAGCAGCACGACGCTGAAAGCGGTCGGAGCAGGAATCACAGGAGCAACACGACACCCATGTCTTTCTTGCTTCCCGTCCCGATGCGGGATATTCTCGCTGTCGTCAGGCAATCGCAGCGTCTCTACCTGCGCCGACAATAGGACACCACCCATTTTCCCCGTGGTCTACTCGTGGATTGACGGTTCGCCGTATACCGGCGAGGCCCGGCCATCACCGTTGCAGGGGCAATGGTGGGGCCCATGCGTTCAGTGGATCGACTGATCGCACCGAATCCCCGCACGACTCGTTCTGCGAGGGAAAGAAAGGACATCCGTGACTGAAACGGACCTGATCACGGCTGGGGGCAGCAGCGAAAACGGTGAGCTGCCAAACGCCGTGAGTTCAGACTCTTCAACTTCTGCGGCGGACGCGCCGACCGCGGAATCCGCACCGACCGCCGAGGTCGCTTCCGGCAACCGCGGCGGCGCCTTGTCGACCATGGTGCTGCCCGAACTGCGCGCCTTGGCCAAGGAAATCGGCGTCGAGGGCGCGTCCGGTATGCGCAAGAGCGAACTGGTCGCCGCCATCCGTGAGCGGCGCGGCGATTCGAACGGCCGCGGAAAGGCTTCCGCCGGTGGCGAGGCTCCTGCGACCAGCGAGGCCAAGACCGCCGAACCGGCCAAAGACGCTTCGAACGCCGAGCAGGGCACCGAGAGCGGCGACGACCGTGGTTCGAATGCCGACGCCGAGCAGCAGCCCCGGCGCCGTGAGCGTCGTGGCGCGTCGCGCGGAGCCGGCACACCCGACGCCTCGGGTAATCAGCCGGACAACGCCGCTGCGGACGCCAAGACCGGTGACCGCCAGAACGACCAGTCCAACAAGAGCGACCAGTCCAGCAGGTCTGATAGCAAGTCCGACGGCGACCAGCAGCAGGGCGACCAGCAGGGTGGCCAGAACCGCGGCGGTGGCGGAGGCGGCAACAACAACAACGACGACGACGGCGAAGGCCGTGGCGGTCGTCGCGGTCGCCGGTTCCGGGACCGCAGGCGCCGTGAGCGCGGTGGCGGTGACGGCGGCGGTGACCGCGACACCGAACTGCGCGAGGACGACGTCGTTCAACCCGTCGCCGGCATCCTCGACGTTCTCGACAACTACGCGTTCGTGCGCACCTCCGGTTATCTGGCCGGCCCGAACGACGTGTACGTCTCGATGAACATGGTGCGCAAGAACGGCCTGCGCCGCGGTGACGCCGTGACCGGCGCCGTGCGCGTGCCCCGAGACGGAGAAGGCGGCGACAAGAATCCGCGGCAGAAGTTCAATCCGCTGGTGCGCCTGGACACCGTCAACGGCAAGCCGGTCGAGGAGGCCAAGAAGCGGCCGGAGTTCAACAAGCTCACGCCGCTTTACCCGAACGAGCGGCTGCGCCTGGAGACCAACACCGAGAAGCTGACCACCCGCGTCATCGACCTGATCATGCCGATCGGCAAGGGGCAGCGCGCGCTGATCGTGTCGCCGCCGAAGGCCGGTAAGACGACGATCCTTCAGGACATCGCCAACGCGATCACCACCAACAATCCGGAATGCCACCTGATGGTGGTGCTCGTCGACGAGCGTCCGGAAGAGGTGACCGACATGCAGCGCTCGGTCAAGGGCGAGGTCATCGCCTCGACGTTCGACCGGCCGCCGTCCGATCACACCCAGGCCGCCGAATTGGCGATCGAGCGGGCCAAGCGGCTGGTCGAGCAGGGTAAGGACGTCGTCGTGCTGCTCGACTCGATCACCCGCCTCGGCCGCGCGTACAACAACGCGTCACCGGCCTCGGGTCGCATCCTGTCCGGTGGTGTCGACTCCACTGCGCTATATCCGCCCAAGCGGTTCCTCGGCGCGGCCCGAAACATCGAAGAGGGCGGCTCGCTGACCATCGTCGCCACCGCGATGGTGGAGACCGGCTCGACCGGTGACACGGTGATCTTCGAGGAGTTCAAGGGCACCGGCAACGCCGAGCTCAAGCTTGACCGCAAGATCGCCGAGCGGCGCGTCTTCCCGGCTGTCGACGTCAACCCGTCCGGCACCCGCAAGGACGAGCTGCTGCTTTCGCCGGACGAGTTCGGGATCGTGCACAAGCTGCGTCGCGTGTTGTCGGGGCTGGATCCGCACCAGGCCATCGACCTGTTGATGAGCCAGCTGCGCAAGACCAAGAACAACTACGAGTTCCTGGTGCAGGTCTCCAAGACCGCTCCGGGCTCGATGGACGGCGACTGACCGCGTGCTGATTTCGGTGCCGCCGGTCGCGCTGAGCGCGACGCGCGGCACCGAAACCGCTCATCGGTAGGGGTCGGTGATCTCGCGCAGCGCCGTCAGTGCGTGGCGAAGTTGCTGAAACCGGCGCGCACCGAGGTAGCGTCGCCACTCGTCCTCGACTTTGGCGATCTCCTCTCCCGCGGCCCGGCACACCGCCATGCCCTTGTCGCTCAATGTGACGAGCCGAGCGCGCGCATCCGTGGGGTCCGTCGTGCGCACCACATAGCCGGACCGCTCCAGTTGATCGATCAGTGCGCCTGCGGTCTGCTTGGTCACGCGTGCCTGCTCGGCGAGAACGGTGAGCCGCATTCCGCTCGAATTCACCTGTCGCAGGTCGAGGCGTTGCATGAGCCTGGACTGCGCGAGCGTGATGTCGTCGGCACCTGCCGCGACCAATGCCTCCATGACGCGTGCCTCGGCAGCGCGATGGCCGATGAACATCAACGTCGCGGTGCTGACCCAGTCGCTCACCCCATTGACCTTAGTACGGGAACCTGACTATATTCGTCAGGATACCTGACTAACTGGAGGAGGCGTGCGTGGAATCCGACACCGTCTGGCGGCATATCGACGAACAGCGCGCGGGCCTTGCCGACATGCTCGACGGCCTCGAACCCGAACAATGGTCGACACCGACCCTGTGCGAGGGATGGACCGTTCGTCATGTGGCCGCGCACATCACACACTCCGCGTCGGGTAAACCGAGATTGCTGTTCGAACTGCTGCGCTCCGGCTTTCGGATCAACGCGATGATCTATCGAGTAGCGGTGCAAGACAACCGATCTCCTGCAGAGCTCACCGCGGCGCTGCGCGCTATGCGGGGATCGCGTAAACGCCCGCCGGGCACCGCCGAACTCGACCCGTTGATGGATGTGTTGGTGCACACCCAGGACATCGCGGTACCTCTGGGGATCGACCGTCCCGTGCCCGTGGACGCGGCGGTCGCTGCGGCCGAAAGGGTGTGGACGATGGGCTTTCCCTTCCAGGCGCAGCGACGCTTTCGAGGCGTGCAACTCGCCGCGACGGACGCCGACTTCCAGGCCGGCGAGGGCCGACGCGTCGAGGCGCCGATCCGTGACATCCTCATGACGCTCGTCGGCCGGCCCGCCGTCGCCATCGATGTCGCCTAGAGATCACACGGCGGGGTCGGCTCGCAGTCCCGGCATGACATAGCGGCGCAGGTGCCGCAACACTGCGTCGCCGTCGCTGGGATCGAGTGTCTTACCGGGTACCGTTGCCAGCGAAATCAGCACGCGGGCAAGCCATTCCGATGCCTCGGCGATATCCGTGTCGGGGTGGATCTCGCCCGACTCCCGCGCGTTAACCAGGTAGCGAGACCAGAAGTCGGCCAGGTCGGGCACCAAGCCCTGGACGCCGGCGCCCGCGCACGCGGCGAACTCCTCGGGCTCGTCGATGCGCAGCTTCATCAACAACGTGCCAGGGTCGTCATAGGCCGTGCGCCCGTGCAGGACGCCGGCGGCGAGCTGCCGGTCGAGGCCGTCGACGCGTTCGAGCATCTCGTGCGCCTCGGACCAATAGGCCTCGTTGAGCCGCACGATCGCCGCCCCCAGCAGCGAGACCTTGTCGGGAAAGTGGCGATACAGCCAACCGCGGGAGACGCCCGCCACCTCGGCTACCTCGGACACAGTGGTCGAGCGGATTCCCTTGGCGCGCAGGCAGACCTCGGCCGCGTCGATCAGTCGATCGTGGACGCTCTTGGTGGCGGCATCGCTCGTCACCAGGTGGGCTCCTCCGTTAACCTCGCCCTCAAGTGGGCCGATCGGAGCATTGTGTCATGGTAGACACAATCGCGAATCTGTTCACTCTCGGAAGGTGAGCCATGGCGGACACGCTCCAGCAGCTGCTCAACGAGCGTGCCGACCGCGACACCGTCGCCATCCGGTACGGCGACCGCACCTGGACCTACCGCCAGTACGTCGCCGACGCCAAGACGCAGGCCGCCGCGCTCATCGGGGCCGCCGACCAGGACCGTCCCCTGCACGTCGGGGTCCTGCTCGGCAACACCCCCGACATGCTGATCGCGCTGGCTGCGGCCGGCCTCGGGGGCTATGTGGTGTGCGGTATCAACACCACGCGCCGCGGTGAGGCCCTGGCGCGCGACGTCGCCAAGGTGCACTGCCAGTTCCTGATCACCGACGCCGAGCACCGTCCGCTGCTCGACGGTCTGGACCTGCCGGGGGTCACGGTGCTCGACACCTCCACCACCGCCTGGTCCGATTTCCTGGCCACCGCGACGACATTCGTTGCGCACCGGGAAGCCGCGGTCGAGGACACATTCATGATGATCTTCACGTCCGGGACCAGCGGCGAGCCCAAAGCGGTCCAGGTCGCCAACCTGATGGTGCTGTTCGCGGGCAACGCCTTGGCCGAGAAGTTCGAACTCACCGAGCGCGACGTCTGCTACCTGTCGATGCCGATGTTCCATTCGAACGCCGTGGTGGGCGGATGGGCACCCGCACTCGTCGCCGGGGCCGCGATGGTGCCCGCCAAGTTCTCCGCGTCCCGGTTCCTGGCCGATATCCGACGCCACAGCGTGACCTACATGAACTACGTGGGCAAACCGTTGGCCTACGTGCTGGCCACACCCGAGCAGCCCGACGATCGCGACAACCCGCTGCGCGTCGCATTCGGCAACGAGGCCACCGACCGCGACATCGAGCAGTTCAGCCGACGCTTCGACGTCACCGTCGACGACGGCTTCGGCTCCACCGAGAACGCCGTGATCATCACCCGCACCCCCGACACCCCGAAAGGGTCGATCGGACAAGGCTTTCCAGGCGTGGCGATCTACAACAGCGACACGGTCACCGAGTGCCCGGTGGCGGAGTTCGACGAGAACGGCGCTTTGACCAACGCCGATCTGGCGATCGGCGAACTCGTCAACACCGACGGCAGCGGCCTGTTCCGCGGCTACTACAACGACCGGGAAGCCACCGACGAGCGGATGCGCCACGGCATGTACTGGTCGGGTGATCTGGCCTACCGCGACGCCGACGGCTACATCTACCTGGCCGGGCGCACGGCCGACTGGATGCGGGTCGACGGCGAGAACCTCGCGACCGCGCCGATCGAGCGGATCCTGCTGCGGTTGCCGGCGATCAACCGCGTCGCGGTCTATCCGGTGCCCGACGAACTCGTCGGTGACCAGGTGATGGCCGCCCTGGTGCTGCAGGACGACGCCGACCTCGATCCGGAGACGTTCGAGCAGTTCCTGGCGGCCCAGCGGGACCTGTCGCCGAAGGCCTGGCCGCGCTACGTGTGGGTGGCCGACGACCTGCCCAGCACCGCGACCAACAAGATTCTCAAGCGTGAGCTCGTGGCGCGAGGAGTCACACCCGACGGCAGGACGCTGTGGCGGCGCGACGGCAGCAGGTACCAGCCTGTCTAGGCGCGAATGTGGGGATATGCACGCCAAACCGGCCCCGCCGCGTGCCGGTAACCCACGTTCGGCCGAACGTGGAAGCGGAATACGGCCCGGTGCGCACGCGTTTAGGCACTTGGCGGCCCTAGCTGGCATAATTGACCGCCGACCCTCGGTTCCGGTTCACGCCCGTCACCTCCAGCACGGAGGGGCGACCCGGGGCCCACGATCGAAGAGGAAACCATGAAAACGGGTATTCACCCTGATTACGTAGAGACCACGGTGCACTGCGGCTGTGGCCACACGTTCACCACGCGCAGCACCAAGCAGAGCGGACAGATTCACGTCGAGGTCTGCTCGCAGTGCCATCCCTTCTACACCGGCAAGCAGAAGATCCTCGACAGCGGCGGCCGGGTGGCGCGCTTCGAGAAGCGCTACGGCAAGCGCACCGGGGCGAGCGCAGCGACGGGAAAAACCGAAGCCGCGGCCGACAACGCCGACAAAGGCTCAGCGGACAAGTAGCGTCCTTTCCGGCGCCCGTTCTGCCGCATCAGCGGCCAGGCCGGGCGCCGGTTTGCGTTCGCGAGGGGCCACGGAGAGGAGGTCGACATGGCTCGCGCGCAGTCCCCGACTCAGTCGGGAGGAGCGATCGACACGCTGCTGGCCGAGCATGCCGACCTCGAACGCCAACTCAGCGATCCGGACCTGCACGCCGACGCCGCCCGCGCCCGCAAAGTAAGTAAGCGCTTCGCGCAGGTGTCGCCGATTGTCGCGACGTACCGCAAGCTCGAGGTAGCCCGCGGCGACCTAGAGGCGGCACGGGAGCTGGTCGCCGACGACCCGTCGTTCGCGGCCGAGGTTGACGAGCTGGTGGGCACCGTCGAGCAGCTCGACACCCAGCTGACCGATCTGCTCGCACCCCGCGACCCGCACGACGCCGACGACATCGTCCTCGAGGTCAAGTCGGGGGAGGGCGGCGAGGAGTCCGCGCTGTTCGCCGCCGACCTGGCCCGGATGTACATCCGTTACGCCGAGCGCCACGGCTGGACCGTCACTGTGCTCGACGAAACCTTCTCCGATCTCGGCGGCTACAAGGACGCCACGCTGTCCATCCGGAGCAGGGGTGACTCGGCCGACGGCGTGTGGTCGCGGCTGAAGTTCGAAGGCGGCGTGCACCGGGTGCAACGCGTCCCGGTCACCGAGTCGCAGGGCCGCGTGCACACCTCCGCGGCCGGAGTGCTCGTCTATCCCGAACCCGAAGAGATCGAGGAGGTGCAGATCGACGAGTCCGATCTGCGCGTCGATGTCTACCGGTCGTCGGGCAAGGGCGGCCAGGGCGTCAACACCACCGACTCCGCGGTGCGCATCACCCACCTGCCCACCGGCATCGTCGTCACCTGTCAGAACGAGCGGTCGCAGCTGCAGAACAAGGCCCGTGCGATGCAGGTGCTCGCCGCGCGGCTGCAGGCGATGGCCGAGGAGCAGGCGCAGGCCGACGCCTCGGCCGACCGCGCCAGCCAGATCCGCACCGTGGACCGCAGCGAGCGCATCCGGACCTACAACTTCCCGGAGAACCGGATCGCCGATCACCGGATCAACTTCAAAGCGCACAACCTTGACCAGGTGCTCGACGGCGACCTCGACGACCTGTTCGACGCGCTGGCCGCCGCCGACAAGCAAGCGAGACTGCAGGCCACATGACCCGGCCCAGCCCGGCGCCGGCATCCACCACGCTGAGCCAGACCATCGACGCCGCCGAGACGGTGCTGGCCGAAGCGGGTGTCGCCACGCCGCGCGTCGACGCCGAACTGCTGGCCGCGCACGTGTTGGGCACCGACCGGGGCCGTCTGCGGTTCATCGAGGCCGGACCTGAGTTCGCGCAACGATACGACGATCTCATCGCCCGGCGTGCGCGGCGCGTCCCGCTGCAGCACCTGGTCGGCACCGCCGCGTTCGGACCGGTCGACGTGCACGTCGGCCCTGGTGTGTTCATCCCGCGCCCCGAGACCGAAGCCTTGCTGGAATGGGCTCTGGCGCAACGGTTGCCCGATGCCCCGGTGATCGTCGACCTGTGCACGGGCAGCGGTGCGCTGGCGCTTGCGCTGGCGCATGACCGGCCCGACGCGCGCATCATCGCCGTCGACGACTCGGAATCGGCGCTCCAATACGCGCGACGCAATCTCGCCGGAACGGCCGTCGAGGTGGTCTGCGCCGATGTGACCGAACCCGCGCTGCTGCCCGAACTCGACGGCTCGGTCGACCTCGTCGTCGCGAACCCGCCCTACATTCCCGACGGTGCGCAGCTGGAACCCGAAGTGGCCGAACATGATCCGGCCCACGCATTGTTCGGGGGACCAGACGGGATGCGAGTGATCGAGGCGATCGTCGGCCACTCGGGCCGGTGGCTGCGCACCGGCGGGCTTGTGGCCGTCGAGCACGACGACACGACGTCGGACCGCACCGTCGAGCGTTTCAGCCACGCAACGCGCTTCGACGACATCACCGCCCGGCACGATCTCAGCGGGCGGACACGGTTCGTAACCGCGCGGAGGACCAGATGACGCCCGAAGGAGATGTCGCGGGATGAGTCAGTTGTTCGACTGCTCCGACGCCGACCAGCGTGAGTCCGGTATCGCGTCGGCGATCAGCGCGCTCAAGGGCGGCCGTCTGGTCGTGTTGCCGACGGACACCGTCTACGGCGTCGGCGCCGACGCATTCGACGGTGAAGCCGTCGCCGCCCTGCTCGCCGCCAAGGGGCGTGGCCGCGACATGCCGGTGCCCGTCCTGGTCGGTTCGTGGCACACGATCGAGGGCCTGGTCTACAACGTGCCGAACAGCGCACGCGAACTCATCCGCGCCTTCTGGCCGGGCGCGCTGAGCTTGGTGGTACGCCAGGCGCCGTCGCTGCATTGGGATCTCGGCGATGCACACGGAACCGTGATGCTGCGCATGCCGTTGCATCCGGTGGCCATCGAACTGCTGCGCGCAGTCGGGCCGATGGCGGTCTCGAGTGCCAACGTCTCCGGGCAACCCCCGGCCGTCACCGCAGAAGCGGCGCGCGAGCAACTCGGCGATCAAGTCGAGGTGTACCTCGAAGCAGGGCCATCCGAGCGGCGGACCGCGTCGACGATCGTCGACCTCACCGGCGCACACCCCCGCGTGTTACGCGAAGGCCCGGTCGGTGTTGATGCGATCGCGACCGTACTCGGTGTCGAGCCGACGACTTTGACGGACTGAGATTGGCTTTCGTGCAGTACGGTTCACCGGTGGTCTACGCCACCGACACGCTGCTGGCACTCAACGATCGCGGTGCGGGCGTACCGATCCGGGAGCTCGCGCTGGTCGGTCTGACGGCCGCGATCATCACCTACTTCGCGACCGGGTGGGTCAGGGTCATGGCGCGTCGCTTCGGTGCCGTCGCGATCCCGCGCGACCGAGACGTGCACGCGCAACCCATTCCGCGGATGGGCGGGCTCGCCATGTACATCGGCGTCGCGTTCGCCGTCCTGCTGGCCTCCCAACTGCCTGCGCTGACGCGGGGATTCGTCTACTCGACGGGCATGCCCGCGGTAGTCGTCGCCGGCGGGCTGATCATGGTCGTCGGCCTGATCGACGACCGCTGGGGCCTGGACTCGCTGACGAAGTTCGCCGGTCAGATCACCGCGGCGAGTGTGCTCGTCACCATGGGGGTGGCGTGGAGCGTGCTCTACATCCCCATCGGCGGCGTCGGCACCATCGTCTTGGATCAGGTGTCGTCGATCCTGCTGACGCTGGCCCTGACGGTGTCGATCGTCAACGCGATGAACTTCATCGACGGGCTCGACGGGCTCGCGGCCGGCCTCGGGCTGATCACCGCATCGGCGATCTGCATCTTCTCGGTCGGGCTGTTGCGCGACCACGGCGGCGACGTCCTGTTCTATCCGCCCGCGGTGATCTCGGTGGTGCTGGCCGGGGTGTGCCTCGGGTTCCTGCCGCACAACTTCCACCCCGCCCGGATCTTCATGGGCGACTCCGGGTCGATGCTGATCGGCCTGATGCTGGCGGCGGCGGCCACCACCGCCGCGGGCCCCATCTCGCAGACGGCGTACGGGGTGCGCGACGTCTTCGCGCTGCTGTCGCCGTTCCTGCTCGTGGTCGCGGTGATGTTCGTGCCCGCGCTCGACACCCTGCTGGCGATCATCCGGCGTACCCGCGCGGGCGTGCATTTCACGACACCGGACAAGATGCACCTGCATCACCGGTTGCTCCAGATCGGTCATTCGCACCGGCGAGTCGTCCTGGTGATCTATCTGTGGGTGGCCATCGTCTGCTTCGGTGCGGCCAGCACGATCTTCTTTGATCCGCGCTACAGCGGAGCCGTCATGCTGGCCGCGATTCTCGTCGCCGTCGTCGTGACCCTGATCCCTCTTCTCCGTCGACGAAACGGCCAATTCCAGCCGATGTACGACGAAAAGTAGTAGACCCCCTTTTATGCCTCCCACCATGTGTTAGGGTGCATTCAGAACCCGAAAAAACCTCACGGGTTGCCGGCCCCCGGGCCATCGGTACACCACCGATCGGAACGGAACCACGACCGACAAAGGGAGCTGCCCCGTGGGTGATTCCAGCGAGCCAAACGCCCTCCGATACGCTCAGGGCGCACGCACGCAAATCATCGGGGCAGCCACCGTGAACCGCGGATTGAGGTGAAGTTGTGACGACGCCAGCGCAAGATGCGCCATTGGTGTTGCCATCCGTTGCGTTCCGCCCGTTACGGCTCTCGGTGATCTGCTTTGCGCTGACCGTGCTCGCCACGGTGGCAACCGCCCTGCTCGGCCATCCGATGGTCGGAATCTTCTTCGGCATCGGCTTGGGCCTCGGCTTGTTCAACGCAATTCTGGTACGACGATCGGCCCTGCGGATCACCGCCCACGCTCACCCGCTGAAGAGCAAAATGGCCGTGAACTCCGCCGTCCGCTTGATGGTCCTGACGGTGATCGGCCTGGTGATCGCGTTTGCGTTCCGGCCCGAGGGACTGGGTGTGGTCTTCGGAATGGCGTTGTTCCAGATGTTGCTCGTGTTCACAACCGCCGTGCCCGTCGCGCGGAAACTGCGCGCAGGTAGCCCGACTGACACCGTTGGACCCCAAGGGGAGGCCACCCAGTAATGACCGAAACCATCCTCGCCGCCGACTCCGGAATTCACGTCGGCACGCATACCGAGGCCAATTGGTTTGGGCTGACTGTCAACACCGATACGTTGCTCTCCGCGTCGATCGCCGCGGTGATCGTGCTGGCGCTGGCGTTCTACCTGCGCGCGAAGGTGACGTCGAGCGGTGTGCCCAGCGGAGTGCAGCTCTTCTGGGAAGCCATCACGGTCCAGGTGCGCAACCAGGTCGAGTCCGCGATCGGTATGAAGATCGCGCCGTTCGTGCTGCCTCTCGCGGTGACGCTGTTCGTCTACATCCTGATCGCGAACTGGCTGTCGGTCTTTCCGTGGCAGTACAGCGACGAGACCGGGATTCACGAACTGCTCAAACCCGCGGCCGCCGACATCAACTTTGTCTTGGCGCTCGGCCTGTTCGTATTCATCTGCTACCACGCCGCCGGGTTCTGGCGCCGCGGTCCGCTCGGCCACCCCGTGCGACTGCTCAAGGGGCACGTGTCGTTCCTCGCCCCGATCAACCTCGTCGAAGAGCTCGCCAAGCCAGTCTCGTTGTCACTCCGACTTTTCGGCAACGTCTTCGCCGGCGGCATCATGGTCACGATCATCGCCCTGTTTCCGGCATACATCCTGTGGGCACCAAATGCCCTATGGAAGTCGTTCGAATTGTTCATCGGCGCCATCCAGGCGTTCATCTTCGCGCTGCTGACGATCTTGTACTTCGGTCAGTCGATGGAGCTTGAGGATGAACATCACTGACCACGCGTAAATGCTCGACAAAACCACCTGGTAGGACTGCTACCAGAAATCAAGGAGGATAAGGAATGGATCCCACTATCGCTGCCGGAGCGCTCATCGGCGGTGGACTTCTTCTGGGCGGCGGCGCCATCGGTGCCGCGATCGGCGACGGTGTCGTCGGTAGCGCTCTGGTCAACGGCGTAGCCCGCCAGCCTGAAGCTCAGGGTCGTCTGTTCGTGCCGTTCTTCATCACGGTGGGTCTGGTGGAGGCCATGTACTTCATCAACCTGGCGTTCATGGCGCTGTTCGTGTTCGCCACGCCGGTCGGAGGTTAAAGCCGGCCATGGCTGACTCGAACGTCGTTCTGTTGGCGGCTGAGGGAGGCGGTCAGAGCAACTTCCTCATCCCCAACGGCACCTTCATCTTCGTGCTGCTGATCTTTTTGATCGTGCTCGGAGTGATCGCCAAGTGGGTCGTGCCCCCGATTTCTCGGGTCCTGCACGAGCGCGAGGCGATGGTGTTCAAGACGGCCGAGGACAATCGACGGGCAGCCCAACTGAGGGCAGCTGCGGACGCCGACTATCGCAACGTGATGGCGGACGCCCGCCGCGAGGCGACGTCGGTCCGTGAAGAGGCCCGTGCAGAGGGTCGCAAGATCGTCGACGACGCGCGGGCCCGCGCCAACGCGGAAGTCTCGACACTTCTGCAGCAGGCGAACGAACAGCTCACGCAGCAGTCGCGGGCCCTGACGACCGATCTCCAGTCGTCGGTGGAGACGTTGGCCGCCAACCTCGCAAGTCGGGTGCTCGGCGTCGACGTGGCTACGCGCACGGTGCCGGTCGCGACAGGACGGGAGCGCTGACGAATGTCGACCTTTATCGGCCAGCTCATCGGCTTCGTCCTCATTGTGTTCCTGATCGTGAAGTTTGTCGTGCCGCCGGTGCGCAACATGATGAGGACCCAGCAGGAGACGATCCGCGATCAGCTCACCGAACACGCCGAGGCCGAGAAGAAGGTGGCCGACGCCGATACCGAGCACGCAAGAGCTCTGGAACAGGCCAAGGCCGAGGCTGCACAGGTGATCGAAGAGGCCCGCAGGGACGCCGAGATCATCGCCGAGCAGCTGCGCGCGCAGGCCGACGTCGAGCTGGAGCGCATCAAGACGCTAGGGGCGCAACAGGTTCAGCTTCTGCGCCAACAGCTCGTTCGCGAACTCCGGCAGAGCCTCGGTGCCGAATCGGTGCAGCGGGCAGGCGACCTGGTGCGCGACTTCGTCTCCGATAGCTCCGAACAATCCGCCACTGTCGACCGCTTCCTCGCCGAGCTCGACGAGATGGCGCCGTCGACGACGACGTTCACCGACGTCGTCACGGCGAAGCTTCGTGCCGCCAGCCGCGACTCCCTGGCTCAGCTGGTCGAGCGGTTCGACGGGGTGGCCGACGGTCTGGATGGTGACGCGCTGACGCGGCTGGCCGACGATCTGGCGTCCACGTCGAAACTGCTGCGCCGCGAGCCCGTGCTCTCCCGACATCTGGCCGATCCCT
Source organism: Mycobacterium sp. 852002-51152_SCH6134967 (assembly GCF_001667105.1). NCBI lineage: Bacteria > Bacillati > Actinomycetota > Actinomycetes > Mycobacteriales > Mycobacteriaceae > Mycobacterium > Mycobacterium sp. 852002-51152_SCH6134967. The sequence goes on along the minus strand of NZ_LZIK01000024.1, from coordinate 7,912 downwards.
CCAGCGCTGATGAGCCCAAGGTTCAGCTCGTCGAGCGGCTGCTCTCGGGCCAGGTCTCCGACTCGGCGCTCGACCTGATCAAAACCGCTGTGTCGCAGCGCTGGTCGGCCACGTCCGATCTGATTCACAGCATCCAGCACCTCGCCCGGCTGGCACTTCTGGTGCGGGCCGAGGGGGAGGGCCAGATCGAGGACGTCGAAGATCAGCTGTTCCGGTTCAGTCGCATCCTCGATTCCGAGCCGCGTCTGATCTCGCTGCTGGGCGAGTACACCGCCCCGCTCGAGGGACGAATCGGGTTGCTGAACAACGTGCTTGGGCGCCGGGCGAGCAAGAACACCGCCGACCTGCTGCGTCAGACGCTCGATCTGCTGCACGGGGAGCGCGCCGACGAGGCCGTCCGCGAACTCGCGAACCTGGCCGTCTCGCGGCGCGGCGAGGTCGTCGCGCAGGTTCGCGCGGCCGCTGAGCTCAGCGACGCCCAGAGTGAGCGGCTCACCGAACTGCTCACCCGTATCTACGACCGTCCGGTGTCGATTCAGCTCGATGTCAACCCCGAACTGCTCGGCGGCTTGACGATCGCCGTCGGCGACGAGGTGATCGACGGGTCGCTGGCCTCGAAGCTGGCGGCGGCCGAGACCCGGTTACCCGACTGACCCACCACACCAAGACCCACACACGAAGTAGGAAAGCGAGAAAGCCGCCGATGAGCGCTCGCGCGAAGAGGAGAAGACCATGGCAGAGTTGACGATCTCGGCGGATGAGATCCAGGGCGCGATCGAGGAGTATGTCTCCGGCTTCGAGGCGGACACCGAGCGCGAAGAGATCGGCACCGTCATCGACGCCGGCGACGGTATCGCTCACGTCGAGGGTCTCCCGTCGGTGATGACCCAGGAGCTGCTCGAGTTCCCCGGCGGCGTGCTGGGCGTGGCACTGAACCTCGACGAGCACAGCATCGGCGCCGTCATCCTCGGTGACTTCGAGAAGATCGAAGAAGGCCAGCAGGTGAAGCGCACCGGCGAGGTCCTCTCGGTGCCGGTGGGCGACGCCTTCCTCGGTCGCGTGGTCAACCCGCTGGGCCAACCGATCGACGGCCGCGGCGAGATCGAGACGACCGAACGTCGCGCGCTCGAGCTCCAGGCGCCGTCGGTGGTGCAGCGCCAGGGCGTGAGCGAGCCGCTGCAGACGGGCATCAAGGCCATCGACTCGCAGACCCCGATCGGTCGCGGCCAGCGTCAGCTGATCATCGGCGACCGCAAGACCGGTAAGACCGCGGTGTGTGTGGACACCATCCTCAACCAGCGGCAGAACTGGGAGTCCGGCGATCCCGATCAGCAGGTCCGCTGCGTGTACGTCGCGATCGGGCAGAAGGGCACCACGATCGCCAGCGTGCGCCAGACCCTCGAAGAGGGCGGCGCCATGGAGTACACGACGATCGTCGCCGCGCCGGCGTCGGACTCGGCCGGCTTCAAATGGCTTGCGCCGTACACGGGATCGTCGATCGCTCAGCATTGGATGTACGACGGCAAGCACGTGCTCATCGTCTTCGACGACCTGACCAAACAGGCCGAGGCGTACCGCGCGATCTCGCTGCTGCTGCGTCGCCCGCCGGGCCGCGAGGCGTACCCGGGCGACGTGTTCTACCTGCACTCCCGGCTGCTAGAGCGCTGCGCGAAGCTTTCCGATGAGCTCGGCGGCGGTTCGTTGACCGGTCTGCCGATCATCGAGACCAAGGCCAACGACATCTCGGCGTACATCCCGACCAACGTCATCTCGATCACCGACGGTCAGTGCTTCCTGGAGACCGACCTGTTCAACCAGGGTGTGCGGCCGGCCATCAACGTCGGTGTCTCGGTGTCGCGTGTCGGTGGCGCCGCGCAGATCAAGGCGATGAAGGAGGTGGCCGGGTCGCTGCGTCTGGACCTGTCGCAGTACCGCGAACTCGAGTCGTTCGCTGCGTTCGCCTCCGATCTCGACGAGACCTCGAAGGCGCAGCTCGACCGCGGCGCCCGGCTCGTCGAGTTGCTCAAGCAACCGCAGAGCAGCCCGATGCCCGTCGAGGAACAGGTCGTCGCGATCTTCCTCGGCACTAGGGGGCACCTGGATTCGGTTCCCGTCGAAGACGTTCAGAAGTTCGAGCGCGAATTCCTCGACCACGTGAAGGGGTCGCAGGAGGGCATCCTCAAGGAGATCCGGGAGAGCAAGAAGCTCTCCGAGGAGCTGGAGGAGAAGCTCGAAAAAGTCGTCAACGACTTCAAGAAGGGCTTCGCCACCACCGACGGCAGCTCGGTCGTGCCCGACGAGCACGTCGAGGCGATGGACGAGGAAGACGTCGAAAAGGAATCGGTGAAGGTCCGCAAGCCCGCACCGAAGAAGAAGTAAGGCCTGAACACAGATGGCTGCCACACTGCGCGAATTGCGCGGCCGCATCCGCTCCGCGGGCTCGATCAAAAAGATCACCAAAGCCCAGGAGCTGATCGCGACGTCGCGAATCGCCAAGGCGCAGGCCCGAGTCGAGGCGGCTCGGCCCTACGACCGCGAGATCACGAACATGCTCACCGAACTCGCGAGCGCGAGCGCACTGGATCACCCACTGCTGGTCCCGCGTGAGAATCCCCGGCGGGCCGCCGTGTTGGTGGTGTCGTCGGACCGAGGTCTGGCCGGTGCGTACAACGCGAACATCTTCCGGCGGTCCGAGGAGCTGTTTGCCCTTCTTCGTTCGGAGGGCAAGGAACCGATCCTGTACGTGGTGGGCCGTAAAGCTCTCGGGTACTACAGCTTCCGCAACTGGGACATCCAGGAGTCCTGGACCGGGTTCTCCGAGCGGCCCGACTACGAGAACGCCCAGGAGATCGCGAGCACGCTGGTGGACGCGTTCACGGCGGGCATGGACGACGAAGGCGACGACCCCGGCGCCGACAACGTCCTCGGAGTCGACGAACTGCACATCGTCTTCACCGAATTCAGGTCGATGCTGTCGCAGTCGGCGATCGCACGCCGGATCGCACCGATGGTGGTGGAGTACAGCGAAGAAGAACCCGGGCTGCAGACGCTCTTCTCCTTCGAACCGGATGCCGAGACCCTCTTCGGCGCCCTGTTGCCCCGGTACATCTCGACCCGCATCTTCGCCGCGCTGCTCGAGGCGGCGGCGTCGGAGTCGGCTTCTCGCCGGCGCGCCATGAAGTCGGCGACTGACAACGCCGACGATCTCATCAAGGACCTGACCCTGATGGCCAACCGCGAACGGCAATCTCAGATCACCCAGGAAATCAGCGAAATCGTCGGTGGCGCGAACGCGCTTGCGGACGCCGCCAAGAAGTAGCCCCAGAAAGCGAAGAAGACAATGACTGCTACTGCTGAAAAAGCGACCAGCACCGACACCGCGGGTCGCGTCGTACGTGTCACCGGCCCCGTCGTCGACGTCGAGTTCCCGCGCGGTTCCGTGCCGGAACTGTTCAACGCGCTGCACGCCGAGATCGGTTACAAGGACCTGGCCAAGACGCTGACCCTCGAGGTCGCCCAGCACCTCGGCGACAACCTCGTGCGCTGCATCTCGATGCAGCCGACCGACGGTCTGGTGCGTGGTGTCGAGGTGACCGACACCGGCAGTTCGATCTCGGTGCCGGTCGGTGACGGCGTCAAGGGCCACGTGTTCAATGCGTTGGGCGACTGCCTTGACGAGCCCGGCTACGGCAAGGATTTCGACCGCTGGTCGATCCACCGCAAGCCGCCGGCGTTCGATCAGCTCGAACCCAAGACCGAGATGCTGGAGACGGGTCTGAAGGTCGTCGACCTGCTGACCCCCTACGTCCGCGGCGGCAAGATCGCACTGTTCGGTGGTGCCGGCGTCGGCAAGACCGTTCTGATCCAGGAGATGATCAACCGCATCGCCCGCAACTTCGGCGGTACGTCGGTGTTCGCCGGCGTGGGTGAGCGCACCCGTGAGGGCAACGACCTGTGGGTCGAGCTCGCCGACGCTGACGTGCTCAAGGACACCGCGCTGGTGTTCGGCCAGATGGACGAGCCGCCGGGCACTCGTATGCGAGTCGCGTTGTCCGCGTTGACGATGGCCGAGTTCTTCCGTGACGAGCAGGGCCAGGACGTGCTGCTGTTCATCGACAACATCTTCCGATTCACCCAGGCGGGTTCGGAGGTTTCGACGCTGCTGGGTCGCATGCCCTCGGCGGTGGGCTATCAGCCGACGCTGGCCGACGAGATGGGTGAGCTGCAGGAGCGCATCACCTCGACCCGAGGCCACTCGATCACCTCGATGCAGGCCGTGTACGTGCCCGCCGACGACTACACCGACCCGGCCCCGGCGACGACGTTCGCCCACCTCGACGCGACCACCGAGTTGAGCCGTTCGGTGTTCTCCAAGGGCATCTTCCCGGCGGTGGACCCGCTGGCTTCCAGCTCGACGATCCTCGATCCGAGCGTGGTCGGCGACGAGCACTACCGCGTCGCCCAAGAGGTCATCCGAATCCTGCAGCGCTACAAGGACCTTCAGGACATCATCGCGATCCTCGGTATCGACGAGTTGGCCGAAGAGGACAAGCAGCTGGTGCAGCGCGCCCGCCGGATCGAGCGCTTCCTGTCGCAGAACATGATGGCGGCCGAGCAGTTCACCGGGCAGCCCGGCTCGACGGTTCCGCTGAAGGAAACCATCGAAGCGTTCGACAAGTTGACCAAGGGCGACTTCGACCATCTGCCGGAGCAGGCGTTCTTCCTGATCGGTGGTCTCGAGGATCTGGAGAAGAAGGCAGAAAGCCTCGGCGCCAAGATGGATTCCGGCGGCGGTGATGGCGCCCCCGCTCAGAAGGACTCGAACGGCGACGCCGACAAGGGCGACGATTCCGACAAGGACGAATAGCGATGGCAGATCTGGACGTCGACATTGTCGCCGTCGAGCGGGAAATCTGGTCGGGCAAGGCGACGTTCGTGTTCACCCGCACCACTGCGGGTGAGATCGGCATCTTGCCCCGCCATATCCCGTTGGTTGCTCAGCTCGTCGACGACGCCATGGTGCGCGTCGAGCGAGAGGGCGAGGAGGATCTGCGCATCGCCGTCGACGGCGGATTCATGTCGGTCACCGGTGAAGGCGTGATCATCCTTGCGGAGTCCGCCGAACTCGAGTCCGAGATCGATAGCGACCGTGCGCGGCAGGACTCCGAATCCGACGATCCCGCAGTCGCGGCAAAAGGTCGAGCCAGGCTTCGCGCCCTGGGCCAGATCGACTAGCGGTCGGCACCTGGGCGAGCGGAGCGATGGGATAGACAGATGAGCGCGCTCATGTTCGTCATGGTCGCGCTGATCTGCGTGCTGCTTTTTGTCGTGATCGCGCTGTTCTACCGGCTGTGGAAGCTACGGCAGGTAGGCGGTACCGCAGGGATTTTGCGGGACGTGCCGGCTGTCGGTGGCCAGGGCTGGCGTCACGGTGTAATGCGTTATCGCGGTGGCGAAGCCGGCTTCTATCGGTTGTCGAGTCTGCGCTGGTGGCCCGACCGCCGGCTGAGCCGCCGCGGCCTGGAGATCGTGTCGCGCCGCGGTCCGCGCGGCGACGAGTACGACATCATGACCGACGAAATCGTGGTGCTGGAGCTGCGCGATACCAGCCCTGAACGTCGTCGCGGCTACGAGATCGCGCTGGATCGTGGTGCGCTGACGGCGTTTCTGTCGTGGCTGGAGTCCCGGCCGTCGCCTCGCGCGCGGCGCCGAAGCTTCTAATCCGTTGCCGGACCGCCCGGTTGCCACAGCACGTCGCCCTGTGGGTTGGCAGCGCGGGACAGGATGAAGAGCAGGTCCGACAGCCTGTTCAGGTATTTCGCGGGTAGCACGGTGATCGAATCGCCGTGATGCTCGACCGCTGCCCAGGCCGATCGCTCAGCGCGGCGGGCAACCGTGCGAGCCACGTGCAATAACGCCGATAGGGGAGTACCGCCGGGCAGCACAAACGAATTCAGCGCGGGAAGCGGCTCGTTGAACTCGTCGCACCAGGCTTCCAGTCGGTCGATATAGCTTTGGGTGATTCGCAGCGGCGGGTGTTCGGGGTTCTCGACCACCGGAGTCGAAAGGTCGGCGCCCGCATCGAAGAGGTCGTTCTGAATTTGCTTGAGTACCTTCGACGTTTGCTCGCTGGGATTTCCCAGGGCGATGGCAACGCCGATGGCGGCGTTGACTTCGTCGCAGTCGGCATACGCCACGAGGCGGGCGTCATTCTTTGACACCCGGCTGAAATCGCTCAGGCCCGTGGTGCCGTCATCGCCCGTACGCGTGTATATCCGGGTGAGATGGACCGCCATGCTCAAACCGTACCGGAACCCGTAGCCGAGGAAACTGACATGGCCCGCGGCGCTGTTTAGACTTACCCGCGTGAGCGAGCGATTCGTGGTGACCGGCGGAAACCGGTTATCTGGCGAAGTTGCCGTCGGGGGAGCAAAGAACAGCGTCTTGAAGCTGATGGCCGCGACCCTGCTGGCTGAAGGCACCAGCACGATCACGAATTGTCCGGACATCCTCGACGTACCGCTGATGGCCGAGGTGCTACGGGGTCTCGGGGCCACCGTCGAGCTGAACGGCGACGTCGTCCGGATCACCTCGCCCGACGAACCCAAGTACGACGCCGACTTTGCCGCCGTTCGTCAATTCCGCGCTTCTGTGTGCGTATTGGGACCGCTCGTCGGCCGGTGCAAGCGTGCCAAGGTCGCGCTGCCGGGCGGCGACGCGATCGGCTCACGACCGTTGGACATGCACCAGGCAGGCCTGCGCCAGCTGGGTGCGCGGTGCAACATCGAGCACGGTTGCGTGGTGGCCGAGGCCGACCACCTCCGCGGCGCCGAGATCCAGCTGGAGTTTCCATCCGTTGGTGCCACCGAGAACATCTTGATGGCGGCCGTCGTCGCCGAGGGTGTCACGACCATCCACAACGCCGCCCGCGAACCCGACGTCGTCGATCTCTGCGCGATGCTCAACCAGATGGGCGCCCAGATTTCCGGCGCGGGCACCCCGACCATGACGATCACCGGCGTTGACCGACTGCATCCAACCGAGCACCGGGTGATCGGCGACCGGATCGTGGCGGCGACGTGGGGGATCGCCGCCGCGATGACGCACGGCGACATCTCCGTGACCGGCGTGGACCCGCAGCACCTGCAGCTGGTCCTGCACAAGCTGCACGACGCCGGCGCCACCGTGACGCAGTCCGACGACGGGTTCCGGGTGGTCCAGTACGAGCGTCCGAAGGCGGTGAACGTCGCGACGCTTCCGTTCCCCGGCTTCCCGACGGACCTGCAGCCGATGGCGATCGCCCTGGCGTCGATCGCCGACGGCACGTCGATGATCACCGAGAACGTCTTCGAAGCCCGCTTCCGATTCGTCGAGGAGATGGTGCGCCTAGGAGCCGATGCCAGGACCGACGGCCATCACGCGGTGGTCAGGGGTATCCCGCAGCTTTCCAGTGCGCCGGTCTGGTCGTCCGATATCCGGGCCGGTGCCGGGCTCGTCCTGGCCGGGCTGGTCGCCGACGGCGATACCGAGGTCCACGACGTCTTCCACATCGACCGCGGTTATCCGCTGTTTGTCGAGAATCTGCAGAGCTTGGGCGCGGAAATCGAGCGCGTAGCCTGACCGGCGCCGCCGGGCTGGCGCGCACTTTGCCCCTATCCCCGGAACCCGCTTTGGGGTTTGTCCGGAACTGGCGTATCCTCTTGTGAGAAGCCCACGGCCCCAGGCCAATCGGACTGGCGGACGGGGTTTGACGTCTCTGTCCAGATCGGTATAGACTGGCAGGGTTGCCCCAAAAGCGGGTGTGTTGTTTGAGAACTCAATAGTGTGTTTGGTGGTTTTGTTTGTTGTTGTTTTTTGCCATGCCCTGTTTTCCCGTTTGTGGGTGTGGTGTTTTTTGATGCCAGTTTTTGGT
>NZ_LZIK01000023.1:0-50989 GCF_001667105.1 Mycobacterium sp. 852002-51152_SCH6134967 | reverse complement strand
CGTCCGCCCTGACAGTCGGGGAAGTCAGTGACATAGCGCCTAGGGGCGCTGTCAGCGCGACTAGAGCTGCCAGAAAAATCTTCGAACGCTTCATCTAGGTTTCCATGTCGCCCGACTGCGGCCGACCTCGGCACTTTTCATAGGTGGCGGCAGCCTGTCGTGATGATTTTGGTGATCATGGGGCTACACCGGCCCGACTTTGCCGGTGTGTACAGGACACAGGTGATGGATGGCATATCCAGCGAAGATGGCCGCGTGGTAATCGGGGTATGGGGAGTTTCCCGCAGCCCTGAGGACTGGCGTGAGCGGGTCATCGCCACGGTCTAGTGCTGAGCAGACTTGGTGGCCCACGGTCACCGGTTCCATGCCGCTTAGAAAGTGTGGCCAGCTTGCGTAGCTGCTACCCAGAGAGCCGATGGCCTGAAGGAACTGGTATTCGTCCTCGGGCGCGGCCGACGCCGGAGTAGCGCCGACGAGGCTGATGGCGATGGTTGCGACGCCGCCTCCCAGAATCACACGGGCCAGCGAGAGCTTCCCGATCGCCGAACCCTTGCGCATTAAGCATTCCTCTCAGAGTGCATGGTCGATGCCTCCATGACGTGAGCAAGCACCTCGCGACGTGACGCTCGACGAGTACGTACCGTCCTCGCATACGAAGGTCGCGCCCTCGGGGGGCTGCGCTGAGTCCGTAGGCCGAATGATGCAGTCGCCCTGTGAGTTCTCGTACTCGTCGCTTGCGCAGCTGGCTGTGATCACGATCGAGGCAGTGTCGGGGTCGGCTACCGTCGCGGCTGCAAAACCCCCTAGCGCAGCAGCGGTGAGGGCAGCCGCTATAAACCTCTTGCCCATCAAAGTGTCTCCCCAAGATCGTTCTGGTGGTTCGGCGCACCAGCCCCGTCTGGATTCGCGCTCCGATAGGAACGGTAGGGCGTTCACCGACGTTAGGAATCAGGGGTTTCCCTATGACTTGTTTGCTGGCCCCGGACGTCACCTGTCAGCGGCGCGAGGGTCGTGGTGTTCGGATGTGCCTGCGAATCGGTGTCTCACTGTCGGCTCACTGAGTACCGTCCAGCTATGGGAACCGGGCGGACGGCGTGAGGACTTCCGCAATTTTCAAGACCATGGTTGCGCACGACCATATGGCCACTCCTAATTCTCCATTGCAGTGCCGAACCCTCAATTCAGCGTGCGAAGGCAACTGACGTCGCTGCCGTCGCCTGCGTCAGCCCTATCTGAGAACTCCAGCTGACCGTTGATGTAGAGCTGGCAGGCGATCCAGTCAGCGTCACCCATGATGGGGTCGCCCCCGATAAGGTGGCCGGAGGTAGCTTGCTCTGAATAGCGCCAGGTGCCAGAGTCGGCGCAGATGCGATCTTCACCCGTCCGGGTTCTGTCGTCCTGCCGAGCCGAGAGGATGCTGATACATCGCGACCCCGCCCACTGGAGACGAGTGGTGGCGGTGACGACCTTGTTCCCTCGGGCGGGAGGGCTGAAGGGAGTGTCGGGAGTCAGCGACGCCCGGGGTGACGTCGGCGGACTCGCAGCTGAGGAGGAAGCCCTCACCGAACGGTCCCAGTTGCAATGTTGCGCACTGAGAACAATGGGCATCGTCGGCGGCGTCTGACTCACAGTCATGATGATGTGCACGTCGGCTCTGAACTCTCCTGAGCCGAGGGCACCCGCGTGATTACGAAGATCGACCACCAGTGTGCGGGTCGTGCCACTGACCGTTGCGGATTGCAGCGCGTTGGCTTCGGTGTCACCCGACACCACCTCCGCGCTCCAGCCCCTTCCGGTGGTGGGCTGCGGTGACGTAATGACTAGGTACGGGTCCTCGTCTTGAGAACCGGTAGGGAGCACGAGAATGCTCATGCTGACGCTTCCGGGCGCACTGCGGACGCCGTACGGACCGTTCGCCGCCGTGGGGTCCGGAGGTACGCCGCCGGGAAATTCGAGCGCTATGGCGAGTCGTTGGGCACCCTCGTCTCGAAGCGTCACCTGGCCGACCTGTAGTGATGGGGGTACGTCCTGCACTGTCCCGCCCGCTGGCTCGACGGTACAGGTCATGGAGCGGGGCAGCGCAGCCCATCTCACCGCACCGCCCGAACCTCCTCCGCTGCATGAGACCACTATGAGGGCGAGCGCCGATAGCAGGGCCATTAACACCGTCGATCTGCGCTGCGTTCGACCACCTGTCATCGACCGGTTCCTCCCTGAGCAGGCCTTGGTAGCCAAAGTCGAGCTTGAGGAAACGTGATCCAGCGGTTCTGGAGAGCAGCGGCTGCAGCCCCACGAGCGGGCCTTGGGCGGCCAGGGCGGTAAACCGCGTCGGTGTGATCTCGGGCCAGCTCTATCGCCATTAAGGCTACTGGTCCGCAATCTAGTTGGGCACCCAGCCACTACTGACATCGCATACCAGGGGCGCGCCGTCGGGAGACTGTGCGCCGTACTGCTGTTCGCTGGCGCAAGGGCTGCCGATCTGCCGCACCCCGATAATTGGGATAGCCCGCACCCATATGCCCGTGCCGTCTCCCTGGCCCGCGCATATCATCTGGGAGCCGTTCGATGTCTGCCCGAAGGGAAACCGCTGCCAGTTGTAGCAAGCAGCACCTTCCACAGCCCCGTCCACCAGTCCTGGCAAGCCGTACTGCTGCGACATCGGTGTAGGGCACTGACCGGTGCTCGCGCCAATGCTGTTGATTTCTGCGTTGGATCTCGGATCACCCGCGTAGTCGATCTGGTCGGTGCATTTCGTGAAGGCGGTTGCTATAGGCGATACCGCGAACGCGATGGCTGCTACAGACAGGGCGATACCTAACGCAGCAATGAAAACTTTCCTCCCCATGGCACCATTCTGGCAGCCAACTGCCTCGGTGGCTGCGCAAACTAGCAAACCACTCTGTCCCGATTGGACGAAAGGGCCTGGCGTCGCCAGGGGAAACTGGCAGTCAGATTCGCGGGCTACTCGTAGAGGTTGGCGACGGCAGCCTCACCCCTCAGTGCGGCGTTTCTGCTCGCGAAAGAGCGCGTGCACCCACGGCATCGCGGCACATTAAGGCGTGATCGCGACGGTGGACCAGGGAGGCTCAGCTAGACGTTAGGTGGGGGCAGAGTGGTTCGACCCCTACGCTCATCCCTTCGGAGGGTGCGGATCGTTACCGTACGAGTTCTTCTCGCCAATCGTCCCGTCCTGGTTACGGATCGTGTGCTCCACCCGGCGGGCTTTGGCCATCTCGCGACCGACTGCTGCTTGCTCTGCTTTGGTTCCCCCCGCATGGGCTGCTCTGCTGCTGCCCTCGACCTTTGACTTCCAGACACCGCCTTCGTGGTACGTGGAGATGTCACCTTTGGCCATGGCTGCCTCCTCGGTTCGAATGCTTCCTCCTGTCAGCAGCCCTTCCCACTTTCGGTCGACCTATAACGAGAGGTCGACCGCCTAACGTGTGACACGAGGATGTCTTGCGGTTGCGTGGATCATTCGTGGAGATCCGCGACGGTGTCGCGTGCGAGAGCTGAAGACGCGCGGGCCGCTGCTGACTGCGTTGTGATCCGTTGATCGGAAGGGGTTACCCCTCTAGCCGCCGGTGGGCGGGTTGTTGGGGCCTTCGCCCTCGCCGTCCCCGGGCGGGTTGTTGGGGCCGCGCTTGATGTCGCGGATATCGTTGCGGAAGTCCTTCTTCAGGTCGCGCAACTGCTCTTTGACCGATTTGACGGCTTCCTTCCCCACCTGTTTCGCTTCGCGCCGTTCAGCCTTCAGCTCGCCCAACCCGGCCTTGAGGGTTGTGCGCGCGGTATTGATCTGGTCGCGTACCGTGTTGTCGCCGGGACCGGGTATGTTGCTGCCGCCACCTTGGGAGCCGCCGGGACCGCCACCGCCACCGCCGACGCCGCCGGTACCCTCATCGTCGCCAGTTGTCAATGGCGCGTTGGCGACCGGTTGAGCCGCAGCTAATGGAGCGAACGGAACCGCCCCCACCCCAGCAATCGAAATCGCCGCCAACACAGCAGCTGCCGTCTTCTTCACCAAACCCCCTGACCGTGCGAATTACCGAACATTTGCGCCCAGCCGCAGTATGCAGCCGCGCGCTAAGAGCAAAACTTACGCCCCAGATAAGATCATGTGTAGGAACTGCACAGGGAACGCACAGCAACTAATTGCGAACACAGAAACTTCCATGGCGTGGCCTGCACGAACGCGCTGCTTGGCCGGGATAAATCAACAGTCGCATTACACGTGCTGTCAGCACTAACCAGGGTGGATCTGACAAGGCTGCGGGGATTTGCGGCTTGGTGGTTTCTTCTGTCCCGCCGAATCCTGACGGGGTGGCTCTCCCCCCTGAACGACACCGCGTTTGTAGCCGGTTTTGCCTTTCCGGACTGGCCCGCCCGCCACGAGTGCACACCCGCATGTACGGCCTGGAGGCCGCTCGCGGGTCCCTGGATTCGTCGTCTCGGGATGAGCGGGCCGAACGCGTTGGTCCTCTATCCCAGACATGCGGTTCGGCGGTACGGTCAAAGGACTTCGCGCTGATCGACTCATGATGAAAACTTGTCGCCACTGTGCAGGCTGATTACGGCAGCTGTCGACAGGGCGGAGTACAGGACCCGCTAGGGGTCCATGATGTGGTCGACCGGGGAATCGTCGAGCGTCCGCATCACCGAGCGCCTGACTTTTGGAGAAAGCTGTCACCAGCAGGTGGCTATATATGACCGGTGTCGGGCGCTCGGTCCGCGCGGAAGGACGCGATCGCTTTGGCCATCGTGGGGATCGATGCACACAAGCGCAGCCACACCTTCGTGGCGATAAACAACTCAGGCCGCAAGATCGGCCAGAAGGTCTCGGACACGAACAGCCTGGGACATCTGGCGGCGATTCGCTGGGCACGCAGCAGGTTCGGTCCCGACATACGCTGGGCCGTCGAAGACTGCCGTCACGTGTCGAGGCTCCTCGAACAAGATCTCTTGGCCGCCGGGTACACAGTCATCAGGGTCCCCACCCGGTTGATGGCTCGTACCCGTGCTTCTGCACGCACCGTCGGCAAGTCCGATCCCATTGATGCATTGGCAGTAGCACGAGCCGCGCAGCGCGAGCCGAACTTACCGACCGCCTACACCGATCAAACCTCCCGAAACCTGAAGCTGCTCGTTGACCGCCGCGAAAATCTCATGGGCCAACGCACCGCCACGATCTGCCGCCTGCTGTGGCGACTGCACGAGCTAGACCCCGATCGCATCATTAAACCCAAGGCTTTGTCTTCAAAGGTCCACCGCGACGACACCGCCTCGTGGCTGAATGACCGCCAAGGTCTGGTCGCTGAGATAGCCCGGGACGAACTGGCCGACATTGACCGACAGTCCCAAGGCGCGCTGCTGCTTGAGAAAAGAATCCGCGAACTTGTCGAGCAGGCCGCCCCGCATCTCCTAGCCGTTCCAGGTTGCGGCCCGCTGTCGGCTGCCAAGATTGTCGCTGAAACCGCAGGGGTGCGCCGGTTCCCAACGGAGGCCGCCTTCGCTCGGTTCGCAGGCGTAGCACCGTCACCGGCGTGGTCAGGCTCGACCCGAGGACGGTGGCGTTACATCAAGACGGGCAACCGCCAAGTCAACGCGGCACTGCACCGAATCGTCCTCACACAGATACGAAGAGATGGAGCAGCCCGCGAGTACTACCGCGAACGAGTCGAGCTGGCGAGCCGCCCGTGCCTGCCTTGCGCCGCTTGAAACGCCGCCTAGCACGGGTGGTCCACAGCAGCCTGAGAGCTGACGACACAGATTCCGCCGCCCTCATGAACCCGTTTACGTCTACATCTTGGCGGGGACTGCATGCGACCAGCCGTCATTCTTTTACCGTGAGGGGTCCTGCGAATACCTCTCGCACTCCTGCGGGTAGGCCTGGCATGCCTTCAGCGCGTCGCGCACATCGCAGAGTCCGGCGATGTCGAAGAAGTCGCAGTACGGCCACCTATGCACCAGGCACAGACAGGGAGCGCAGAGTCGACACCAATCCACTGACCTCTGCACACTCGAACGAACTCAAGCCCGTCGAGCGGTGCCACTAAGGGTGACTGCTCAGCTCCATGTGCACTCTGTAGAGGAGAAAGGTGACCTCGTGGCCCTGCCTGGCTGCGTACTGCTCGACGCGGTTGCGCACCGACGTGTCCGGTTGACCGGTGATGACGATGAGGTGCGCTGAGTCGTAGCCGTTGGTTTGGGCGTGGTCGGCGAGATCGTCGAGGTATTGCTGGAGTTGGCCCACAGCTCGGTCGTCGGGTTCGCGGACCTTCAACTCGATCCCCACCAATTGCTTGGAGCCTCGTCGCTTGCAGAGTAGATCGACGCGGCGACCGCTCCCCAGCGCGGCTTGCTGCTGAAAATTGTGCAGACCGAGTCTTCGTAGGTCGGGAAACCAGTCGTGGTGCTTCCAGATGAACTCCTGAAGGGTCGTCTCGTCACGGAAGAGTTCCCGCATCGGTGCCAAACCCTTGATCGGCTTCGCCGCGTCGAGGATGTACACCCGGTCGTGTGACTTCAGATCGGGGTCGGTCAACCGAGGATAGGTTGCGATCCCTTCCTTCTCGAAGGCCTCGTCGAGTCGAGCCAGCAAGGTATCCGAGCGCCGTTTCGCTCCGGCCCGTTTGACGATGACGTGGAGTTGCTATCCGGTGCCTGCGATAGCGACTCGGCCGCGGAAAAGATTGGAGCAGTTTCTTGTAATGTCCGACGCACTCGGCGATCTTGTCTGTTGCGGCCATCATCTGATCGTGCCTGCCGGTGCCCCCGTCTGTTTGGACTTCGTGGTATTCGGCGTCCGACAGGTATGTCGCATAGCCTCGGCAGGGTCGTAGCGTCAATGCGAGCACGCAAGATATGTCGGTAGTCATCGATAAAGTGTTGGTATGCCCAGGGTTCCGCCACATCCTCCGGATGAGTGTGTGTTGGTTGATGCCTTCGGTAAGCCGCACAACAATGGTGTCGGGCACCCAAAATTGCACACGAGGGTGCCGATCGAAGGCGCGGGTGTTGTCCACGTAGTTACCGATCTCCACACCGCTGAAAGTGAAGTGGTGTTGTGGCGATATCTGGGTGAAACGGCCACACAATGTGCGCACCTATCGAGCTGCTCCAGCGATCCGGAATCGGCGCATGACATGCATATGTACTTCAGTGACCTGGAGACGCTGAGCCTTCTGGTGAGGGGGCTGCTCTACGTCGTCTACCTTACGGACGATGAATACATGGTGCGCAAGCACCACGAATTGTTCGGAACCGCAATGTCATGGTGAGGTCGCCGACAATAGCCGCCATGTACCGCACCGCGCGGGCTGGTCACGCCGTAGTCACCGCGGGCCGCTGCCTTTGGCAAGGTCCGCAGGGCTTTCGAGTCGCTGTTGACGAGTCGCGTTCTCATCGACCCAGTCACATCGGGTCGTCTGTACCAAGCGTAGAACCGCTCGGCGACGACTAGCAGGCAACAGATGCGGAGCACGTCGATGACACCCAGCACCCGGTACACCACGGACCATCCCCCCGCCCCTTGACCCTTGATGAGCGGTGCGTTCAGCCCTCCATCAGCTCTCATTGGGAACAGTGCCGCCGAGCGGTATGGTCCGCGAGGTCGACTACCTCCGGTTCCTCGAACTAGCCGAAGAGTGGGCTCGGGGAGGTCGACCGAACTGAGCTGCGGCGTGGCTGCGGGGGAGTTGTGCCGGAAGATCGATGCTCAGGGCACGGATGGGTTGTACGGACCCTGACCCTGAACAGGGCGGACGTTCAAGGAGCCTTCTGCGATCCGACGATGAAACGAGGCGGCGCGCGGGTTCTTCGGCACCGCGTAGTTTTCTTCGGGCGGCACGTTCGATACGACGTTGATGATCGGGTGGCCGATTTCGGGCCACGCGAACGCGACCATCTTATAGCTGCTCGGCGGGAATCCACGGCGGCTAAACGTGATTCCGCACGGGCGGTAGATCCGCCGCACGGGTGGTGTCTCGAAGCTGAGCAGGAACTCAAACCCCGCGATCTGGATGTAGCCGCCGAGAATCTCGCTACCCATGCTGGCCGGGCGCAGCCGTATCGCTCTTGGGATCGCTGGTTGGTCTGGGTCGTGGTCGAGCAGAACGTACAAGCCCCATGATGCGGGCCACGGCTGTCCGCGCCAGAGGATCTCGGCGAGCTGCTCAGTGGTCACACCCAGCCGGAAGCGGTATGCGGCGTGGCCGTCGACCTCCATCGCGCCAGCTTCGATTGCGCCCCAGATGACTTTGAGCATCCACAGCTCGAAATAGGGGCCGCTGATCATCGTGAACCCGCGTGGGAAGCTGTCGCGGTCGTCGTTGCCGAGGTATTTGAAGATGTCGATGTGGTCATCCAATGAATACCTGAAGAACTCGGCAGCCATCTTGTCGAGCGGCGACAACGCGTTGTTGTGGCGGCGGCAGAGCATCCGCGACGACAGCGAGTTGCGACCGATCGTCTTCTGCCGCTGCGTTTTGTCCTGCCATGCGGCTCCCTCGACGACGACGACCTTGCCGTCCCACGAGATCGAACCCAGCACGTCGTCGCTGATGAAATGCTCGCGGGTCAGTTCCTCATCGCAGTCGTTGCTGGCACGGGCGTAGCAGCCCGGATTGCAGTAGCCCGTTCGCGGACCGGTCAGCAGCGGCGGCGGCGGTTCAGCGACCCACGATCCGTCCTTCGCGCGGTGACAGCGTGCGGCTTGGCGTCGCGATCCACAAGGGCAGTCGTCCTCGGGCGGCGGTCCGTACCAGCGGTCGCTGCTGAGGCGCACATCGCCGTCTCGGACGACCCGTTCATCGAGTCGCGTGACCGGCTGCTCCAGTCCTTCACTCACCGTTCCGACGATAGCGCCGGGTATAGACACAAAACCTCAGGCGGTTGGATCGACCCGCGCCCGGTCTGCTTCAGCGGCGATGTCGAACAACGGTTTGAGACATGTCGAGAGGGTCTCCCGAGCAGGCCCCGGTCCAGGCTACTTTAGAGGCCTTCGCCCGCTACCTCGAGGCATAAAGTTCAACGCCAACCAGCTGCACTTCATCGGCCTGCTCGTCGAGGAGCTGACCGCCAACGGCGTCATGGAAGCCGCCCGGCTCTACGAGTCGCCCTTCAGCGACTACGCGAGCACTGGACCGGAGTCGATGTTTTCCGAGGCCGATGTAGACAACATCGTCGGCATTCTGAATACGGTGCGGGCCAACGCCCTCCCTGGACGGACAGGCAATTTGAGATGAAGAAGCACTCTGGTCCTGAGCATTCGACGTCATGATGCCGACGATCCATGCGGAGGCCCGGCTGACCGAATTGCTCAAGCAGTGAAAGAGACTTGGCTGGTATGTAGCAGAGACCCAGGGCACAAAGCGCCGTCGGCTTCCGGGTAGGAACGCTGTTCAGGTGCGTCAAGAGTCCTTGGTTGTGAGGTGACGCCCTATATATCCGATGTACACGATGCCGGTGTTGTTGGTGTCGTCGTAGTAGTGCATCCGGGGGGCGAACGTGTCTCGCCACGTTGGTTTGAAGTGAGCACCCATCGTTATCTCCCCTGAGGGATGCACGTCGACCGGAACGGGGAATATGCGTTCCTTCCCCCAGCGGTTCATCGTGGTGTCACTCTCCCGGGGTGCGTGCCTGTCTGGCGGGCATTTGTGTCCGCTGAGATTGTCAGAGGTCAGGTACATGTGTACCCCTACCGCAATGCGGCCTTCGGCCCGTCCTTCGGCGTAGTCGTAGAGGACGTGAATGTAGTCCCAGAAGGCGTGGGCATAGCGCGGCGTCGGTTCTCGAACATCGACTTCGAGGGCCTTGCTTATGTCACCGGTGAACTTGACTCTGTCGAATGCCAGATGCGTGTCGCCGTCAGGTGTGATGCGATCCAGCAGGCTGAGAACGTCATCGGGTGGACTCCATAGTTCCGACTCAGGCTCGACGTATGTCAGCTCTGGCTTTCCGTATTCCACCAGCCGATAGCGGAGAGTTGTTACTTCGCGGTCCTGTTTACGTTGGGTTTCTTCTGCAACCGCGAGGTCGAGGGAGAGGTCGTCGAGCTTGGATTTCGACTCCCGTAGTGAAGCTTCTAAACGCTCTTGTATTTCGGTGGCCTTGCTTAAGTCCTCCTCGCGACGGGATGCCTCCAGTGTCTTTCGCTCCAGCAGTCGGTCTAACTCGGCGAAGGTGGCGTCGGAGAGTTCCAGATCCGGCCCGAGCCATCTGGAGACAAGTTGGCGCAGCCGCGCTAGCGGCACCACTGCTGTGGCAACGTCCTCGACTATGTCAGCCGGTTCGGACTGAGCGAGGCTTTCGACCCGGCGCTCAACGTCTCTTGTTCGCGTCGCTGCCGCTTCAGCACGCAGCAATATGTCAAGCCCTCGCCGGACATCGCTTGGCAGTTCGCGCTCAATAAACCTCAGCCGAGTGGAACGTGCGTGCAATTTAGTGAGGGCAGGCCGGACCCTTCCGCCTTCGACGTACTTCAGCATGGTCCTGGGGTACAGCTTGGGATGGCGCAGAGCGTCCTCACGAGATTCAGGATCAACTTGTGGTGCGAAGGTGCGAACGACGCCCTTCTGAATCCCATGTGACAGCGGCAGTCCGCTGGAAACTAGCTCCGTGGCCGTCCAGGATGAACGTCGCGGCCACTCCAACGCTCTGTGTCGTCAAACTGCGAATTGCCCTGCGCCACTCGTCCTCCCCATCCACCCACGGCAACGGAGCGACTATCACAGAGGCGGTGCGGTTTGGGTCGAGGATGGAAACGAGCACCTTGCTCGCCTCGGCCCCCCGAACGAACTGAGGCTCGCCCGTCAACGGAGTCTCAGAGTCCATCGCCTGATGCGCTTCGAGAATCTTGCGCATCAGGCGCGGCGGGGCCACCCTCGCGACAGCTTCGTCGGTGTTCTCGACGTCGACATCGACGTCAACCACCAGTGTCTGCTGGAAGGTTTTTGCCTGGGGTGTGACAAGCGCGGAGAGCGAGACGATCCACACCCCAGCGCTGTTCGTCTCTCGAAAGCGGTAGAGCCGTCGGCGAGAGCCGTCCTGCCTGTCAGGGTCATGCACGACGGTCAGCTCGGCGCTAGGCCCTAGCTCGTAATCGCCGTCGCCGTCCCAGTCTGCAACTGCCAGAGTTCCCTGCTGCTTCTTCTCCCTGAACCAAGAGGTCAGCTGCGACTCCGCGACCGAGATCGCGTCCTGCGTATCTTCAAGACGAGCTATCGCCCTGTAGCCCACCGCCATACAGCTCCCCTCGCTCCCCGCCATATAGCCGCCGCAGGTTGACCTTCGCCGCTAGGACATAGCTGCGTGAACCGCAACGACGCGCAGCGGATTCATCGCGCATGACAACGTTCTCACAACGTCAAGCCGTCTAGCGGGCTGTTGGTGGTACAGAGGTCTGTTCAGGCGTGAATCGTTGGCATTTACCATTGGCCGAACTCGGGTACTTCCGGCTCAACGATTGTCACTGTCCTACAGGCTGAGGTCCGCTCAATGTCGCCACATTCACGCTGATGGGCCGCCCTGAGGTAGGTCTCACCCGGCGGGCCAAATCACACCGTGCAGACACGGTTTCGGTGTCACGATCGCGGACAAGGTCACCTTGTATGTTCCAGAGAGGACGGAGGTCGACATGCCGCAGCTCTTCCGGTTGTGGACCCAAGCGCGGTCATTGTAGGCAAAACACAGCCTCTCGAAATTGAGGTTCACTCCTCTGCAGCGCGGAGCAACACATGGGTGATCCGCAACTGACAGCTATACAACCTGGATGCAGTCTGGTTTCGCGCACCGGTCGCAAACCGAGTCCGTCCGAGCCGGAAGACTTGCAGCGGATGCTGCGGGGTCGGTTGCAGAGCTGGTGGCAAGCAGAGCTGAGCTGAGCAGTTCTTAGTCGGTTAGTTTGTCAGCCGTGGTTGCTCCAGCGCTTGGACAGCTCGGCGACCTCAACCATCACGTTGATGAAGACTGCGCGGCGGATCTGCTGGCGGAGGAGGTCGGCCTCCGCCATCTCGTGGGCAAGGCGCTGTGCTTCTTCAGCACGCTGGGTGCACGGGATCTTCTTGTTCCAAGGTCTGGGCATGGTTCAGCTCCGCAAGTGAGTGATGAGTCTGCGATTTGGGTCCGTGAGGAGGACTGAGGGTCCTGCGGAGGCGGACCAAGTGCAGGGTCGAGATGACGGCGGCGCAGAGTGGCCCCAATAGGCTCTTCAAGGCTTTTCGAGTGAGCACATACTCCCAGGTCAAGAGGGGTGTTTCCCCAGTGGAGAGAGGAAGGGAGGGAGAGTGTGCTCTGGAGCTTGTCCTGGAGTGTCCTGGCCTGGGCAGAAGAGTGGGGAGAGAGGAAGGTGAGAGCCTCTGCTAGGGCCTGCTCCATCTCTTCGACGAGGATCTGCTCATCGCACGCGGCGACGATCATGCTGTCGTGGATCAGCAACGGGGGCCGTCCGGTGCGCCGGAGCACCGCCATCGCGATGGACATCGCCATGTCGGAGTCGAGGCGCTGGAAGTTTGCACCCGCATCCGAGCAGAACAGCGGAGCCAGCGCGGGGTGCTTGGCCTTGAGGGCGGCGATCAGACCACGGCCACGGTCCCAGTCGCCACCGAGCAGACTACCGCCGATGACGCCGAGAGCCTGCTTCTCTGTGGCGGCATTGAGAAGGGTGTTGAGTGCAGGCTTGACCTCGCGGTTGCGGTGGAAGCCGTCGATGACGTAAGCGTCGTCGCCGTCGGCGTACTCGGGCATCGGGACGCCCGCCTTGGCGTACGCAAACCTGATGTGAAGCGTGGCAGCATCGCGCTCGACCGTCGGCCACATCACGCCGTTGATGTCGATGGTGATCAGCTCCCGCTCCTCATGTGACAGCTGCTGGTAGCTCGGGCCGTGGTGGTAACCGCGACCGCCCCTGGTGATGTCCTGGTTGAAGATCCTGCGCATCACCGGCATGTCCAGTTGGCGGCCCCGGATGAACCAGCTGCGGGCCTCGTAGGCGGTGTTGAGGATCTTCAGGTCCCTGCGCCAACTGCGGGTCAGTTCGGTGTCGGGGAACGGCATCGGACTACCGTCCGCGTCACGCAGGACCAGGACGTCGTCCTCGTCGGGATGGTCGCGGCGGGCCATGTCGAGGATCGGGGTCACCCGCTGAATGAGTTCAGAAGTGGGCCACGCGATCGACTGACGGCCCTTGTGCGCGGCCAGCCAGATGCCCTTGATGCCGTCGGCGAGGCCGAGGTTCATTAGTTGGTCCATTGCGGGGACGACCTGGCGGTAGCCCATGAGCGGGCTGGCGATGCGATCGGCGTTGCGGGCGTACCAGCGTTGAGATCGCGAGTACCGCAACGGGTTCCCGGTGACTTGGTGCTCGGCGACCAGGCTGCAGGCGACCGCAGCAAGGACACGCCAGTCGGACTGTTCGCGCCAGCCCATCTCAACCGATACCTTCTCCAGCTGTTGGTCAGCCCAGCCGAACCACAGCGGGTTGTGTCTGACCTCTTGAAGGGTGCGGATCTGGGCGAAGAGGTCGCGAGATCTTCTAGGCATTGGCTTGCCTCTTCGCAGCCCACCGGGTCTTCGCTGGCACTGACGCTCCGTCATCAGCATGCTCGCGTTCAACGATTTGAGATGCCCGTGCACGCTCCAGCGCCTTCAAGACTCGGTCCGTCATGCCGGGACTGTCGTCAGCGAGTCCACCTGGAAGCAAGTTCCCAACTCCATCAACGATTTCGAGCGAAGGTTCCGATGACGATGAACGGGTCCCCGAGTAAATGCTGGCATCGGGATCGCCTGGAGTGTATGCAGCGCCCGGGTGTCCGGCACCGTCCAATCCGTCCGCAACCCGTCCTGAGCAGCGCATTTCGCCCGGACGGCCCGGAAGTGCTGGACGGCCCTGCCCGTCCAGCGGACGGGCCTCGGTGCCCGCGAGAAGCCCCCCGTCCCGCCATCGGGCCTGTTCAAGGCCATGGTCGGACGGGTTGGACGCTTGCGGACGGGTGTAGCGCTCGAAGGCATCGTGAAAGCTCTCCAGCCGGTACCCGCGCCTGCTTTTCTCGGTGTTGTGACTCGGCTTCACCCCGAATGGTTCCAGGTAGTGAGCCAGCTTGTTCGCGTTGAACCCCAAGTCTTTCCACGGCGAGTCGGTCAGATCGGTCAGCGCGCCAACCAGCTCGACGGAAGGCAGGAACGGCACGTCCTTGCCCGCGAAGATGCGACGGATGTCGGTGAGCAGTCGGATGTCCAGAGACCGGCTCTCGTCGGCGTCGCGGGCACCCTCCACCAACGCCATACATGCCCTGCGGGCGGCATCGGGCCACCGCCCCCCAGCGGCATCCGCGACAGCGATCAGCGGCTCCCAGGTGTCGGCGGCGCGATCCTCGACAGGCATGTCGGGCACCGCATCCGTCAGTTCCTCGATATTGGCTTGCGCCCATGCAGCCAACCGGTCGCGGACACGATGCAGGATGGGTTCGTCACGGCGACAACGAAACTGCGACACCTGTTCGGCGGCAGCACGCCGACGCATAGTGATATTGATGGCGCGGTCGGTGATGGTGTCGGGCATGGCACCGATCCCTGCGAGGGCCACCATGGCAAACGTGGGGAACTCGGTCGGCACCAACTGGTTTCCCACACACCTCAACGCAGGGCGGTTGCGTTGATACCCGGCGTTGAGCAGCGACCTGAGGTCCTCGTGCTGTTCAGCGGCGCGCTTGGTGCCGAAGATGGCGTCAGCCTCGTCGATGACGAGCGTGGGCGGACGCTCTCCGCCGAGCGATCGGAAGATGGCCGACGCCGAGGCGTTGACGGTGACCAGGGGTGCGTGGCACATGCCGGTGATCACGTCGAGAGCGCGAGTCTTGCCGCACCTCTTCTGCGGGCTGCTCAGCACCAACCTGGGCGCGGCGTTCCAGGCCTCGATCGCGTGGGTAGCGGCCACCCACAGCGCGACGGCGACGGCGGAATGTACATCGGGGAAGCGCACGTACCGGCACAGGGTGTCCAGCAGATTCGTCAGCACATCCGCACCATCGACCGCAGGCACGATTGGCGGTTCATGCACCAACGGCGGAGCCTCTACGCCCACCTCTTCGGCGCAGGCAGCCGAAGAGATCATCGACTCGATGTCGCCGTCATCCAGTCCTGCAGTAACGACGGCGTCGGCCAGTTTCTCTGCCTGATCGGTGTCGAGGTCGCCCTGGCGAGCGGCATCCCTGGCCGCAATCGTCGTGGCATGACAGGCCGGGCACAACCCAGGCTCAGTACCCGTATAGGGGCAGTGCCGGTGCCTGGGGCACGAGAGCGCGGTCATGCGGCACCTCCGGCGCTGGTGGTCCGGACGTTTGCGTCTACCCAGGCGAAAACGTCCTCCCACCGGTACCGCACCGAGCGACCCAGCTTGATGTACTGAGGTCCAGTGCCCTCGTAACGCAAGCGGTTCAATTGATTTGGCGTGGTGTGCAGGTAGTCGGCGACCTCGCGCGCCGTAGCAAGGCCGGTCACTGGGCACCCCCACCAGCGATCAGCAGTTCGGCGATGCGGAAGCGCTGCTCCTCGCTGAGGGGCGGTTGACCCGCCAGCACCTTCAGAACATCGGCCTCCAGTTTGAGGGCGCGCATGTTGCGACGGGCCTCGACGAGATCGGGATCATCGGGCGGGCGATTGGGACGCGAAGACATGCCCGCGATGCGGGCGCGTTCGGTCTGCCATGTGGTGGTCTTGTTGGGCATTGAGGGCCTCCGGGGACAAAGCACCGGCGTCATACCGTGTGCGATGCCGTGCGCAGCGCCATAACTACGGCGCTCCACGTCCCTGGTTGGCCTTGACTCAGCCCCAGCTGCCGACCCCTGGGCGTCATCGGCGAGTTGGTGTCGTTTGGCCGCCTGAACCGCCAGCGCACTCCCCGGACCGAAGCCCTTCGGCGCTGCACTACCACTACGGGGTCGTAGGCGTCACCACCAACACATCGGGTGTTGGACGGCTAGCCCACCTGTGACACTACCCGGGCCGAGAAACTTCTGACAAGCATTGTTGTCACAGCGTGTCGCCCCGCACGGTTTCGCGCTGACTACGTGTCGACGACGCTCAGCATGTCCTGACGCGCCTTGTCCAGGGCGACGGCCACGGCTTCCAGGTCGTCGTCGAACAGGTCCGCGTATAAGTCCAGCGTCATAGCTGCCGACGCGTGGCCCAGCATCCGCTGTACTGCTTTGACGTTGGCTCCGGCAGACACGGCTAGCGACGCGGCGGTGTGTCTTAAGTCGTGTGGAGTCACGCGGGGAAACTCTTGCGTGGCGGGTTCGCTGCTGGTGTCTTCCCGCTCCTGGGCGCGCTGAATAAGGCTGGCCTCTCGGCACGACTCGACCGCCTTGGCGAACCACCCGGACACAGGGTGCGGGCGGCGCAAGTGGTTGCCGTCACCAAACAGCAGATCTCCCCTGCCCTTGTTCTCGCAGTGGCGCGCCAGCGGCGGCACCAGGAACTCGGGCAGCGGGATCGAACGCTGCTTGTGCGCCTTCGGTGTGCCAACGTAAATGCTGGTCCCCGACTGCACCGCGTTCTCGTGGATCAGGGCGCGCTTACGTAACAGGTCCAAGTCGCCCACCCGCAGGCTGATTGCCTCACCCCAGCGCATACCGGTGTAGGCCAGCATCAGCACCAGAGTCCCGTAGTCCCCCGCCGCATTGGCTAGGTCGTCGACGTGCTGATGGGTCAGATACACCGGCCTCTTGCGTGAGGTCTTAGGCAGCTTCAGACCGGCTGCCGGGTTCTTCGGGATGAGGTTGTCAGTGACGGCATCTGCCAGGATCTGCGCCAGCACGTACTGAGCACGCTTGATCGAAGCCGCACCGATAGCCTTCGTGTCCTCAGTGCCCTGTCCCAACTCGGCCATCCACGCCTGCACGGCGGTGGGTTTGATGTCCCCGA
The DNA here is from genome assembly GCF_001667105.1 of Mycobacterium sp. 852002-51152_SCH6134967. Lineage (NCBI taxonomy): Bacteria > Bacillati > Actinomycetota > Actinomycetes > Mycobacteriales > Mycobacteriaceae > Mycobacterium > Mycobacterium sp. 852002-51152_SCH6134967. The sequence goes on along the minus strand of NZ_LZIK01000023.1, from coordinate 34,069 downwards.
GGGCCACCTTGCCCCAGCGCGGTTTGACGCGCACGCGCCAAGCAGTCTCCATCACTGCGTAACCCGAGGGCTTGAGGTGGCCTTTCTGGCGGTCTAGCCAGGCCTGCCCGAGGTCATCGAGCGTCCTACGGGCATCGGCGGGGTTGACGTACTCACCCTTCAGCTTGGCCACTTCGACGGTGTTGGCGAACCGCTCGGCTTCACGCTTGGTCCGGAATCCTCGTTTGTCGGTCTGCCGGTTGTCCGGGGTGCGGTAACGAACGCGGTAACGCTTGCCCCGCTTGGTCTCGTACGCCGCCACGACTGCCACGCCACCCACCGTAAATGAATGTGGGCAAAATGTGGGCAAAGAGCCTGTTGAATGAGTCCTCGGAGGATGTCTTCAGGTACCGCCGTTTGGTGGTTAGGCAGCGAGTAGAAGGCTTTGAACTGCGCTGCTAGAAGTCCCAGTCCTCGTCTTCGGTGACCACGGCCTTGCCGATCACGTAGCTCGACCCCGAACCCGAGAAGAAGTCGTGGTTCTCGTCGGCGTTAGGCGACAGCGCCGACAGGATCGCCGGGTTGACGTCGGTCTCGTCGCGCGGGAACAACGCCTCATAGCCGAGGTTCATCAGCGCCTTGTTGGCGTTGTAGCGCAAGAACTTCTTGACGTCCTCGGTCAGACCGACTCCGTCGTAGAGGTCCTGGGTGTACTCGACCTCGTTGTCGTAAAGCTCGAACAGCAGCTCGTACGTGTAGTCCTTCAGTTCGGCCTGCGTGGCCGCGTCCTCGAGCGCCAGACCGCGCTGGAACTTGTAGCCGATGTAGTAGCCGTGCACAGCCTCGTCGCGAATGATCAACCGGATCATGTCGGCGGTGTTGGTCAGCTTGGCCCGACTGCTCCAGTACATCGGCAGGTAGAACCCGGAATAGAACAGGAAGCTCTCCAGTAGCGTCGAGGCCACCTTGCGCTTGAGCGGCTCGTCACCCTTGTAGTACTGCATGACGATCTCGGCTTTGCGTTGCAGGTTCGGGTTCTCCTCCGACCAGCGGAACGCGTCGTCGATCTCGGCCGTCGAGCACAACGTGGAGAAGATGTTGCTGTAGCTGCGCGCGTGCACCGACTCCATGAACGCGATGTTGGTGTAGACGGCTTCCTCGTGCGGGGTCAGCGCGTCGGGGATCAGGCTGACCGCCCCGACCGTGCCCTGAATTGTGTCGAGCAACGTCAGGCCGGTGAACACCCGCATCGTCAGCTGCTTCTCGTGGTCGTTGAGCGTGTTCCACGACGGAATGTCATTGGAGACCGGCACCTTCTCCGGCAACCAGAAGTTGCCCGTCAGCCGGTCCCAGACCTCGGCATCCTTCTCGTCCTGGAGACGGTTCCAGTTGATCGCCGAGACACGGTCAATCAGCTTCATGCCATCACTCACGAGAACCCCATTTCACCTGGTCTTTGGTCCGCTTGACGCGGTTCTGTCGCCCGACATCGACACTACCCCTGGGGGACGACATCCACGGCTAACACAACATCGTGTGTTGGCGTGTCGTTCCCGCCGACGAGTTACCGCTGCGGCGAGTGGGCATTCTGATCGACTCTGCGCACCGACAACGCCGAAATCGCGATCTCAGCACACTAGGCAGCCAGCGACGCGCGCTGCCCGCCGAAGAACCGATACTCCGACTTGTCGAACTTGCGGGTGGCCAACCAGTACTGCCATGTCATGCCGCTCCACAGCGTCCGGTTCACGCCGTGCTCGTCGAGATACCAGCTCTGACAGCCGCCGGTGCTCCACACGGTCCCGGACAGTTCGTCCTGCAGCTGCTCGTTGTAGCTGTCCTGCGCCTCGCGCGTCGGCGCCAACGCCTGCGCGCCGGCCCGGTCCACGGCCGCGATCGCCTGCGCGGCGTAGCGGATCTGCGATTCGATCATGAACACCACCGAGTTGTGCCCCAGCGCGGTGTTGGGCCCGAGCAGGAAGAACAGGTTCGGCATGTCGGCGACCGTGATGCCGCGCAGCGCCGCGATGCCCTCGCGGTTCCAGCGGTCCACCAGGTCCTCGCCACGCGGGCCCTTGATGTGGACGTACGTATAGGAGTCGGTGACGTGGAATCCGGTGGCGAACACGACGACGTCGGTTTCCCTTTCGACGCCGTCGGCAGTGACGATGCCCGTCGGCGTGAACCGCGCGATGGCGTCGGTGACGACGTCGGTCTTCGGATCGGCGATGCCGCGATAGTACGTGTCGGAGTTCAGGATTCGCTTACACCCGGCCCGGTAGTTCGGCGTCAGCTTGCGGCGCAACTCGCGGTCCTTGATCGACTTGTTGATGTTCCACTTACCCAGCAGCTCACCGATTTTCAGCAGCCGCGGCTCGCGCGTCATCGCGAAACCGACGCCCTCGTGGATCCAGTAGATGGCCGCCCGCATCAGTTGCCGGGTGCCGGGCACGTTGGTGAACAGGTCGCGCGCCCATCGCGGAATCGGGTTGTTGGGCCGCGGCATCACCCATGCCGGCGTGCGCTGATACAGGTGCAGCGCGCCGACGTCCTTGACAATCTCCGGCACGATCTGAATCGCACTCGCACCGGTGCCGATCACCGCCACCCGTTTGCCGGTCAGATCGACATCATGGTCCCACTCGGCGGAATGAAAAGTGGCACCGGCGAATTCGTCGAGCCCGGGAAATTCCGGGACGAACGGGATGTGCAGGCCGCCCGCCCCGGAGACGACGAACTGCGCGACGAACTCGCGCCCGTCCTTGGTGAAGACGTGCCAGCGCAGTTCGTTGTCGTCCCAATGGGCACGGTCGACGTGGGCACCGAAGCGGATGTAGCGACGCAGCCCGTACTTTTCGGTCACGCCCTTGAGGTAGTCGAAGATCTCCGGCTGGAACGACCACATGTGACGCCAGTCGGCCTTGGGCTCGAACGAGAACGAGTACATGTGTGACGGGATGTCGCAGGCGCACCCGGGGTAGGTGTTGTCGCGCCAGGTGCCACCGATCTCGTCGGCCTTCTCCAGCATCAGGAAGTCGACGTTCTGGCGTTGCAGCGCAATGGCCATTCCGAGACCGGAGAAGCCGGTGCCGATGATCAGTGCGCGGGTGTGCACCGGTTGTTGGGCAGTGGTGTCCTCGGCCGTCTGCTCGGCAACCGTCATGGTCTCCCCTATTACCCCAGTTGGCGCGTGCACCCTACGTGGTGGGCACATCCTGGGAACGCCGGTACTGGGTACTTTCCAGTCTCCGGTCCGCGCGAAGTGGTGTCAACGCCGAAGTCAGGCGACGGGCTGCTGCTTGCGAACAGCGGTGTTAATCGGCTGGTCAGGGTCAATCTGGATGCCGAGCAGCTCGGCGGTGCCGTTGATCGCGCCCACCATGATCGTGGTCATGTGCGCGACGAACTGATCGGCGGGCATGCGGCGGGTGCCGTCGTCATCGTCGCCCAGCCACCAGTCCGTCGCCGATGCCGCGGTACCGAAGATTGCGTACGCCGCGAGCTCGAAGGCTGCCGGATCCGGCGCCAGATCCTTGAGTTCCTCGCTGATCATGTCGGCGACGGCGAGCGTGATCTCGCTGCCCCGGTTGACGGTCGTCATCGCGGCTGCTGACTTGTCGGCGAACCGACCCTGCAACAGGAACCGCACCACGTTGGGATGCTGCTCGACCAGCTCGACGTAATGTCCGACGCCACGCCCGACGATCTGGCGCGCGGAGTCATGCTCCACATCGATCGACGGGATGATCGCCGCCCACAACATGTCTCGCATGCGCTGGCCGATCTCGCCGAACATGTCGGACTTGTCGGTGAAGTGGCGGTAGATCTTGGGTTTGGCGGTGCCGGCCTCTTCGGCGACCTCGCGCACGCTGACGTTGGGACCCAGCCGGTCGATGGCGCGGAAGGCGGCGTCGACGATCTCGGCGCGCACCTTTTTGCGGTGTTCGCGCCAGCGCTCGCTGCGGGCGTCCACCTTGACGCCCGGCTCGCCACTCGACCGTGGCCTGCCCGCTCGTCGCACCCGGTCACTCTACCGCTCAAGCACTGCTGACCAGCTCAGACCACGTCGCATGCGTTTCCGGACGCCACGTCTGGGCAACTCCGTCCGACAAGAGAGGCCAACGCAGCACGGGTAATATCGCTGCGACAGCCGATCGACGAGACGAGTTTCATGACGCAGCAATACGACCTGGTCATCGCAGGTGGCGGGCCCTCCGGCTCGGCGGCCGCATGGCAGGCCGCTCAGACCGGCGCGAAGGTCGCGGTTCTGGACAAGGCCGAGTTCCCGCGGGCCAAGCCCTGCGGGGACGGGCTTACCGCCCGCGCGGTGAGTTATCTGCAGAAAATGGGACTGGCCGACGAGGTGGCCACGTATCACCGGGTGAATCGCGTGACGGTCTTCAGCCCGAGCGAGTGGGAACTGTCGTTTCCGAAGCGGCCCGGTATGCCCGACCACGGCCACACCGTGAGCCGCGAGCGCCTCGACACCACGCTGCTCAAGCACGCCGAGTCCGCGGGTGCCGAGGTGCGCCAGGGCGCTGAAGTGTCCGGGCCGATCCTGGAGAAGGGTCGCGTCGTGGGGGTGACGCTCAAGAGCGGCGAAAAGGTTTATGGCGACGCGGTGATCGCCGCCGACGGCGCCTACTCCCCGATCAAGCGGGCCCTCAAGATCGACTCCGAGTACAACGGCTACTCGGCGATCGCGATCCGCTCCGAGATGCACGCCAACCGGCCCGACTCCGACAGCCTCGACATCTATCTCAAGCTCGTCTTCGAGGGCGACCAGCTACCCGGGTACGGCTGGGTGTTCCCGATGGGCAACGGCATCTTCAACATCGGGCTGGGCTACGTCAACAGCTATAAGAATTGGCAGTCGATCAATGCCACGCAGTTCCTCGGCGAGTTCCTCCGCACTCTGCCTACGGACTGGGAGTTGCCGCCGATCGAGGAGCTGAAGAAAAACAAGAGTGTCCGGGCCTGGCGACTGCCGATGGGGTTCACCGCGTGGCCGCCATGGCGCCCAGGCGTGCTGTTCACCGGCGACTCGCTGGGTGCGGGCAAACCGGCCTCAGGCGCGGGCATCTCCAAGGCGCTCGAATCCGGCTTGGCCGCAGGCGAATGCGCGATCGCGGCCCTGCAGAACGGCGGGCCCGACGACTTCACGAACTACGCGCAGCGCATGGAGGCCGCGTGGGGCCGCGAATATCGCCGCGGCCGCTACATGCACAAGTTGATCGGACAACCCAAGCTGGCCAACGCCGGGGTGAAGCTCATCGACAACGCGATGTTCCGCGACCGGATGCTCAAGGCTCTCTACAAGAAGGCCCAAGGCCCGCAGCACACCATCAAGTGAGACCGCAGGCCTAGCTCACTTCTTGGCGACGACCGTCAACAACACCGCCGAATCCTCGAGGGCGGCAAGGCTGTGACGTTCGTGCGGTATCGGGAGGTAGTCTCCTGTGCTGCCCTCCACCGAGGAGCTCACCGAACGCAGCTGCACCCGGCCTCGCAACACCAACAGCGTTGCCTCGCCGGGGCTTTCGTGGTCGTCCAGGCCGTGGTCGGCGGTCAGTGCCAGCACGGTCTGACGTAGCGTGCGCCCGCTGCCGCCGTACACGGTCTGCGCGGAACGGCCCGACGAAGCGGCCTTCGCGGCGGCGAGTTGCTCGTCGGCGAGCTGTTGTAACGACAGCGCGGTTGTCGCGGTCATGAGTCTTCCCTTCTCGCCCCGATATTCACCGTTCGGGACGCAATACCAAACTGACTTCGCACGAGCCACCGTGCGGGTCGGGCGTGACCGACGCCTGATAGCGGGCGCCGACGGCGTCGGCGTTCAGGTTGATCACCTCTTGGATGAGGCCCTGCTGGATGCCGCGCACGACTTCCGGCGCCGACGCGGCCACCTCGGCCAGTGGGCACGTGCAGATCTGCACCGTCACTTCGCCGAACGAGGTCAGCAACGAACGAACCTGGAAGCCGAGTTCGTTGAGGGTGGCGACCACCATGTCGGCGATTGTGACCTCGGGTCGCCTGCGGGCCAACCGGACCCGATGGGCCAGGTCCGCACCGATCTGCAGAGCACGTTGTTCGCGCTCCCGCACCGTTCCGCCCAGGTGGGTAGCGAACAGCGAGACGATGTCGGCGTAGTCGAACCGGGGCGCCGGCTCGTACGTGAGCCGCGGTCGCCCCGCTCGACCGGCCTTGGTCGCATTGCCCCGCCGGATGAAGCCCTGTTCCTCAAGCGTCGTCAGGTGGAAGCGGGCCGTGGTGATGTGGATCTGCAGCGCGTCGGCGACTTGTTGGGCGTCGACCGGGTTCGCGGCGTTCTTCAGCAGGCTCAGCACTTTCTGGCGCTGTTGGCCTGCCGCCCGTTCCGGCTGCGCATCGAGGTCGTGGCGCGACACTGGCATGGTTCGAGTCTGTCACGACGTCGGCACGACACCGACGACCGCAACCGCGGTCAGTGCGCGCCGATAGCGGTGGAACGTCTTGCGCATACCGATGACCCGCTTGCGTGCCGCGGGCCTGGCGATCAGGCTGCCGACGATCCGCAGCGCACCGGTGAACCCCTCGTCGGCCAGAACCCGCGCCGGATTGAGCAGCGCCATCTTCGCGTGGTCGACGGTCACCACCTCGAAGCCGGCCTCGGTCAGCAGCGCCACCCATTCCGACGTCGTCAGCGGCCGCGCGTTGACCTTGATCGCGCGCGCCATGTCGCGGCGGATCACGTCCTTGGTGTCCTGCGGGAGGTCATCGGGCTGTAGACCCAGTTCGTGGATCGCGTAGCGGCCGCCCGGCCGCAGCACCCGGAAAGCCTCGGCGACGATCGCACGCTTGTCGCGGTCGCCCTGCATCGTCAGCATCGCTTCGCCGATCACCACATCGGCGCTGCCCGAAGGCAATCCGGTCTCGGCGGCGTTGGCCACCACGACCTTGCCGTCGACAGGGGCGACAACCGCGCGCACCGTCTCACTGGTGGCGGCGGTGTCGTCGACCCCGACGTAGGAGCGCGGCTGTTGGGCGACGATGTCGGTGGCGGTGCGGCCCAGACCCGGGCCGAGTTCGACGACGTCGGCGCCGCCGATCTTGGCGGCCGCGAGCAGCCGGCTGGTCAGCTCGAGTCCGCCCGGCCGCAGCACCCGCTTGCCCAGCCGGGCCAGCAGCCAGTGGCCCGGCAGGTCCGCATCGGACCGCTGCGCGAGCGGAAGTGATTCTTTGCCTGTCATCTTCGGATTGTCCTTCCAACGGCGGCGATCCCGAAGATCGCCGTGAAAACTGAGCATGCGTAGAGCAGAGCGCCGGTCTGGCCCCACGGCGGCGTGAGTACGGTGTCCTGCCCGGTGGCGTACACCGCGTTCAACAGGGGCATGAAACGCTGGAGCGTCGCTCCGCTGGGCAGATAACCGGCCGCGGTTTCGGCCACGAACGCCCACAGCAGGATGCCGCCCACCGCGGCGAGCGGCGAGCGGGTGAGGGCCCCGACTCCCACACCCGCCCCCGCCGCGAACAGCGCCAGCACCGGCACCGTCCACAACAGTCGCAGCCCGACATCGTCGGTCAGCGACACCGGTCCGTAAACGATCGGCGCGACCGCAGGCAGGCCCGCGAGCACCACGACGAGAGTCGCGATGGCCACCAGCGCGCCCAGAGCACCGTAGAACACCCACCGGCCGAGCAACACCGGCCAGGCCTGCGGAATGGCGAGGCGTACGTGTTCGCCTGCGCCGTAGCGGCTTTCAGCGGCCTGCCCGTCGGCTCCCGCAACGGCCACCAGCGCGACGGTGATCGTGATGACCCAGTAGGCCGCGTTCGAGGTCGTCACCTGCAGCACCGAGATCTGGCCGGGGATCCGCGCGAACGACTCCGCGACGAGCGCGATGCCGAACGTGATCACCACCGGGAGGATCACCGCCGCGGGCGCCACCACCGTCCACAGCCTGCTGCGCCCGCCGGTGCGGATAATCTCGGCACGCGCGCTGCGCGCCACCGCGACAGTGCTCACGCGTACTCCAGCAGGGTTTCCTCGAGCCATTCCCGGGCGTCGGCACCGGTAGGCGTCAACTGCGCCAGCTGGCCGGCGGCCTGCATGCGGCCGCGACTGAGCACTGCGACGTGGTCGGCGGTCAGCGCCACTTCGCCAAGCAGGTGGGTGGCGACGACGACCGTGCGGCCCTGTTCGGCGAGCCGGCGAAGCAGTGACCGGAACCAGACGATGCCGGGAACGTCGAGACCGTTGAGGGGTTCGTCGAACAGCAGCGTCTGCGGGTCGGCCAGCAAGGTGGCCGCGATGGCCACGCGCTGACGCATGCCCAGTGATAGCCGGTCGATGCGCACCGACCGATGGTCGTGTAGTTCGGTCTCGCGGACGACCTCGTCGAGGCGTGCGCCGTCGATGCCCGAAAGTGCTGCGAGCCAGGACAAGTGGCGTTGCACGGTGTGGCGGGGGTTCATGGAGGTCGGGCCCAGGTGAAATCCCAGCAGGCGTTGGTCGTGGCCGGTGCGTTGTCCGCACACCGAGATCGTTCCGCTGTCGGGTCGGATCAGCCCGGCCAGCAACCGCAGCAGCGTGGTCTTGCCGGCGCCGTTGAGACCGAGCAGTGCGGTGACGGAGCCGGCGGGAAAGGTGACGGTGACGTCATCGACGGCGTGGTGGCGCCCGAACGACCTGGTCAACCCAACGACTTCGATCACGCGGACATCATTCGAAATTGCAGGGAATCGGAAGGCCGAGGGTCTTGATGCCGTTGCACAGCGACTTGCTCGCCAGCTTCCACTGACCGTCGATCCGGCGCCATTCGGCTTCCACGCGCACGGTCGGCGCCCCCTGCCTGCTCGCGTTGATGATCGCGGTGTGGCGATCGCCGTCGTGAGTCTCGGGACCGGTCACCGCGCTCGAACCGCGCGGCGGGCGGAAGAATCCGATCCGGTAGACCATCTTCGGCACCACCACTGCCCGCTCGCCGCCCTCGAGCTGAGCGGCCTTGACCGCGTCCGGGGCGGGAGTGCCGACCAGCAGCCGGATCTGCGCGTCGAGTTCGGCAAGGGTCGGGACTTCGGAGGTGATCGCGAACTCATGCGCGGGAGCGGGCTGGGCATGCGCCGCTGGAGCAAACGTGGCGGCGGCCATCATCGTCGCCGCGAGAACGCACAAGCGCGTGAGCATCAACCGGACTCCTATTTAGAGGAAATCTTTTCGGTTAATGTAAACGCCAGTGTGAGCTGAGGCAAGCCTTACCTTTTGGCGCCGGGCGTACGGTTGCTTCCATTCATCCTTTTATGTTCGGAACCGTGCGCTCGGCGACGACACGCCCCCTATTCCCCTAACCGCAATGCACCGCTGGCCCTCAGAGGCGGTCGAAAGGCTGCGGCGGGCACCCCGTTTCGCCACAAACGCCTGGGCAGCAGGCTCTACGCCATGACCATCACACGACTTCTGGCGACCGCGGTGACGACAGTCGGCGTCGCCCTCGGACTGGCCGCAACCGCTGGCGCCGTTCCCGTCAGCGACGACTTCTGGGAGTGCGCGGCCGACCATCAGGACACTGACGGTCTCGGCGTGTGCTGCGTGTTCTACGACGGCGACTACGACGAGAGAACCGGCGAATGCTGGATAGACCACGAGGCGAAGCCAGAGGAGGCCCAGACCGGCCCCGGCGTTCCGCCGAAGCACCGGGTGCTGACGCGGGTGGACCGCCTGCCCACTCTTGCCTTGGGCTGAAGCGCTCGCCGAGTGTCGGATTAGTGCACGGCTGATCCGCACACTGCGTGTCTCAAACCGACACTCGGCGTGGCGGTCCTACAACATGCAGCTGACGCAGCCCTCCACCTCAGTGCCTTCGAGGGCCATCTGGCGCAGCCGGATGTAGTACAGCGTCTTGATGCCCTTGCGCCAGGCGTAGATCTGCGCCTTGTTCACATCGCGCGTGGTGGCCGTGTCCTTGAAGAACAGCGTCAGGCTCAAACCCTGGTCGACGTGCTGGGTGGCCGCGGCATAGGTGTCGATGACCTTCTCGTACCCGATCTCGTACGCGTCCTGGAAGTACTCCAGGTTGTCGTTGGTCATGTAGGGCGCCGGGTAGTAGACGCGGCCGATCTTGCCTTCCTTGCGGATCTCGACCTTGCTGGCGATCGGGTGGATCGAGCTGGTCGAGTGGTTGATGTAGCTGATCGACCCCGTCGGCGGCACGGCCTGCAGGTTCTGGTTGTAGATGCCGTGCTGCTGCACCGACTCCTTCAGCCGATTCCAGTCCTCCTGGTCGGGGATCCGGATGCCGGCATCGGCGAAGAGCTGACGAACCTTGTCGGTCTTGGGCTCCCACACCTGCTCGGTGTACTTGTCGAAGAACTCCCCCGACTTGTACTTCGACTTCTCGAATCCCGTGAACGCGCTACCCCGTTCGATCGCAATGCGATTCGACGCCCGCAGCGCGTGATACAGCACCGTGTAGAAGTAGATGTTGGTGAAGTCCACACCCTCTTCGGAACCGTAGAAGATCCGCTCGCGGGCCAGGTACCCGTGCAGGTTCATCTGGCCCAGACCAATGGCGTGAGAGTCGTTGTTGCCCTGCTCGATTGACGGCACCGAGGTGATGTGCGTCTGATCGCTCACCGCGGTCAGCGCACGGATGGCCACCTCGATGGTCTGCGCGAAGTCCGGCGAGTCCATCGCCTTGGCGATGTTCAGCGAACCCAGGTTGCACGAGATGTCCTTGCCGATCTTCTTGTAGGACAAGTCCTCGTTGAACTCCGACGGAGTCGACACCTGCAGGATCTCCGAGCACAGGTTCGAGTGGGTGATCTTGCCGTCGATCGGGTTCGACCGGTTCACCGTGTCCTCGAACATGATGTACGGGTAACCCGACTCGAACTGCAGCTCGGCCAGCGTCTGGAAGAACTCGCGCGCCTTGATCTTCGTCTTGCGGATGCGGCTGTCATCGACCATCTCGTAGTACTTCTCGGTGACCGAGATGTCGGCGAACGGCAAACCGTAGACCCGCTCGACGTCATACGGCGAGAACAGGTACATGTCCTCGTTCTTCTTGGCCAGCTCGAACGTGATGTCGGGGATCACCACGCCCAGGCTCAGCGTCTTGATCCGGATCTTCTCGTCGGCGTTCTCGCGCTTGGTGTCGAGGAACCGGTAGATATCGGGATGGTGGGCGTGCAGGTACACCGCACCGGCTCCCTGGCGCGCACCGAGCTGATTGGCGTAGGAGAACGAGTCCTCGAGCAGCTTCATGATCGGGATGACACCCGAGCTTTGGTTCTCGATATTCTTGATCGGTGCGCCGTGTTCCCGAATGTTGGTCAGCAGCAACGCGACTCCGCCGCCGCGCTTGGACAGCTGCAGCGCCGAGTTGATGGAGCGTCCGATCGACTCCATGTTGTCCTCGATGCGAAGAAGGAAACAGCTGACCGGCTCACCGCGCTGCTTCTTGCCCGAGTTGAGGAACGTCGGCGTAGCCGGCTGAAAGCGGCCGTCGATGATCTCGTCGACGAGCTTCTCGGCCAGCGTGGTGTCCCCGGCCGCCAGAGTGAGCGCCACCATGACCACGCGGTCCTCGAAGCGCTCGAGGTACCGCTTTCCGTCGAAGGTCTTCAGCGTGTAGGAGGTGTAGTACTTGAACGCACCGAGGAACGTCGGGAACCGAAACTTCTTGGCGTACGCCCGATCCAGCAGCGTCTTGACGAAGTTACGCGAGTACTGGTCGAGCACCTCGCGCTCGTAGTACTCCTTCTGAATCAGGTAGTCGAGCTTCTCGTCCTGGTTGTGGAAGAAGACCGTGTTCTGGTTGACATGCTGCAGGAAGTACTCACGCGCGGCCAGCACATCCTTGTCGAACTGAATCTTGCCGTCGGCGTCGTACAGATTCAGCATCGCGTTGAGCGCGTGGTAGTCCGTCTCGCCGGGCAGCGTTGCCGGCGCGGACGTTACAGGCTCTGCAGCTGTGACGGTTGGTGACACGTCTGGTCCTTCCAAAAGTCTTCCAAACCCGAACGGACGGCGGCGACGTCGTCCGGGGTTCCCATCAGTTCGAAGCGGTACAGGTACGGAACGCCGCACTTGCGGGACACGACATTGCCCGCGTAGGCGAACTCGGCGCCGAAGTTGTTGTTGCCCGCGGCGATGACGCCGCGGATCAACGACCGGTTGTGTTCATTGTTGAGGAATGCGATGACCTGCTTGGGCACATAGCCACCGTCGTTGATGTCCGGCGTGGCCCGCCCGCCGCCGTAGGTGGGCAGGACCAACACGTAGGGCTCGTCGACCTCGATGCGCCCGTGCAGCGGAATGCGTGTCGCGGGCAGGTCCAGCTTCTGGACGAAGCGGTGGGTGTTCTCCGAGACGCTGGAGAAGTACACGAGGTTGCTCATCACGCGCCCCCCTTTCTGCCCGTCGAGTACCCGTCGGCCGGCTGAGCCGCCTAAGCCGTTGCCGCGACCGCCCCGAGCGCCTTGATGCGGTCGGGCCGGAAGCCCGACCAGTGCTCGTTGCCGGCCACGACGACCGGGGCCTGCAGGTAACCCAGCGCCATCACGTAGTCGCGGGCTTCGCTGTCGAGGCTGATGTCGACGGTCTCGTAGGCGATGCCCTGCTTGTCCAACGCCTTGTAGGTGGCGTTGCACTGCACGCATGCGGGCTTCGTGTACACGGTGATCGAGTGCTGAGTCATCTGCGGTTCGGCTCCTCTACAACTGGCCCTGCACGCTGGCTGGCAACTGGTCGGACACTTCTTGTTGCCGAGATTCATGGAATTTCAGCAACCCGCAGACCCGGAAAATTCCTGCCGTCCGAAGCCACCGCCGCCGTGTCTGGAAATTCCAGACAACCCGGGTCGGGGGCTCCGGCCGGCCCTCGGAGATGCTTGGGAATCGTGGGGCCTGTCGGTGCTTCGAAACACTACACCTAGTGTCCGACATTGCGAAGGAATACCAGATGTTCTGAATAACAATTCTGGAATTCCCAGGTCGTAAGCTCCGTGAGGCGGCGCGCCTCGGCGTGTCGCACGTCACACCGAGGGCGTGTCGCGCCCGCCGCGCTCGATGCGGCCAGCGATGCGCCAGATATAGCAGCCGGTACCGACAACCGGGCCGGACATCGAATCGCGCCAGCAAAGCCGCCGCGGGCTTCTCAGACCGGGCTCGACGGGCCTGTCCGCGCCACACGGTCAGCCGATTTCGGCGACAAGCTTCCCGATGACGTCGCGCAGGTTCGCCGCCACCTCGGCGTTCTCCCGCGGATGCCTTCCGTCGAACGCCTTGCTCGGCACCGACAGCCTGAGATCCTCGACGACCCGCGGTCCGGCGATGGCGAAGCTCTTACGGGCCTCGTCGTGCGCCCATTGGCCGCCGTACCGCCCGAGGGCCGCACCGACGACCGCGAGCGGCTTGTCCTTGAGCGCGCTGTTGCCGTACGGCCGCGACAACCAGTCGATCGCGTTCTTGAGCACGCCCGGGATGCTGCCGTTGTACTCGGGGGTCACGACCAACGCGGCGTCGGCATTGGCGGCAGCTTGGCGCAGCGCCGCCACGGGGTCGGCCGCTCCCCCGCGTTCGGTGTCGTTGTCGATGTCCTCGTTGTAGAACGGCAACTCGCCCAGCCTGTCGAAGAAGTCCAGACCAACACCGTCGGGAGCGGTTTCCAGTGCGAGTTCGACCAACTGCCGGTTGATCGACGCCGCCCGCAGGCTGCCCAGCAACACCAGCACGTTCACCTTCGCGTTGTCCGCCATCTTTCGAGTCCCTTCGTCCGGTGGAATCTTCGCACAAGAGAACCGGACTATGGTCCGAATAATTCCGTCTGAACTAAACTGCTGACATGGCCGCCCCTCGCCCGCTCAACGAGCTGCCGGTCACGAACCAGACTCCACAAGAACGCGGTGACGCGGCGCGCAACCGCACCTTACTTCTGGACGCCGCACGCCGTCTCATCGCCGAACGGGGTGCCGACTCGGTCACCACCGACGACATCGCCACCGCGGCAGGCGTCGGCAAGGGCACTCTGTTCCGCCGATTCGGCAGCCGCGCCGGGTTGATGATCGTGCTGCTCGACGAGGACGAAAAGGCACATCAGCAAGCGTTCCTGTTCGGTCCGCCGCCTCTGGGTCCCAGCGCGCCACCGCTCGAGCGGCTGCTGGCCTACGGCCGGGATCGGTTGACGTTCGTCCACAAACATCACGCGCTGCTGTCCGACGCCAACCGGGACCCCCAGATGCGGTTCACCACCCCCGCGACGCTGCACCATCGCCACGTTCGGGTCCTGCTCGAATCCGCGGGCACGACAGGCGACCTCGATGCACAGGCCGCCGCGCTGGTGGCGTTGCTCGACGCGGACTATGTGTGGCATCAGCTCCAAGAGCGCGGCGCGACGATCGAGTCGCTCGGTGATGCGTGGGAGTCGGTGGCGCGCAAGCTGTGCGGCCGATGAGCGCTTGCGCGAAGAGCAGAAGGCCCCGATGAGCGCTCGCGCGAAGAGGAGAAGGCCCCGATGAGCGCTTGCGCGAAGAGGAGAAGGCCCCGATGAGGCGCTGGGTCCTGCACGTCGATCTCGATCAGTTCCAGGCCGCCGTCGAAATCCGCCGCAAGCCGCAACTGGCCGGTCTGCCAATCGTCGTTGGCGGCAACGGCGACCCGAACGAGCCCCGCAAGGTCGTGACGTGTGCGTCGTATCCGGCCAGGGCGTACGGCGTGCGGGCGGGCATGCCGTTGCGCAGCGCCGCCCGCAAGTGCCCGGAAGCGACGTTCCTTCCGTTGGACACCGAGGCCTACGACGAAGCCTCCGAGGAGGTCATGGGCTTGCTGCGCGACTTCGGCCATCCGGTGGAGGTGTGGGGTTGGGATGAGGCCTACGTCGGCGCCGAGCTGGACGACTCGCACAGTCCGTTCGAGTTCGCCGAGCGGATCCGCGAGGTGATCGCCGCCGGAACGGGTCTGTCGTGCTCGGTGGGGATCAGCGACAACAAGCAGCGCGCCAAGGTCGCGACCGGTTTCGCCAAGCCGAGACGCGAGCCCGGTGAGTCGGCGGGGGTGTACCAACTCACCGACGAGAACTGGATCGCCGTGATGGGCGACCGTGAAGTCGACGCGCTCTGGGGAATCGGCCCGAAGACGGCGAAAAAGCTTGCGACGATGGGCATCAGCACCGTCGCCGACCTCGCAGGCACCGACGCTACGGTGCTCACTGAGACTTTCGGCCCGACCACCGGGCTGTGGATCCTGCTGCTGGCCAAGGGCGGCGGCGACACCGACGTCAGCTCCGCACCATGGGTGCCGCGGTCGCGCAGCCACGTCATCACCTTCCCCCGCGACCTGACCGAGCGCGACGAGATGAACACCGCGGTCGTCGATTTGGCGCGACAGACCCTGAGCGAGATCGTCGAGCAGAATCGGGTCGTCACCCGGGTGGCGGTGACGGTGCGAACCAAGACCTTCTACACCAGGACCAAGATCCGCAAGCTACCCGAACCCACGGTGGACGAAACGCACGTCACCCGAACGGCACTCGACATACTCGCCCAGTTCGAACTCGACCGCCCTGTCCGGTTGTTGGGTGTGCGACTCGAACTGGCGCCGCCGGAAGGCGGGTACTGAGGTGCTCACCACGGTGGCCATCCGCGGCTATCGCTCGCTGCGCGAGATCGTGCTGCCGCTCGCGCAGCTGACCGTGGTCACCGGCGCCAACGGGACCGGTAAGTCGTCGCTGTATCGGGCGTTGCGCCTGCTCGCCGACTGCGGCCGCGGCGAGGTGATCGGATCGCTGGCCCGAGAGGGTGGACTGCAGTCGGTGCTGTGGGCGGGTCCCGAACAACTCGGCGGGGCGCGCCGCACCGGTCAAGTGCAAGGCACGACGCGCACGGGTCCGGTGTCACTCGAAATGGGTTTCGCCGCAGACGACTTCGGATACCTCGTCGACCTCGGCCTTCCTCAGATGGCGGGCCCTGAATCGCTATTCTCACTCGATCCGGAGATCAAACGTGAGGCGGTGTTCGCCGGCCCCGTCATGCGCAACAGTTCGACCCTGGTGCGCCGGACCCGTGACTACGTCGAGGCGCGCGCCGAAAACGGACGCGGATTCGACAAAGTGACGCAAGCACTTCCGGCCTACCGCAGTGTGCTCGCTGAATACGCCCATCCGGGTGCGCATCCGGAACTTGCCGCGGTGCGGGACCGGTTGCGCAATTGGCGGTTCTACGACGGGTTTCGCGTCGACCCCGCGGCGCCCTCGCGGCAACGCACGGTCGGGACCCGCACACCCGTACTCTCCGACGACGGCAGCGACCTGGCCGCCGCGATCCAGACCGTCATCGAGGCCGGCCACGACGACCTCCAACGGGCCATTGCCGAGGCCTTCGACGGCGCGACGGTGACCATATCCGGGCACGACGGGCTGTTCGATCTGCAGCTGCATCAGCCGGGTATGCTGCGACCGCTGCGGGCTGCCGAATTATCCGACGGCACACTGCGATTCCTTCTATGGGCCGCTGCGCTACTGAGCCCGCGGCCACCGTCGCTGATGGTGCTCAACGAACCGGAGACATCCCTGCACCCCGACCTGGTGGGCCCGCTGGCGTCGCTGATCCGCGCCGCGGCCGACACCACGCAGGTCGTCGTCGTCACCCATTCCGCGGCCCTACTCGGACACCTCGACACGGTTCCCGTCGGCGAGGACCCCGAAAGGGAGGCGGCCGCAGTGGAGATCCCGTTGTACAAGGACCTCGGCGAAACACGGGTCGAGGGCCTCGGCATGCTGACCATGCCCGCGTGGGACTGGGGTAAGCGCTAACCGCGATGCGCTGAGGGTCGCAGTGCCTTGGTGAACAACACGTTCGCCCCGCGCATCGCGACGCTGTACGGCCACCACATGGTGCGCTTGAACAGATAGAGCGCCCTGATGTCGGTCGAGGTGTAAATCAGGAACCGGTTGCGCCGCACGCCTTTGAGGATGCACTCGGCGGCGCGCTCGGGTGAGACCGCGTGACCGCTGAAGCGGTCGGTCCACTTCTTGACCCGCGGGTCTTCGCGGTCGACGCCGGCGATCTGAACCGTCTGCACCAGAGGCGTTTTCACCGCGCCCGGAACCACCACCGACACCCCGATGCGGTGGCGAGCCAAATCGAAGCGCAGCACTTCGGACATGCCGCGCAGCCCGAACTTGCTCGCACTGTAGGCCGCATGCCAGGGCAGCGCGACCAGCCCGGCCGCCGAGGACACGTTGACGATGTGGCCGCCCGTGCCTGCCGCGACCATCCGCGGCACGAACGCCTCGATGACGTGGATCGGTCCCATCAGGTTGATATCGACCATGGACTTCCAGTGTTGGTGCGTCAGCGTCGAGACGGTGCCCCACGCCGATACCCCGGCGATGTTCATCACGATGTCCATCGCCGGGTGACGCGAGTGGATGTCGTCGGCGAACGCGACCACCGCGTCGTAGTCGGAGATATCAAGGGCGCGGTGCTCGGCCACTTCGGCGCCCAGGGCGCGTGCGTCGGCGACGGTCTTCTCCAGACCTTCGGCGTCGCGGTCGGTCAGATAGAGCTCGGCGCCCTCGGCGGCCAGCTTCAACGCGGTCGCGCGGCCGATGCCGCTGGCGGCCCCGGTCAGAAAGCAACGCTTGTTCGCATACCCGGTGTGCGCCATGGCGGTGAGGATACTGACCCCGGCCTTATGGCTGGCCGGATGGCTGCATGTGTCCCCAAAACGCCGCGACCCACAACCGCTCGAGCGTGTCGACGGCCCGGCGGGGGTCGATGCCGCGGCCGACGAACGTGCTGTCGTGCGTCAGCGTCATCGTCGTCGTCGCGGCCAGCGTCCGGACGAGCGCCGGGAGGTCACCGGAGATCGGGCGCGCGTCGGCGTCGTTCTCCAGCAGCGCGATCAGCTTGTCGATGATGCCGTCGTAGAAGTCGTCCATCATCTCGCGGATCTTGGCGTCGGTGTTGCGGGCGACCGCACACGCGGTCAGCACCGGATCGTCGTTGGCGTACACCGCCGCCGCGCTGCCCACCATCCGTTTCGCGAACGCCTCGGGCGTCTCCCCCGGCTCGCGGGGTGCGAAGTGGTGGGTGAGGCTGTCGAGCATCTCGCCGGCGCCGGCCAGGATCTCGGCGAGCACCGCGTACTTGGAGTCGAAGTAGAAGTAGAACCCGGAACGGGCGACGCCGGCGTGTTCGCTGATCGCGCTGACCGACAGGTCCGCGAACGGCTGTTGCTGCACCAGGTCGCGCACGGCGCTGAGGATTGCGTCACGCTGCCGGTCACCGCGGCTGCGACGCGTTTGCGATGCTGGTTGGGCGCTCATCGCCCTAGACCTTTGCACCGCGCCGCGCCAGAACAAAACTTGACATGCGTCAAGTCTGCCATCCAGGATGGTGATGAGAGTGACAACGGCCACATTCCATTGCACAGGAGCTCGTGAATGACCGCGACGATCAGCACGACGGACTATCTGCTCGACCAGGCCAAGCGCCGGTTGACCCCGTCGTTCAACAACTTCCCCGGCATGGGAATCGTTGAGCGCAAGCTGCTCAACACGGACTTCCCACAGAAGCCGATGGCCGAGCCGCCCCCGGGCAGCGATCTCAAGCCGGTGATCGGCGACGCCGGTCTGCCGATCCTCGGGCACATGATCGAGATGTTCCGTGGCGGACCCGACTACCTGCTGCACGTCTACCGCAAGTACGGCCCGCTGTACTACGCCGACTCGCCTGCGCTGCCCGCCGTCGCGGCGCTCGGCCCCGACGCCGCTCAGGCCGTCTACTCCAACCGCAACAAGGACTTCTCCCAGCAGGGCTGGGTTCCGGTGATCGGGCCGTTCTTCCATCGCGGCCTGATGCTCCTGGACTTCGAGGAGCACATGTTTCACCGGCGCATCATGCAGGAGGCGTTCGTCCGCTCCCGGCTGGTCGGGTACCAGGAGCAGGTCGACCAAGTGGTCTCGCAGGTGATCGCCAACGACTGGGTCGTCAACGACGGGCGCTTCCTGATGTACCCGGCGATGAAGGAACTGACCCTCGACATCGCCTCGATGGTGTTCATGGGCCACGAACCCGGCTCCGACAAGGAACTGGTCACCAAGGTCAACCAAGCATTCACCACCACCACCCGCGCCGGCAACGCGATCATCCGCAAACCCGTGCGCCCGTTCACCTGGTGGCGCGGCATGCAGGCCCGCAAGCTGCTCGAGGAGTACTTCGAGGAGCGGGTCAAGGAACGCCGCGGCAAGGACGGCTCGGATCTGTTGACGGTGCTGTGCCACACCGAGGACGAGGACGGCAACAAGTTCTCCGACGATGACATCGTCAACCACATGATCTTCTTGATGATGGCCGCGCATGACACGTCGACCTCGACGGCGACGACGATGATCTACCACCTCGCCAAGCATCCCGAGTGGCAGGAGCGCTGCCGCGAGGAGTCCGATCGCCTCGGCGACGGGCCTGCCGACATCGAGTCGCTGGACAAGCTCGAGTCGCTGGATCTGGTGATGAACGAGTCGATCCGCCTGGTGACGCCGGTGCAGTGGGCCATGCGCCAAACCGTGCGGGACACCGAGTTGCTCGGCCACTACCTGCCGAAGGGCACCAACGTCATCGCCTATCCGGGGATGAACCACCGGCTCGAGGAGTTCTACCCCGACCCGATGAAGTTCGACCCGTTGCGGTTCACCGAGCCGCGCAACGAGCACAAGCAGCACCGCTACGCGTTCAGCCCCTTCGGCGGCGGGGCGCACAAGTGCATCGGCATGACCTTCGGCCAGCTGGAGGTCAAGACGATCCTGCACCGGCTGCTGCGCAAGTACCGGCTCGAACTGCCCCGCCCGGACTACACGACCGAGTGGGATTACGGCGGCATGCCGGTGCCCAAGGACGGCATGCACATCGTGCTGCGCCCGCTGCACTGACCCGTCGTTGCCGCGAAATGGCATTCCAGCAGCGATTGTTCGAGTGACAGCCTGCCGGAATGCAATTTCGCGGTGATCAGGCGGCGGTCAGGACGCCACCAGTAGGCGGTTCGCACACGCGATGACGGCGCTCAACGCCGACTGCGTGGCGTCCTCGGACAGCCCCATCGCCCACTCCGAATTCAGCCCGTCCGAGCCGCGGATGAAGGTGGCGGTGCGCTCACCGGCGCTCACCTGGTGAAAGGCGGTCATCTCCACCGAGATCCCGCGGTCGTAGAGCATCGAGGTCAGTGCGGCGACGGGGCCGGGTGCGGCCGCTGTCGTCGTGCAGATGCGATCTCCGATGGCCAGCGTCGCCTGATAGTTGCGTGGGCCCAGCCGGTTGGCGGGGCGACTGCCGTCGGCGCAGCTCCAGTTGCCCAGCCTCACCGGTCCCGACGTGGGCGCGTACTCGGCGAGAAAGGTGTCGAAAGACATCGCGTCGGCCTCCTCGCGCAGACCGCGGGGCGGCGGGGCGTCGAGAGAGGCCGCGAATGCCGACGGTGCTGCGCTGGTAGCGGATTGTGTTGCGAACGAGGTCATGTGCCGGTCTTTTCTTCGAAGAGAAGTGACCGACTACGTAGCGACGACCCACAGCGAGGGGTCGGTCAGATCAGACCCCGCTGCGGGTTGCTACTACGAGTCGCCTCGGCACGCGTTCGATCGTAGACAACCACCGACCGGGCCGCAAAGGAAAAACCGTTCGCAAACTGACCGTCAGTTCTTCAGGTCTGACTGACGGCGCCCGAGCGAGGCAGATCACAGCGCCTCGAATCTTCGGACGCCACGCGCTGGCCGTAGCGTGACCTTCGATGACGTGGGCCCTGCTGTTCGCCGCCGGCGTTCTCGGCGGGCTCACCGGCAGCATCGCCGGGTTGGCCTCGGTGGCCACCTATCCCGCGCTGCTGCTCTTCGGGTTGCCCCCGGTCACCGCCAATGTGACGAACACCGTGGCGCTCGTGTTCAACGGGATCGGCTCGGTGTTGGGGTCGCGTCCTGAACTCAAGGGGCAGGGCAGGTGGATCCTGCGCACCGCACCGATCGCGGTGTTCGGTGGTGTGGCCGGCGCCGCGCTGCTGCTCACCACGCCCGCCGAGGGCTTCGAGAGGTCGGTGCCGGTTCTGCTCGCTGTCGCCTCGGTCGCGATCCTGCTGCCCCGCCGGGCTCCCGGTGACGAGCCGAGCACGGGGCGTCGCCGTGCAGCGGTGGTCATCGAGGCGACCGCGGTGTTCCTGATCTGTATCTACGGCGGCTATTTCGGTGCTGCCGCGGGTGTGCTGCTGCTGGCGCTCCTCTTGCGCACCGGCCACGCCTCGCTCGCGGAGGCCAATGCGGGCAAGAACGTGATCCTGGGTGTGGCGAACCTCGTGGCGGCCGTGGTGTTCGCGATGTTGGCGCCGGTGCAGTGGGGTGCGATGTTGGTGCTGGGCCTGGGCTGTCTGATCGGCTCCCGGCTCGGGCCGGTCGTCGTGCGACACGCACCTGCGGGGCCGTTGCGCGTCGTGATCGGCGCAGCCGGCGTGGCGCTGGCCGTCCAGCTGGCGATCGACACCTACGCCTAGAGCTCGAAGGGGCTGTCGCCCTTGATCACCCGCTTGCCGAGATCGATGAGGTTCTGGGCGTTGGCATGCAACCGCTCCCCCGCGTCCCGGCTCGCCTGACCGATCAGGAACCGCGACCAGGTGCCCTCAATGACGATCCCCAGCTTGAAGCACGCCATCGCGACATACCAATCGAGGCTTGATGTTTCGCGGCCGCCGGCTTCGAGGTAGGCGTCGAGGAGTTCGCGACGGGTGGCCAGTCCGCCGAGCGCCGCGAGCTCTGCGCCCGCGGTGATCGTGTTGGTCTCCAGCGGCCAGCAGATCAGCATCCAGCCCAGATCGAGCAGCGGATCGCCGATCGTGCACATCTCCCAGTCGACGAACGCCGCCACCTCTGGCCTGTCGCGACGCAGCAGCACATTGCTCAGGTGCGGGTCACCGTGCAGGACACCCGGACGACCCTCCGGCGGTAGGTTCGACGCCAACCACTCAGCGAGTTCGGTCACGGCCAGCGACTCGGGGTCGTATCGGTCGTGCCGGTAGCTTTCGAGCAGCCGGAGGAACTGCGGAACCTGACGCTCCAGAAAGGATCCGGGCCGTTTGAGCTCGGCGAGCGGGCTGCCCTCCCATTCGACCTGCCCGAGCGCGGCCAGGCTCGCCGCATACGACAACCCCACTTGATGGCGCATCGCCGGATCGCGCACGTAGGCCTCGGACATGTCGTCACCGGGGTTGAAGCCGTCGACCACTTCCATCAGGTAGAAGACCACGCCGAGGACGCTGAGATCCTCACAGCCGGCGATGAATCCGGGATGCGGCACCGGTGTCCCCGCCAACGTCCGCAGCGCCGCGATCTCGCGCAGCATCGTCTTGTCGCTCGTCGGCCGCGGATGGGCCGGCGGTCGTCGAAGCACCATGGGCCGGTCGTCGATCAGCAAGCGCACCACGATGTTCTGCGTTCCGCCGGTCAGCGGTTCGACAGCGCTGACCGTCGTGCCCAGACCCTCCGCGCGCACCCACTGCTGCAGCGCGGCCTGGTCGTCCTGGCTCAGTGTCGGAAGGCGATGCGCGTCGTCGGGCATGCAGCCATCGTGTCAAATGGATCGCGGAAGCGGCACGGGAGTCGGCCGCCTCACCCTATCTGCGATTTCGGTGTAGTTGGTGGCGGTGAGCGCAACCAACTACACCGAAATCACACCTCTACTTGGGGGCGAAGCGCTGGCCGGCGTCCAGGCGCAGGCACTGGCCGTTGAGCATCGGGTTCTCGACGATCGCGGCCACCAGCTTGGCGTACTCCTCGGGCTTGCCGAGCCGCTTCGGGAACGCCGCGTCCTTGGTCAGTGCCTTGGCGAACTCGTCGGGAATGCCCTCGGTCAGACCCGTGGCGAACAGGCTCGGCGCGATCGCCAGCGCCCGGATGCCCAGGCTGCCCATGTCGCGGGCCATCGTCAGGCACATCCCCGCGATCGCGGCCTTGGACGCGGTGTAGGCGACCTGCCCGATCTGGCCCTCGAACGCCGCGATCGAGGCGGTGTTGATGATGACGCCGCGCTCTTCCTGCTCGTCGTCGACGAGATCCTGCTGGCTCATCTGCCAACCGGCCAGCCTGCTGATGTTGAACGTGCCGATGAGGTTGAGGTCCACGCACTTACGGAACGTGTCGAGGCTGTGCGGGCCGTCCTTCTTGACCGTGCGCTCGGCGGCGCCGCCACCGGCCGTCGTCACGATGATGTGCAGCCCGCCGAGCTTGTCGATCGCCTGCTGCAGCACCTTCTCGGTGCCCTCGAAGTCGGTGACGTCCACCTCGAAGAAGGAGCCACCGATAGCGTCGGCCACTTCCTTGCCCTTCGACTGCGGGCGGTCCAGAACCGCCACGTCCGCGCCGCGTTGAGCCAGCAACTCGGCCGTCGCCTTGCCGAAGCCCGACGCTCCGCCGACGACGATGGCCTTCTTGCCAGAAATCTCCACCTGGGTCTCCCCTTTCCAAAAAGAGCTCGATTCGTAAAGCAACCTAGCTGACGTCACCGTTCGGTAAGCCCGTCGGGTCGCCAACGTGAGTACTTTGAGCGGCATGACGTCGCGCAGCACCAAGGCGATGGGCGGCATCGCCGCAGCCGCCGTCGCGCTGGGCGTGACCCAACTGCTCGCCGTCTTCGTCGGACCGCGGGCCGACTCGCGTACCGCCGTCGGGTCGGCGGTCATCGACCTGACGCCCGGTCCGGTCAAGGAGTGGGCGATCCAGACCTTCGGCATGGCGGACAAACTCGTCCTGTCGATGCTCGTGCTCGCGGTGATCGCCGTCGTGGCCGCCGCCACCGCGGCGTTGGAGACGCGGCGCTTTCCGATCGGCAGCGTCGCGATCGTGGCGGCCGGCGTCGCCGGGTGCGCGGCGGTGCTCTCGCGTGCGGGGGCGACCCTGTTGGACACCCTGCCGACGGTGGTCGGCGCCGCCTGCGGCGTCGCGGTGCTTCGGTTGCTGACGTCGGGGCGGTTCACCGACGACGTCGGGCAGGCAGGCGACGACGGGCCCGATCCCGGCCGACGGCTGTCGTTGATCACGCTGGGCTTCCTCGGGGCTGGCGCGCTGACCGGAGTGGGCGGCGTGGTGCTGTCGCGCCTCACGACCTCGGTCTCCGGTGACCGCACGGCATTCGCGCTGCCGCCGGTCGACGTCGCCGCTCCCCCGATCCCGGCGACGGTGCAGCCGAAAGGTGTCGGGCTGGCGTCGTTCGTCACCAACAACGCCGACTTCTACCGGATCGACACCGCGCTGAGCGTGCCGCAGTTGAGTCGCGAGAACTGGCAGCTGCGGATCCACGGCATGGTCGATCGCGAAATCACCTTGCGCTTCGACGATCTCGACCAATTCGACGTGGTCGAGAAAGTGGTGACGCTCACGTGTGTGTCGAACCCGGTCGGCGGTGATCTCATCGGCAACGCGACGTGGACGGGATACCGCGTATCAGACCTGTTGGCAGAGGCCGGGATTCACCGTGACGCGGACATGGTGCTGTCGATGTCGATCGACGGGTTCACCGCGGGCACTCCGGTCGAGGCGCTCACCGACGACCGGGGCTCACTGCTGGCGGTCGGCATGAACGGCGAACCGCTGCCGACCGAACACGGTTATCCCGCCCGCCTGGTGGTTCCCGGGCTGTACGGGTATGTCTCGGCGACGAAGTGGGTGGTCGACCTCGAGGTGACGCGGTTCGACCGCGCCCAGGCCTACTGGACGCGTCTGGGGTGGTCACCGCGCGGGCCGATCAAGACCGAGTCGCGGATCGACGTGCCGCGCAGTGGTCAAGACGTGCCCCGCGGGGAGGCGACGTTCGGTGGTGTGGCGTGGGCGCAGAACCGCGGGGTGCGCAACGTCGAGGTGCGCGTCGACGGACCCGCCGGGCAGGGCGACTGGCAACAGGCCGAACTCGGCGCCGCCTACTCGAACGAGACCTGGCGGCTGTGGAGTTTCCGGTGGCAGGCCACCCAGCCGGGACCGCACACCATCACGGCCCGGGCCACCGACAACACCGGCGCGACACAGACCGCCGCGATTGCCCAACCGATCCCTGACGGCGCCACCGGCTGGCACAGCGTCGACTTCGAAGTCACCTAGTTTCCCTGCCGCGAGCGACCGTGTCTGTCCCTCGACACGCCGCTAAAGGGCGTGCAATTGCGGTCACTCGCGCCCGACGGATGACCTCTCGCGGCTCAACAATGTCGGATCGGCGTGTCAGGCTGAACACGTGCAGTTACTCGACGTCGCCACGGCGTCCGCCGAGGTCGGTGCGTCCTCATCGCGGCTGGCCAAAACGGCTCGAATCGCCGATCTGCTGGGCCGCGGCGGCGAGGAAGGCGACGCCGATCAGGTCGCGGTCGTGGTGTCGTGGCTCTCCGGTGAGCTGCCGCAACGGCAGATCGGTGTCGGGTGGGCCTCGCTGCGCTCGCTACCGCGCCCGGCGGAGTCCGCATCGTTGACGGTGCCCGACGTCCATGCGCGGTTCACCGAGATCGGGCAAGTCGCGGGCAAGGGCTCGCAGGCACGGCGCACCGAACTGCTCGCCGGGCTGTTCGGCGCCGCGACCGCAGAAGAGCAGACTTTCCTGCGTCGGCTGCTGGGCGGTGAGCTGCGCCAGGGCGCACTCGTCGGCGTGATGGCCGATGCGGTTGCCAAGGCCGCCGGCCTCCCGGCCGCCGCGGTGCGCCGTGCCGCGATGCTCGGTGGCGACCTGCCCGCCGTCGCGGCCGCCGCCCTGACCGTGGGCGAGGCCGCACTGGAGCGGTTCACGCTGACGGTCGGCCGTCCGGTGGGCCCGATGCTGGCGCAGACCGCAGCCGGCGTGGCCGAGGCACTCGAACGTCTCGGCGGCACAGCAGTTTTCGAAGCGAAGCTGGACGGCGCGCGGGTGCAGGTGCATCGGCGAGGCGACGAGGTATCGATCTACACCCGAAGCCTCGACGACGTGACCGCACGCCTCCCGGAGGTCGCCGACGCCGTGCTGGCGTTGCCGGTCACAACCGTGATCGCCGATGCCGAGGCAATCGCACTCAAACCCGACGGGCGGCCGCACCGCTTCCAGGTGACGGCATCGCGGTTCGGTCGCTCCGCCGACATCGCCGCCGCCGCGGCGGCCCAACCGCTGTCGGTCTTCGTATTCGACCTGCTGCATGTCGACGGCGTCGACCTGCTTGACAAACCCGCCGGTGAACGCATCGAGGTGCTCGACGCGCTCGTTCCGAAGCTGCACCGCGTCGACCGCCTCGTCACCGACGACGTCGAACAGGCGCGCGAGTTCCTCGAGGTGACGCTGGCGGCCGGCCACGAGGGCGTCATGGCCAAGTCGTTGACCGCGCCGTACGAGGCGGGGCGACGCGGAGCCAGCTGGCTCAAGGTCAAACCCGTACACACCCTCGACCTGGTGGTGCTCGCGGTCGAGTGGGGTTCGGGCCGTCGCACCGGCAAGTTGTCCAACATCCACCTCGGCGCACGGGATCCGCAGACGGGCGAATTCGTCATGCTCGGAAAGACTTTCAAGGGTATGACCGACGCCATGCTCGAGTGGCAGACCACCCGGTTCCTCGAGTTGGCCGACGGACCGACCGACGACTCCGGCTATCTGGCCGGCTCAGCCGGCCGTGTGCTGCGGGTCAGACCCGAGCAGGTCGTCGAGATCGCGTTCGACGGCGTGCAGACGTCGACGCGGTACCCCGGCGGTATGGCCCTGCGGTTCGCCAGGGTGCTGCGGTACCGCGACGACAAGAGCCCCGCAGAAGCCGACACCATCGACACGGTGCGGGCGTTCTACCAGCGCGGAAGCTGAAGCCCGCGGTTTTGACACGTCGTCGGCGCCGCCGATGAAAAGATCGGCACATGGCATCTCCGACCGCTCCCGCAGAGCGCACAGAGGAAACCGAGGGCGACGTCACCTATATCCGCACCGACAAGGATCTGCCGCCGGTCGCGATCATCGACCGGTCGCCGATCACGGTCCGGCACCGGATCATCTTCGGCGTCATCGCCCTGCTTGGCGCGGTCGCGTGGGCTGTGATTGCGTTCTTCCGCGGAGAAACCGTCAACGCCGTGTGGTTCGTCATCGCCGCGATCTGCACCTACGTGATCGGCTTCCGGTTCTACGCCCGACTCATCGAGATGAAGATCGTGCGTCCGCGCGACGACCATGCCACTCCCGCCGAGCTATTCGAGAACGGCACGGACTACATGCCCACCGACCGGCGGGTGTTGTTCGGACACCACTTCGCCGCGATCGCCGGCGCGGGCCCGCTCGTCGGACCCGTCCTCGCCATGCAGATGGGCTACCTGCCGGGAACCATCTGGATCATCATCGGCGCGGTCGTCGCGGGCTGCGTCCAGGACTATCTGGTGTTGGCGATCTCGACGCGTCGGCGGGGCCGCTCGCTGGGACAGATGGCCCGCGACGAACTCGGGACGATCGGCGGTGTGGCCGCCATCGTCGGCGTGCTCGTCATCATGGTGATCCTGCTGGCGGTGCTGGCCCTGGTGGTCGTGGGTGCGCTCGCCGAGAGCCCGTGGGGCGTCTTCTCGATCGCCATGACGATCCCGATCGCGATCTTCATGGGCCTGTACCTGAGGTTCCTGCGGCCGGGCCGGGTGTCGGAGGTGTCGCTCATCGGCGTCGCGCTGCTGCTGCTCGCGGTCGCCTCCGGAGGGTGGGTCGCCGAAACCGCCTGGGGCACAGAATGGTTCACGCTGTCGAAGGTGAGCCTGTCGTGGGCCCTCATCATCTACGGATTCGCCGCGTCGGTGCTGCCGGTGTGGTTCCTGCTCGCACCGCGCGACTACCTGTCGACGTTCATGAAGGTCGGCACCATCGCACTGCTGGCAGTCGGCATCGTGCTCGCCCGCCCGGTCATGGAGGCCCCGGCGATCTCGGCGTTCGCCGCTGAGGGCACCGGTCCGGTGTTCGCCGGATCGCTGTTCCCCTTCTTGTTCATCACGATCGCGTGCGGTGCGCTGTCGGGCTTTCATGCGCTGATCTCGTCGGGCACCACCCCCAAACTGCTCGAAAAAGAAGGCCAGATGCGCCTGATCGGCTACGGCGGCATGATCACCGAGTCGTTCGTCGCGATCATGGCGTTGATCACCGCGGCCATCCTCAATCAGCATCTGTACTTTGCGATCAACGCGCCCGCGGCCTCGACCGGCTCGACCGCCGAGACCGCGGCGGCCTATGTCAACAGCCTGCCGATCGAGGGCCCGCCGGTCACCGCCGAGCAGATCACTCAAGCCGCCGAGAGCGTCGGCGAAGAGTCGATTGTGTCGAGGACCGGCGGTGCGCCCACACTGGCGTTCGGGATGTCGGAGGTGCTGAGCAAGGTCTTCGGCGGTGATGCGCTCAAGGCGTTCTGGTACCACTTCGCGATCATGTTCGAGGCGCTGTTCATCCTCACCACCGTGGACGCGGGCACCCGGGTCGCGCGGTTCATGCTCTCCGACGGTCTGAGCAACCTCGGAGGTCCGCTGCGCAAGCTGAAGGACCCGAGTTGGCGTGTGGGAGCGTGGATCTGCAGCCTGGCCGTGGTGGCGGGTTGGGGCAGCATCCTGCTGATGGGCGTCACCGACCCGCTCGGTGGCATCAACACGCTGTTCCCGCTGTTCGGTATCGCCAACCAGTTGCTGGCCGCGATCGCCTTGACGGTCGTGACCGTGGTGGTGGTGAAGAAGGGCCTACTGAAATGGGCTTGGATACCGGCGATCCCGTTGCTGTGGGATCTGATCGTGACGATGACGGCGTCGTGGCAGAAGATCTTCTCGGGCGATCCGAAGGTCGGCTACTGGACTCAGCACTTCCAGTACCGCAACGCGAAAGACGCCGGCGAGACGGCGTTCGGCGCGGCCAAGGACGCCGGCGAACTCGACGCGGTCATCCGCAACACGTTCATCCAGGGCACACTGTCGATCGTGTTCGCACTGCTGGTGCTGATCGTGTTCATCACCGGGGTGATCATGGTGATCCGGACGCTTCGCGGCACCGCACCGCCGACGACCGAGGACGAACCGGTGCCGTCCCGGATCTTCGCGCCCTCGGACCTGCTCATGACCAAGCCGGAGAAGGAGGTGGCCAAGCAATGGGACGCGTTACCGAAGGCGCACGCAAAATCGGTTCGTACTGGCGCACCTTCGTAGGCGACCTGATGGGCGACACCCACTACCGCCGGTACGTCGAGCACTGGTTGCGGACCCATCCGGGTGAACCGGTGCTCTCCGAACGGGACTACTGGCGGATGCGGCACGCCGCAGCCGAGGCCAATCCGGGTGCGCGCTGCTGCTGACCCGGCTTTTGGCCTCACCGGCTAGCCCGAGGCGACGACCCCCTCGGAAATCCAGGGTGCCGCGGTCGTTTTGGCGCTCCGGAACGCGCTGGGGACATCGTCGGTGACGGCCCACGTCGCGGCCAATCGGCCCATGCCTACCGCGTACGCACAATGCACGCCGAGTTCGACGAGTTCCTCTTCGGTGAAGTGGTGCCGAAGGTCGTTGTAGACGGCATCGTCGATCGCGAGGTGGTCGGTGGCGAACAGATCGGCGAACCGCAGCGCGCTGCGCTCGGCGTCTGACAGGCCGTCGGCCTCCTCGGGACGTTCCAGTGAACAGACCGTGTCCTCGGTGAGCCCGGCATCCACCGCACTCTGGTAGCGCACCGACATGCAACTGCGGCACTGGTTGTGGAACGCGATGCGCAGCCGTACGAGCTCCACGAGCCTCGGCGACAGGGTGCCACTGGATTGCAGCGCGGCCCGAAGCGAGCCCAGCGCGGCAGCGACGTCGGGCCGATGGCCGAGTATCGAGGCCACGCCCAGGTTGATCCGATCACCTTGGCCCAGATCGGCGGTCGGAATCGCAGCAAAGGCCGACGACGGTGCAACTCGAGACATGGCCACCTCATATCGCAGCGGTTCTGGCGTGGGTACACGATATCTCGCGCGCTCAGAGCCGTTGGCGAATCCAAGCGCCGGCCAACAACCGATTCGGCGAGTAGCCGGGCTTCCGCTCAGGGCGTCAGTGAGTAGCGGATCGGCAGGTGTTTGAGCCCGCCGACGAACGTCGTCGCCACATGCTCGGGACGCCCCGTCAACTCGACGCCCTTCAGGCGGGGCAGCAGCTCGCTGAAGAAGCTGTTGACCTCCATGCGGGCTAACGCCGCCCCCAGGCAGAAGTGCACGCCGTACCCGAATGCGACGTGCTTGTTCGGGTCGCGGGCGATGTCGAAACGGAAGGGATCGTCGAACACGTCCTCGTCACGGTTGCCCGAGACATAGGACAGCAGAACCGATTCGCACGCCGCGATCGGGATGCCGCGCACGGTGGTGTCCTCGGCAGCCGTACGCATGAACGCTTTCACCGGTGTGACCCAGCGGATCATCTCCTCGACCGCCAACGGCATCTTGTCGAGGTCGCTGCACAGGTTGTGGCGTTGCTCGGGGTTCTCGATGAGAGCCAGCATCCCGCCGGAGATGGTCGCGCTCGTGGTGTCGTGCCCCGCTGCGGCGATGATCGCGTAGTAGGAGATCGTGTCGATGTCCGACAGCGGTTCGCCGTCGATGGTCGCGTTGGCGATCGCCGAGGCGAGGTCAGCGGTCGGGTTCTCACGGCGCGAGGCGGTCAACGCGGTGAAGTACTCGAACATCTCGACCAGCGCCGACATCTGGTCGGCCTGGTCCGTACCCCGCTTGAACTCGTCGTCGTCACTGCCGAACAACTCCTGGGTGAGCTTGAGCATCAGCGGGAAGTCCGACTCCGGGATGCCCAGCAACGACATGATGACGTAGAGCGGGAAGTTCACCGCGACCTGCTGGACGAAGTCGCACTCGGTGCCGATGTCCAACATCTTGTCGACGTACACCTTGGCGAGTTCGTCGACGCGGATCTTCAACGCGCGCATCGCCTTCGGTCGAAACCAGTCGGCCCCGATGGCACGCACCACGCGATGCTGCGGATCGTCCATGTGGATCAGGGTGCGTACGCCGATCGCCGCCTGCTGCTCGTCGCCCTCTTCGGTGACCAATACCGGCCGCGGATGATTGGTGAAGAGCGTGTTGGCCCGCTCGATGTCCATGATGTCGGCGTGCTTGGTGATCGCCCAGAACGGGCGGTAGTTCGGCACGTCGACCCACGAGACGGGCGCGTTGGCGCGCAGATGCGTCAGCGCGTCATGCAGTTTGGTTTCATCGGTGTAGGCCTGCGGGGTGGCGAAGACCCTGGCCGCCTCGTCCATAATCGGTGTGCTCACAAGAACTCCTCTGCCGAACCGTCACCTGCCGCGCACGTCCTCCAGCACGGCAACTATCGTCGTTTCGTCGATCGAGCGCGGGAATCCGATCATCACCCGGTCGATCACGCCGTCGCACCGGTCTGCGATCTTGGCCGCCAGCTTGTCGATCGGGGCGACCACCGCGAATGCCTCCAGAATCTGGTCGTCGATCAGGGTGCCCATCGCGTCCCACTCCCCGGCGAGGCTGAGCCGGTGCAGTTCGTCGTGCAGATCGCCCCACCCGTGCAGCGCAAGCACTTTGCGATAGGCCGGGGTCGACCCGTAGAAGGCGATCTGCTTGCGGGTGGCGACGGCGGCGTCGGTGGCCTCGCGCTCGTCGGCGCCGGTCACCACGAAAATCGGACAGGACACCTGAAAGTCGCTGCGCCGCCCGCCCGATCGGGCCATGCCGCGCTCGAGCGCCGGGATGGTGACCTCTTCGAAGTAGCGTTTGGTCGTGAAGGCATGGGCCAGAACGCCGTCGGCCACCTCGCCGGCCATCTCGGTCATCGCCTCGCCCACCGCGGCGATGAACACCTTCGGGAACCCGTAGTCGTGTGGTTCGGGAGTGAACATCGGCGTCATCAGCTTGTGCGTGTAGAAGTCGCCCTCGAACCGCAGCCGCGAACCGTCGCGCCAGCACGTCCAGATCTCGCGCATCGCGTGCACGAATTCGCCCATGCGGCGCACGGGTTGGCTCCACGGCATGCTGAACCGCTTCTCGATGTGGGGCCGGATCTGTGAACCCAGACCCACGATGAGCCGGCCCCGCGAATAGTCCTGCAGATCCCAGCCGATGTTGGCCACGGTCATGGGGTTTCGGGCGAACGCCACCGCAATGCTGGTGCCGAGATCCAGTGTTTCGGTGTGCTCGGCGGCGAGCGTCAACGGCAGGAACGGGTCGTGGGCCACCTCGGCCGTCCAGCACCCGTCGTACCCGCGCCGCTGCAGCGTGCCCGCCGTTTCGGCCACGTCGGCGAGCCGACTGGAGACCGCCCCGTCGACCTTCAGGCCGGCGCCGCTAAGCATGGTCGTAGACGCTACAGTAAGCAATTCAGTATGGTCAACGAGGTCATGCCGGTGCGACGATCGCCTATCCATGGACAGGAGTTGTGATGACCAAGGCCGAGGATTGGCATGCCACGCTCGACGAGCTGTCGCGGCGGCGCCAGACCGCATACGACATGGGCGGCGCCGAGCGGGTCGCCAAGCACCGCGACAAAGGCAAGCTCGACGCCCGCGCGCGCATCGAGTATCTGCTCGACAAGGGCACGTTCCGCGAGTTCGGCACGTTGGTCGGCGGTGACATCGCCGCCGACGGCATCGTCGCCGGCTCGGGCTCTCTCGACGGCAAGCCGGTGATGATCGGCGCCGAGGATTTCACGACGCTGGCGGGCAGCATCGGCCCCGGCGGGAACTCCAAGCGGTACCGATTGGCGGAGTTGGCCGTGCGCGACAAGGTGCCGCTGATAAT
Organism: Mycobacterium sp. 852002-51152_SCH6134967; assembly: GCF_001667105.1. Lineage (NCBI taxonomy): Bacteria > Bacillati > Actinomycetota > Actinomycetes > Mycobacteriales > Mycobacteriaceae > Mycobacterium > Mycobacterium sp. 852002-51152_SCH6134967. Next base: position 1,345 of record NZ_LZIK01000023.1, on the reverse strand, counting down.
GCTGCTGGAGGGCGCGGGCTTTCGCCCGAGCGGCGAGCACTACGGCCGCACGCCGACTGACCTTCTCGCCCAGGCGCAGTGTTCGGGCAAGGTGCCGATGGTCGCCGGTCTGCTCGGGCCGTCGGCCGGACACGGCGCGCTGGTCGCACCGGTCTGCGACTGGACGATCATGAGCCGGCAGGGCGCTATCTTCACCGCCGGGCCGCCCGTGGTGAAAGAGTCGACGGGCGAGGATATCTCGAAGGAGGACCTCGGCGGTCCGACGGTCGCGCTCGCCAGCGGCGTGATCCACAATATCGCCGAGGATGACGAAGCGGTGCTCGACGACATCCGCCGCTACCTGTCGTACTTTCCGGCCAGCGCGTGGTCGTATCCGGACTCGCTTCCCGCTGATGAGGCGGCCGCCCCGCGGAGCACCCCGGAGCTACTCGAGCTTGTGCCCCGCGGCAATCGGCGCGTCTACGACATGCGGCGCGTGCTCGACGTCGTCTTCGACCGCACCGACTGGTTCGAGGTTCAGCCGAAGTTCGGGCCCGCGATCATCTGTGCGCTGGCCCATCTCGGCGGCCACCCCGTCGCGGTGGTGGCCAACCAGCCGCAGGTGATCGCCGGTTCCATCGACGCCGACGCCGCGGACAAAGCGGCGCACTTCATCACCGTCGCCGACTCGTTCCACCTGCCGATCGTGTTCCTCGCCGACAACCCCGGCATGCTGCCCGGGAGCCGCTCGGAGAAGGCGGGCGTGCTGCGCAGCGGCGCGCGGATGTTCGCCGCGCAGACCGCCGCGACGACGATCAAGCTGCACGTCACGCTGCGCAAGGCGTACGGTTTCGGTTCGATGGTGATGTCGCTGTTGGGGTTTGACAACCAGAGCGCGACGTTCGCCTATCCGGGCGCGACGATGGGCGCGATGAGCGCGGCCGCACTCAGCAAGGCGTCACACGCCGCCGAGGATGTCGAGGCGCGGCTTCGGCAGATGGAGGTCGAGGCGTCGTTCCGCTCGGCGGGTCACCTCGGTTTCGACGACCTGATCCATCCCGAGGAGACCCGCAACGCGCTGCTGTGGGGGCTGCAGCGGGCGGTCTACAGCCGCCAGTCCGCCCCCGAACCGGTCGCCCGCACGGTCATCACGCCCTGACCTCCAGGTTCCTGCGCGAGCGTCCGTGTTTGCCCACGACACGCCGCCGTATTTCCTGCGAATGCGCACGGCCGCGGGCCGGTGAGCGTGCGCGTGGTGCGCATTTTCCGCGGTGTGTCGCCGACAGACGCGCACTCAGTGTGATGGTTGTGGGGCCGCGTTTGCGGTGGTTGGGTTCTTCTCATCTGGTGCCTGGTTCAGACGCGC
>NZ_LZIK01000022.1:0-36774 GCF_001667105.1 Mycobacterium sp. 852002-51152_SCH6134967 | reverse complement strand
TCATCGCGCAGTACTGACGGAACACCCGGCGCGGGGGCCGGTGTCGATAACCGCGTTGTTCGAGCTCAGGTGACGCTGCTACTGACGATCGCACTGGTGCTGGCGGTGCTGGCGTTCATCGTCTTCGTCGTCGGCTACAACAAACTGCGCTCGGCCGACGTACGCGTTGCCGAGGCGCTGAGCGGTATCGACGTCGAACTCACGCGTCGCGCGTCGCTGATCCCGAGCCTCGTGCACACCGTGCAGACCTTCGCCGCGCACGAGAAGGGCATCCTCGACCACGTCACCAACGCGCGCGTCGCGCTGACCTCCGCCACCACCGGCACGTCGGTGGCCCAACGAAGCGCCGCCGAAAAGCAACTCGACACCGCGCTGGCCCCGCTGTTGGCGCTTGGCCAGGACTACCCGCAGCTGAACTCGTCGAACAACTTTCTCAATCTGCAGGAGAACCTCACCGACAGCGAGAACAAACTCGCGTTCGCGCGCCAGTACTACAACGACTCGGTCGCGACACTGAACCGGTTGATCACCACGATCCCGTGGATGTTCGTCGCACCGATGACCGGCGTGTCCGAACGCGAGTACTACCAGACCCCGCGCTGAGCACCCGGACGTCGTCACCGCCGCCGTCTCTAGACTGACGCGGTGCGCATCGTCTTCGCCGGCACCCCGGAACCCGCCCTGCCTGCGCTGCGCCGTCTCATCGAATCGCCACGTCACGACGTTGTCGCGGTGCTGACCCGCCCCGATGCGGCATCGGGTCGGCGCGGCAAGCCTTCACCGTCGCCGGTCGCGAGGCTGGCGCTCGAGCACGACATCCCGCTGCTGCGGCCCTCGAAGCCCAACTCCGACGAGTTCATCGCCGAACTGACCGAACTGGCACCGCAATGCTGCGCGGTGGTCGCCTACGGCGCCCTGCTCAGCGAGCGGCTGCTCGCCGTGCCCGAATACGGCTGGGTGAACCTGCACTTCTCGGTGCTGCCGGCGTGGCGTGGAGCAGCGCCGGTGCAAGCGGCGATCGCGGCGGGGGACACCGTAACCGGCGCGACCACGTTCCTCATCGAACCTGCCCTCGACTCCGGTCCCGTCTACGGTGTCGTCACCGAAACCATCCGACCGACGGACACGGCAGGCGATCTCCTTGAGCGACTGTCGGTTTCGGGTGCGGAGCTGCTCGATCGCACGCTCGACGGAATCGCCGACGGCACGCTGACGGCGGTACCGCAGCCCTCGGAGGGAGTGACCATCGCCCCGAAGATCACCGTCGACGAGGCGCGCGTGCGGTGGGATCTGCCCGCCCATGTCGTCGAGCGGCGGATCCGCGCCGTCACACCGAATCCCGGCGCCTGGACGATGATCGGCGACCTTCGCGTCAAAGTCGCTCCCGTCACCGTCGACGAGGCCTCGCAGGCCCTGGCGCCGGGCGCTATCCGCGTCGGCCGCGATGGCGTGCGCGTCGGCACCGCGTCGCACCCTGCGCTGCTCGGACAGATTCAGCCACCGGGCAAGAAGCTCATGAACGCGGCCGACTGGGCCCGCGGCGCCCGCCTCGACGATTCGGCACGAGCCGAATGACAGCCGAATGAGCAAGCCGCGCAGCAACCGTCCGCAACGGCGCAAGCCTCTGGACCCGGCTCGCCGGGTCGCGTTCGACGTGTTGCGTGCCGTCTCGGAGAAAGACGCCTACGCAAACCTCGCCCTGCCGGCGTTGTTGCGGGAACGCGGCATCAGCGGCCGTGACGCGGCCTTCGCCACCGAACTCGCGTACGGCGCCTGCCGGACCAAAGGACTGTTGGACGCGGTCATCAGCCACGCCGCGGGCCGCGCGACCGACAGGATCGACCCCGTCCTGCTGGACCTTCTGCGGCTCGGCGCCTATCAGCTGCTGCGCACGCGGGTCGAGCAACACGCCGCGGTGTCCACCACCGTGGAGCAGGCCGGCATCGAGTTCGATTCGGCACGTGCCGGTTTCGTCAACGGCGTGTTGCGCACCATCGCCTCGCGCGACGAACAGTCCTGGGTCGGGGAACTGGCCCCGGACGCGGCGACCGACCCGATCGGTCATTCGGCGTTCGTGCATGCGCACCCCCGGTGGGTCGCGCAAGCGTTCGCCGATGCGCTGGGCCCCGACGCTGGTGAACTCGATGCGCTGCTCGCCGCCGACGACGCTCGGCCCGCCGTGCACCTCGCCGTGCGCCCAGGGGCGTTGAGTGCGCAGGAACTGGCCACGCAGGTCGACGGCACGGTCGGCCGGTATTCGCCCCACGCGGTATACCTCACCGGCGGTGACCCGGGCCGGTTGCAGGCGGTGCGCGACGGCAATGCGCTGGTGCAGGACGAGGGCAGCCAACTCGTCGCGCGGGCGCTGACCCTGGCCGAGATCGACGGCGCCGACGGCGGACGCTGGCTGGATCTGTGCTCGGGCCCCGGCGGGAAGACGGCCATGCTCGCCGCGTTGGCGCCCGACGGCGCACGGGTCACCGCGGTGGAGCCCGCGCCCGCGCGCGCCGATCTCGTCGAACAGAACACCCGCGGCCTTCCCGTGGACGTGCTGCGCGTCGACGGTCGCGAGCCCGGCGTGGAACCCGGCTTCGACCGGGTGCTCGTGGACGCCCCCTGCACGGGCCTCGGTGCGCTGCGGCGCAGGCCCGAGGCACGGTGGCGGCGAAGGCCCGGTGACGTGCCGTCGCTGGCGAAACTGCAACGTGAACTCCTGGCGTCGGCGATCCGGCTGACGCGGCCGGGCGGCGTGGTGCTCTACGCCACCTGTTCGCCGCACCTGGCCGAGACCGTGGGCGTCGTCTCCGATGCGTTGCGCCGACACCCCGTGACGGCGCTGGACACCCGGCCGCTGTTCGCGCCCGCGGACAACCTCGGAGCTGGGCCCTATGTCCAGTTGTGGCCGCACCGCCACGGCACCGATGCGATGTTCGCCGCCGCGCTCAAAGTAGGGTAGGCCCATGGCAGGACCCCTGATCGCGCCGTCGATCCTTGCGGCCGACTTCGCCAGGCTCGCCGACGAAGCCGAGGCCGTGCGCGGTGCGGACTGGCTGCACGTCGATGTGATGGACAACCACTTCGTGCCGAACCTGACCATCGGTCAGCCCGTCGTCGAGTCGCTGCTGAAGGTGACCGACATCCCGATGGACTGCCACCTGATGATCGAGAACCCCGAGCGGTGGGCGCCGCCGTACGCCGAAGCGGGCGCCTACAACGTCACGTTCCACGCCGAGGCCACCGACAACCCGGTCGGCGTCGCCCGCGACATCCGCGCCGCGGGCGCCAGAGCGGGGCTGTCGGTCAAGCCGGGCACCCCGCTGGAGCCGTACCTGGAGATCCTTCCCGAGTTCGACACGCTGCTGATCATGTCGGTGGAGCCGGGATTTGGCGGCCAGAAGTTCATCCCGGAAGTGCTGGTGAAAGTCGGTACGGCCCGGCGCCTCGTGGACGCGGGCGAGTTGACGATCGTCGTCGAGATCGACGGCGGCATCAACGCCGACACCATCGAGCAGGCGGCCGAGGCGGGGGTGGACTGCTTCGTCGCGGGCTCGGCCGTCTACAGCGCAGAGTACCCCGCCGCGGCGGTGGAGTCGTTGCGCAGGCAGGCCGCCGCTGCCTCCAAGCATCTGCGGGCATGAATCTCGAGGCCGCGATGCGGCTGGCGCTCCAGCAAGCCGAGAAGGTCAAGGGCACAACCTATCCCAATCCGCCGGTCGGAGCGGTCATTCTGGACCGCGACGGCGAGGTGGCCGGTGTGGGGGCCACGGAGCCTCCCGGCGGGCCGCACGCCGAGGTAGTCGCCTTGCGTAGGGCGGGCGAGCGCGCCGCCGGAGGCACCGCCGTCGTGGCGCTCGAACCGTGCAATCACTACGGCCGCACCCCGCCCTGCGTGGATGCGCTTGTTGCCGCTGGTGTTTCGGCGGTTGCGTATGCGGTAGCGGACCCGAACCCGATCGCGGCGGGTGGGGCAGCGCGGCTCGCCGAGGAGGGGGTGGCCGTGACTGCGGGTGTGCTCTCCGACGCAGTGGCAGGCGGCCCGTTGCGCGAGTGGCTGCACAAACAGCGCACCGGGTCACCGCATGTGACATGGAAATTCGCGACCAGCGTGGACGGTCGCAGCGCGGCGGCCGACGGCAGCAGCCAGTGGATCACCAGCGAAGCCGCCCGCGCGGATGTGCACCGCAGGCGCGCCGTCGCCGACGCGATCGTGGTCGGCACCGGCACCGTGTTCGTCGACGATCCGGCACTGACGGCGCGTCTCCCCGACGGCACCCTCGCCGACCGTCAGCCGCTGCGGGTCGTCGTCGGAGAGCGCGAGATCTCGCAAGAGGCAAGGGTTCTCAACGACGACTCGCGCACCATGGTGATCCGTACCCGCGATCCCCACGAAGTGATCAAGGCGCTGTCCGATCGCACCGATGTGCTGCTCGAAGGTGGTCCGACGTTGGCGGGCGCGTTCTTGCGCGCCGGCGTCATCAACCGGATCCTGGCCTACGTCGCACCGATCCTCCTCGGTGGCCCGATTACCGCAGTCGATGATGTCGGTGTGCTGAGCATCGCGCACGCCCAGCGGTGGCGCTTCGATCAGATCGACCCCATCGGCCCCGACGTGCTGCTGAGCCTCATTCCTGGGTAGCCGCGTCCTCGGTTTCCGGCGCGCCCTCGTCCAATTCGCCGCTCAGCGGGCGGTGCTCGATGAGGTCGCGGACTCCGGCCATCCCCAACCGTTTTCGGAAAGCCTGCACCGTGTAGCCCACCACGGTCGCGTCGGTGCGCGCCCTGGCCGTCGCTGACCGGGGCAGATGGAACAGCGGCCCGATCTCGCCGAAGTAGTCGCCTTCGATCGCCAACTTCAGCAATTCCTCACCGCCGCCGGCCAGTTCGCGGATGATTTCGATCTCGCCGTCGTCAACGATGTAGATCTGGTCACCCATGGTGCCCTGCTCGAACAGCACCTGACCGGCTTCTAGCTCTACGGTCTCCGGTGGGCGGTCGGTGGAGGCGAAGTTCGGCACCATCTCGACGACCCGATCCGCCAGCGGCAGGATCCGGCTGTCATGTGTCGCGACGACCACCATCCGGTTGTCGGAGGCAAGCTCGCGGATCAGCTTCAGAACCTCTTCGACCTGAATGAAGTCCAGATGCGCCGTGGGCTCGTCGGCGAGGATCAGCGGGGGATCCAGTGCGATCGCCCGGGCCACCGCCACCCGCTGCTGCTGCCCGCCGCTGAGGTCGCCTGGCCGGTGCTCGAGACGGTCCTGCAGCCCTACCCGCGCCAGCAGCTGTTCGGCCCGCTTCCGGGAAGCCCGGCGCGACATGCCGTTTGCGCGCAGCGGCACCATCACGTTCTCGACCGCGGTGAGGCTGGGCACCAGGTTAAAGGCCTGGAACACGAATCCGACCGTCTCGCGCCGGTATGTCGCGAGTTCGTTGGCTCCGAGCGAGGTCACCTCGACGTCGCCGAATTTGATCGCACCGGAAGTGGGTTGCAAGATCCCGCCGAGGCACGACAACAGCGTTGTCTTCCCGCATCCGCTGGGGCCCATCAGAATCACCAGTGAGCCGGCCGCGACGTCGAGGTTCATGCCGTCGATCGGGCGCACGGCGTGCCCGCCGCTGGTGTACTCGACGACGAGATTCTGGATCGACAGATCGCCCATGGGCTCACGGCCCCCCGAAGGCCAGTGCGGGATCGACTGACACGGCGCGACGTAACCCCGCCGCGCTGGCGATGAGGCCGATCGCCACCGCGACCACCGGCAGCGCGACGAAGGCCTCTGTGGGCACGATCACCTGCATGGGGAACAGCGGTCCGAGCAACAGCGACAGCCCGGCGCCGACCAACGCGGCCAGCAGCGCCACGATCACCGCCTGCAGGGCGAGACCGGCCATCACCGAACGGGTAGGCACCCCAATCGCTTTGAAGACAGCGAAGTCCCGCAGCCGTTCCAACGCGGACAGGTAGACGACCGAACCCACGATCAGCGCGGCGACGATCCACAGCAGCACCGCGACGATCGTGATGGAGTTGACGGCCACCTTCAACGGCCGCAGCAGATCCTCGATGGCTCCGGTGCGGTCGACCGCCCGATAACCGTTCGGCACCTGCTCAAGGGAACCGCGCACGCCGATGGAGGCGACCAGACGCTCACCGCCGTACACCAACTGCTGTGCGCCCTCTGTGGTGAGAAACACATTGGGCAGGTTCGCCAATGCGGTCGAGTTCTCCACCAGGCCGACGATACGTAGCGTCTGCGAGGCGATCTCGACCTCATCGCCGACGCCGCGACCCAATGTGGTGGACGCCGCGACTTCGTCGGGGGTCGTGGGCGCGCGCCCTTCGATCACGGCCGGCATACCCGGTCCGCGTTCGGGCGCGCCGAAGATGTCGACGTTGCGCGTCGCCCCGTCGAGGGTGGCCGTGCCGCCGGCGTACGCCAGGGGAGCGGCGGAGTCGACGCCCGGAGCGGCAGCGATACGGCGCAATTCCACGGGCGCGAACGGTGTGGCACCCACGAACGGACCCGACGCACCCGCCTTCACGATGAACTGGTCGACACCGAGGCTGTCGACGGTCCTTTCGGCCTCGGTCTGGAAACCGTTGGCCAAACCGGTGAGCACCAGCGTCATCCCGAAAATGATCGCGGTGGACAACACCGCGATGGCGAAACGTCGCCTTCGCCACTGCATGTCGCGCAGCGCGGCGATGAGCATGTCGGCGACGTTACCCCGGCTACGGTCCTCGGCGCGTGGGGTTTCGGCTACTTCGCGAAAGCGCTGACCAACGTGTTGCAGAAGGCCGGCAGGTCATCGGGTTTGCGGCTGGACACCAAAATGTTTGGCCCACGCGAGCATTCGACGACCTCGTCATCCACCCAATTGGCTCCGGCATTCACCAGGTCGGTCTTCACGCTGGGCCACGACGTCATGGTGCGTCCGCGCACCACGTCTGCCTCGACGAGCGTCCACGGTCCGTGGCAGATGACCGCGACCGGTTTGCCTTCGTCGAAGAAGCTCTTTGCGAACGCGACCGCGTCGGCGTTTATGCGCAGGTTGTCCGGGTTGGCCACGCCGCCGGGCAGCACCAACGCGGCGTAGTCGGACGCCGACACCGAATCGGCGGACTTCTCGGCTTCGAACGTGTCGGCGGGGGTCAGGTGGTTGAACGCCTGGATCTTGCCGACCTCCGTTGACACCAGTTCAGGGGTGCCCCCGGCCTGCTCGACGGCCTTCCACGGCTCGGTCAGCTCGACCTGCTCGACACCTTCGGTAGCGACCAGGAACGCAATCTTCTTGCCATTCAGTGAACTTGCCATGAGCTTTCTCCGTTGAGGTTAGATGTGATGCCACGCATACCCCGCGTGTCGAGGAGTCAATCAGCGCGCTCACGTCGGTACACTCGTACCAGAGTGGGCCGCGTACGGCCCGCCGTAATCGCGCTTTCACCGACGATTTGCGCGCTGGTGAGCACGAACAAAGGACGACGACCCATGACTGCACTGCAGGACTGGCTCAGCTATCGCCCGATGCACCCCCGGACCCTCAAGGCGTTGATCTGCGACACCTTCCGGGTTCAGCCCGACCAGGCTGTCGCAGAGGAGGCCGTGCCGGTCAAGCCGGCCGAGCCGCTGCTGCTGCGCCCCGGCCTCGAGCGCTGCTAGGCGCCGTCGACGCGATCGGCGGCCGTTTCCCCGACCACTTCCGCCGGTTCGTCGGCGTGCTCCTGCTTGCCGCCGATGAGGAGGCCCAACAGGGCGCCGACGACGCAGACCACGACCGTGACGAGGAAGATGTCGCCGTACTGCAGCACGTAGGCCTCTCGGTAGCGGGTCGCTTCGGCGGCCAGTCGTTCGGCAAGCGTGTTGGCCGGCGGGAATGGCAGGGTCTGAAGGTGCTGGTTTAGTCGGTACAGACCCCATGCGGTCAAACCGGCCAGGCCGATGAGCATGCCGATCATCCGCGCCACCACCACGGCCGCCGACGCGATGCCGTGCTGGGCGGCTGGCACTACGCGTAGCGTCGCCGAGGTTAACGGCCCGATCACCAAGCCCAGGCCGAGGCCGGCGATCGCCAGGTCGGTGTCGAGCACCGGCAGTGAGACGAACCCGAGGTCGTGGTGGGTGGTCAGCACGTCGGTGCCCCACATTGAGATCAGGTAGTAACCGCCTCCGGCGATCAGCAGACCGACGAAGGCCACCAGGCGGTCCCCGATGCGGGTCGCGACCCACCCGCCGATCACGGCGCCGATGGGCAGCGCGATCAGGAAGCGCAGCAGCAAGAGCACGGCGTCGGTCTGGTTCTTTCCGAGCACACCCTGCCCAAACAGTTCCACGTTGACCAGAGTCACCATCAACGCCGCGCCCGCGCACAAGGACGCGCCCAACGCGGCCAGGAACGGCCGGAAATGCACGCCGGCGGGTTCGATCAGGCGTGTGCGTGAGTACCTCTCCCAGACAAAGAAGGCCACGACGGCCACCAGTGCGGCCAACAGCACCGGAAGCCCGTAACTCGGCAGGATCTTGCGGCCGTCGGGCGCCGGGTTGTAGAGCCCGATCACGATCAGGCCCAGCGCGACGGCAAGCAGCACCCCGCCGACGACGTCTACCCGTTCGGGGTTCTCGGGCTTGAGGCGGGAAGGCAAACTGAAGTGGATCAGCACCATCGCGAGGGCGGCCAACGGCAGGTTGATCCAGAAGACGTCGCGCCACGTGTTCAGCACCGCCACCACGGCGATGCCGTACAGCGGTCCCAACACGCTGCCCAACTCTTGTGCGGCGCCGATCCCGCCGAGCACTGTGGCGCGGTTACGGCTGGCCCACAGGTCGGCGGCCAGCGCGAGCGTGACCGGCAGAAGCGCACCGCTGGCGACGCCCTGAATGGTGCGGCCGATCACCATGGGGACCAGGTCGTTCGACATCGCGGTGACGACGGATCCGACCGCGAAGCCGGCCAGGCTCACCTGGAGGATGAACTTGCGGCCGAACCGGTCCGAGGCCCGGCCCAACAGCGGCATCGCGGCGATGTAACCGAGCAGGTAGCAGGTGATGATCGGGGTCACCCGCTGCAGCTGGTTTATCGGGATTCCGATGTCGATGATGATGTCGGTGATGATCGCGACCACGACATAGGTGTCGAGCGCGCCGAGCAGCACCGCGAGGCTGCCGGCGCTGATCGCGATTCGCCGATTCGACCCCGCCCTCAGGACGGATCCGGTGCCCGCGGCTCGAGTTGATATCGACATTAGGCGGCCGGCGGCTTGGAGACCGTCACTGGTTTGCCCCATTCCGTCACCGTCATAGTGACGCTGCTGTCGGAGTCGGTCTGCAACTTGACCTGGGCCAACTTATGGTCGCCGTCCTCGGCGATCCAGGCTGTTGCCGGCGCTGGACCGGTCATGTCGAGCTGCGGGGCGATCTTGTTGACCGCATCGGCGCTGACGTTCCCGGTGACACGGATGGTCTCCACGCCGTTGACCGATTCGCGACCCTCGGCCTTCGGGTCGGAGAAGTTGTCCAGCACGTTGCCCAAACCAGTCTCAGGATTGAGTATCAGCGAAGCGTCGTAGATATCGACTGCAGGACCGAAGTTCGACAATTGACCCCCGGGGGTCAACGTGGCGTAGAGATCGCCGTCGAAGACCACGAACTCCAAGCCCTCCAGGCGTTGGCCCCCCATCAACAGGTTGACCTTGCCTTGTGCGGTGAACGTAGGCGCATTGCTCAGGTCGCCCTCGAGCAATTCGATCGGCAGCTTCTCAATCGTGCCCTGCACCTGGAGTTTCAGATGCACGCTCGTCTGCTTCTTGGTGGTTTCGCTGGACTGCTGCAGCAGGGTCGCGCCGTCGGGAAGGTCCTTCGCGGATTCTTCCGACTTGGAGGAGCAACCTGCCAGCAAAGCCACGGTGGCGACGAGGGCGGCGAAGATCGTCAAGGGGCGCTTGGGCATGAGTGCATCGTAGAGGGTCCGGCTGCGTGGCCGCGGTTGGCGGGGCCTCCACCTTCAACGGCGCTAGGGGCGATCCCGATAGTCTGGCGAGGTGTTCACCGGAATCGTCGAAGAGGTCGGCGAGGTCGTCGGCAAGGAAGATCTCGGCGATTTCGCTCGGCTCGCCATCCGCGGGCCCCTCGTCACATCAGACGCCCGCCACGGTGACTCCATCGCGGTGAACGGCGTCTGTCTCACCGTCGTCGAGGTGGGCCCGGATGCGACGTTCACCACCGATGTGATCGGGGAGACGTTGAATCGGTCGAGCCTGGGCCGTCTCGGGCCGGGCAGCCGCGTCAACCTCGAGCGTGCGGTTGCGGTGAACAGCCGTCTCGGCGGGCACATCGTCCAGGGCCATGTCGACGGCACCGGTCACGTGATCGCCCGCCCACCGTCGGACCGCTGGGTGGTGGTGCGCATCGCGCTCCCGACCGCGCTGTCACGGTATGTGGTGGAAAAGGGCTCAATCACCGTCGACGGCGTCTCCCTGACGGTGTCCGGGCTCGGACACGACTGGTTCGAGGTGTCGTTGATTCCCACGACGCTCGATCTCACGACGCTTGGCCGCGCCGAAGTCGGGACGCTGGTCAATCTCGAGGCGGACGTGATCGCCAAGTATGTCGAGCGGCTGCTCGCTCCGCAGAGCGATTGAGCCGCCGCCACTTTGGAGCAGCGGTCGTCAGCGTCTAGTAGCCGAGTGGCCCGCGAAACTGCTGGACGATGGTGAAAAGGTCGCTGACCTGAGTCGCGGTCGGAACGAAATCGTTGAAGAACCGGTCGACCGCGCCCATCTGGTCGGGCGGGGCCGCATTTCGGGGCACGTACTGCTGCCACATTCCTTCGAGCACTCCCATTGCCGGGATCACGTCGGACGCGGTGGGGCCCGGCCCCGGAGGAGCAATGTCGCTCGGCTGGGCGGCCGCCGACGGTGCGACGGCAAGGAACAGACCGGAGGCGGCCACACCGCACGCGGCGAAGAGCAGCCTCGGAGCGGCGAATCGTGACGCATTCATATGAGTCCCTTTGAGCGTGACCAGGAAACGTAGCGTAGACATCGGGCGACTCGGCCAAGGAGCAATCCCGAAAATACACAGAGGTTCCACAGAGTGCCGCCGACGCCGAAAGCAGGAGTAAACGCCCAGCTCAGCGGCCTGGCAATAAGTTTTGAACCCCGGTGGTTCATACTGATGTGGTGACGAGGCTTGACACTGTTGAGCGCGCGGTGGCAGATATCGCCGCGGGCAAGGCCGTCGTCGTGATCGACGATGAGGATCGCGAGAACGAGGGCGATCTCATCTTCGCCGCCGAAAAGGCGACGCCGGAGCTTGTTGCGTTCATGGTTCGGTACACCTCCGGCTACCTCTGCGTCCCGCTGGATGGCGCCATCTGCGACAAGCTGGGTCTGCTGCCGATGTACGCGGTGAACCAGGACAAGCACGGCACCGCCTACACCGTCACGGTGGACGCGAAGAACGGTGTGGGAACGGGTATCTCGGCTGCCGACCGGGCAACAACGATGCGGTTGCTCGCGGATCCGTCAAGCATCGCCGACGATTTCACGAAGCCGGGCCACGTCGTGCCGCTGCGGGCGAAGGACGGAGGCGTGCTGCGCCGTCCGGGCCACACCGAAGCCGCGGTCGACCTGGCGCGACTCGCCGGGCTGCAGCCCGCCGGTGCGATCTGCGAGATCGTCAGCCAGAAAGACGAAGGCTCGATGGCGCAGACCGACGAGCTGCGCATCTTCGCCGACGAACATGACCTCGCGCTGATCTCGATCGCCGACCTGATCGAGTGGCGGCGCAAGCACGAGAAGCACATCGAGCGCATCGCCGAGGCCCGGATACCGACCCGCCACGGCGAATTCCGCGCCGTCGGTTACACCAGCATCTACGACGACGTCGAGCATGTCGCGCTGGTCAAGGGTGATATCGCAGGCCCGACCAGCGACGGCCACGACGTATTGGTGCGTGTGCACTCCGAATGCCTCACCGGTGACGTGTTCGGCTCTCGACGCTGCGACTGCGGACCCCAACTCGACGCGGCCATGGCGATGGTCGCCCGAGAAGGCCGCGGCATCGTGCTGTACATGCGCGGCCACGAAGGCCGCGGCATCGGGCTCATGCACAAGCTGCAGGCCTATCAACTACAGGACGCCGGTGACGACACCGTCGACGCCAACCTCAAGCTCGGCCTGCCCGCCGACGCCCGCGACTACGGCATCGGAGCGCAGATACTCGTCGACCTGGGCGTGCGGTCGATGCGGCTGCTCACCAACAATCCCGCCAAGCGGGTGGGGCTCGACGGTTACGGGCTGCACATCATCGAACGCGTGCCGCTACCGGTGCGGGCGAACAAAGAGAACATCCGCTACCTGATGACCAAGCGGGACCGGATGGGCCACGACCTGAGTGGTCTGGACGCCTATCACGAGGCCACCACCATGGCCGACTACGACGAGGGCGTATACCTGCTCGGTGACCGCCGCCCAACAGATCTCGGTGGAGCCCTGTGAGTGGTACAGGCGTACCCGATCTTCCAGACATCGACGGATCGGGGCTCAAGCTAGCCGTCGTGGCGAGCACCTGGCACGAGACCATCTGCGACGCATTGCTCGACGGGGCACTCAAAGTGGCTGCGGGCGCAGGGATCGAGAATCCCACGGTGGTGCGGGTGCTGGGCGCAATCGAGATTCCCGTTGTGGCACAGGCGCTGGCGGCCGACCATGACGCAGTCGTGGCGCTGGGCGTGGTGATCCGAGGGGAGACACCGCATTTCGACTATGTGTGTGACGCGGTGACGCAGGGCTTGACCCGGGTGTCGCTGGATGCGTCGACACCGGTGGCCAACGGAGTGCTGACGACCAACAGCGAGCAGCAGGCCCTCGACCGGGCCGGGCTCCCGTCGTCGTCTGAGGACAAAGGCGCGCAGGCGGCGGCGGCCGCGTTGTCGACCGCGCTGACGTTGCGCGACATTCGCTCGCGCTCATGACCGACTGGGATATCGAGATACGCCCGCACCTGGCACCGTATTTCGCTTACGCTGCCGCAGCGCTGATCCTCGCCGCGCATGTGACGGTAGGCGCATTGTTGAAGATCAGCTCGACCGGGGTGATCTTTCGCACCGCCGACCAGGTGGCGATCGCGCTGCTCGGCGTCGTCATCGCCGGGGTGGTCTTGATGTTCGCCCGGCCCCGGCTGCGAGTCGGCGCCGCCGGTGTGAGCGTGCGGAACCTCGTCAACGACAAGACGATTCCGTGGTCCGATGTGGTCGACATCTCTTTCCCGAGGGGCGCGCGATGGGCGCGCGTGGACCTCCCCGACGACGAGTACATTCCGATCATGGCGATCCAGGCCGTCGACAAGGGCCGCGCCATCGACGCGATGGACCGCGTCCGCGACGTCCTCGAGCGTTACAAGGGCCTCAACTCACGCTGAGCGACATCGCGAGTTCGTCGCGCTCGGAGGTGGTTTGGTCGTCGGCGACGGCGAACCCGATGCTCTCGTACACCTGACGCGCCGCCGCGTTGTCGATCGCCACCCGTAAGCGGACCGTGTGCACATTGCTGGTGCGCGCCCATTCGAGAGCCGCGGCGACCAGTTGCCGCGCCAGGCCCCGACCCCGTGCCGCGGGTTCCAGCCACAGCGAGTACAGATACACGGTCTCGTTGTTCTCCTGCTGCGCCCCGATCATGCCGACGGGACGGTCACCGTCGAGCGCGACGAACTGCGCATGGTCGCGCAACCGCCGCTGCCACTGCGCTGCGGTGAAGGCCGCCTCGTCCCGGTAGCTTGGATCCTTTTCACCCAGCGAGTCGGACAGCGCCCTCAACCGGATGGCAGCGAACGTCTGCCAGTCGAATTCACCGAGCCGGGCCACACATTCGGTCATCGGGTGTCGCCCATGACCAACCCTTCCCTGCGCGGATCCGCCCCGCCGATGAGGCCTGTGCTGTCTCGGATGATCGCCGACAGGCCGCTCGACTGGTCGGCCAGATCCACCTGATGGCCGAGTGCCCGCAACCCCTGCACGAGCGGATCGAGATCGCCGTTATCGGAGGTGTCGATGATCGGATGCTCACCGCCGACATTGGTCTTCGGAGTGTTCGCCGCGCCGAAGTCGACCATCGACACCGCCTGCTGCGGGTCGAGTCCCCAATCCAGCATTCCCACAATGGTTTTCGCTACGAACTGGATGATCACCGCACCGCCGGGCGAACCCAGGACCGCATAGAGGCGTCCGCGCTCGCCGGCCCGGCCCTGTGCCCGGTCGAAGATCAGGGTCGGCGCCATCGTGCTGCGCGGTCGCTTGCCGGGCTGGACCCGGTTCGCCACCGGCGCCCCGTCGGGGCCGGCCGGCTCGGCCGAGAAGTCTGTGAGCTGGTTGTTGAGGAGGAACCCGTCGACCATGTGGAACGAGCCGAACGCCGACTCGACCGTGGTGGTCAACGACGCGGCGTTGCCCTGTGAGTCGACGATGCTGACCTGGCTGGTGCCGTGTTCGGGGACGGGCGGTGCGGGGCTGGTCGGCGGACCGAACTCGCCGGGTTTCGCGGTGCCCATGCTGTGCTGCTCGGAGATCAGCGCGGCCCGACCGGCGAGGTAGTCACTGCCGAGCAGCGTGTCGGGTGACCCGCCCGGCAGCGGCACGAAATCGGTGTCGGCGACGTACTTGTCGCGGTCGGCGTACGCCAGTCGTTCCGCCTCGGATATCAGGTGTACGCCCATGACCGACGGTCGGCCGCCGTTGAGGTCGACGTCGCTGGGTTTGTGATCGGCCATCGGGAAGTGTTCGAGAATGCCGAGCGTCGCCAGCACGGCGATGCCGCCTGACGACGGCGGTGGCATCCCGCAGATCTCCCGTCCGCGGTACGGCCTGCACAGCGGTTCGCGTTCCTTGACCGAGTAGTTGGCGAGGTCTTCGACGGTCATCAGGCTTGGCGTCCGGCCCCCGGAGGCGTCGGCCGCTGCGGCGACGATGTCGCGGGCGATGGCGCCGGTGTAGAACGTCTGAGGGTCGGTGGCGATGACGCCCAACGTCTTCGAATACGCCGGGTTGGTCAGCCGGGTGCCCTCCGTCTTGGGGCTGCCGTCGCCGTTGAGGAAGTATTCGGCCGCTTGGGGGTCGAGCTTGAGCTCGGGCGCCGCGTCATCGATGGCCGCGGCCAGCCTCGGGCTGATGTCGAAGCCGTCGTCGGCCATCCGGACTGCGGGAGCGAACAGGTCGCGCCAGCCCGTCTTGCCGTGATCGGCGTGCACCTCGGTGAGCATCCGCACGATGCCGGGCACACCGATCGAACGCCCCGAGGCCCTGGCGTCCGGTTTGGGCTCCGTCCGGTCGGTTTCGGAAACCCAGCGCAGATAGTTCTCCGTGGCCGCAGCGGGCGCGATTTCGCGACCGTCGTAGGCCTGGACCTCACCGGAGGCCGCATCGAAATAGAGCAGGAAGCCGCCGCCGCCGAGGCCCGACGCCTGCGGCTCGACGAGGCCGAGCACGGCCTGCGCGGTGACGAGCGCGTCCGCCGCGGTGCCACCGTCGCGGAGCACCTCGCACGCGGCCTGCGTGGCCAGCGGATTTGCGGTGACCACCGAGAAGCTGCTGGTTCGCACCGGCGTCATGTCGGTGCGGTAACCCGTGGCCACCTCGGGATTGGTTGAGATATCGCGGGACGTCGGCGGCGACCCGGGAGAGGGTGCGGCGGTGGTCTTGACCACCGGGGTGCCGTTCTCGACGATCGCGCACGGTCCCGCGGACTCCGATTCGGTGCTGCCGTCGTCCGTCGAGCAGCCGGCGAGCACCAGCATCAACCCGGCCAGCGGGGCCATCACCTTGGTCAGCGAGGAGATCCGCATCACCCGACGGTAGTGGATCGGGGCGGTCGGAACGCGGCAGTAACCTGGATTGCGTGCCTGATCCTTCGACGTACCGACCCGCCCCAGGGTCGATTCCCGTCGAACCGGGCGTCTACCGATTCCGCGACCCGCACGGCAGGGTGATCTACGTCGGCAAGGCGAAGAGTCTGCGCAGCCGACTGAACTCCTACTTCGCCGACGTCGCGAGCCTGGCGCCGCGCACACGTCAGATGGTGATGGCCGCGGGCAGCGTCGAGTGGACGGTGGTCAACACCGAAGTCGAGGCGCTGCAGCTCGAATACAACTGGATCAAGGAGTTCGACCCGCGATTCAACATCAGGTATCGAGACGACAAGTCGTACCCGGTGCTCGCGGTCACGCTCAACGAGGAGTATCCGCGGCTGATGGTGTACCGCGGGGCCCGGCGAAAGGGCGTCCGGTACTTCGGACCCTATTCGCATGCGTGGGCGATCCGCGAAACTCTCGACCTGCTGACGCGGGTGTTCCCGGCGCGCACATGCTCTAACGGAGTATTCAAGCGCCACAGGCAAATCGATCGGCCCTGCCTGCTCGGCTATATCGACAAGTGTTCGGCTCCCTGTATCGGTCGGGTGAGCGCCGATGAGCACCGCCAGATCGTTGTCGATTTCTGCGACTTCCTCGCCGGTAAGACCGATCGGTTGGTCCGCGACCTCGAACACCAGATGAACGAGGCCGCCGAGGAACTGGATTTCGAGAGGGCCGCGCGCCTGCGCGACGACATCGGCGCTCTGAAACGGGCGCTGGAGAAACAGGCGGTGGTGTTCGGCGACGGCACCGATGCCGACGTGGTGGCATTCGCCGACGACGAACTCGAAGCGGCCGTGCAGGTTTTCCATGTCCGCGGCGGCCGGGTGCGTGGCCAGCGCGGTTGGATCGTGGAAAAGTCCGGTGAGCCGGGAGAATCGAGCCAGGAACGTTTGGTGGAACAGTTCCTGACCCAGTTCTACGGCGATCAGGCCGAATTGGGCGACGCCAGCGACAGCGGCGGGGACGAGGCGACCAATCCCGTGCCTCGTCAGGTGCTGGTTCCGTGCCTGCCGAGCAACTCCGACGAATTGGCCGCCTGGCTCGGCCAGCTGCGGGGTTCTCGGGTGTCGTTGCGCGTGCCGCAGCGCGGTGACAAGCGCGCCCTCGCCGAGACGGTCCGCCGCAATGCCCAGGATGCGCTCGCTCAGCACAAGCTCAGGCGTGCCGGTGACTTCACCGCGAGAACCGCTGCGCTGCAGAGTATTCAGGATGCTCTGGGGCTGGCCGAGGCGCCGTTGCGCATCGAGTGCGTCGATATCAGCCACGTGCAGGGCACCGATGTGGTGGCCTCCCTGGTGGTCTTCGAGGACGGTTTACCGCGCAAGTCCGACTACCGGCACTACGCGATCCGAGAGGCCGCGGGCGACGGCCGTTCAGACGACGTCGCCTCCATCGCCGAGGTGACCAGGCGCCGGTTCTACCGTCACCTACACGACAGCCAGCATCCCACAGAGCTTGCACCGGAAGGAAAGTCGCGCAAGTTCGCCTACCCACCGAACCTGTTCGTCGTCGATGGCGGTGCGCCACAGGTCAACGCCGCACAAGCGGTGCTCGACGAACTGGGTATCACCGACGTCGCGGTGATCGGCTTGGCCAAGCGTCTCGAGGAGGTGTGGGTTCCGTCGGAGCCCGATCCGCTGATCATGCCGCGCAACAGTGAAGGGCTGTACCTGCTGCAGCGCGTACGTGACGAGGCGCACCGGTTCGCGATCGCGTATCACCGCAGCAAGCGTTCCAAGCGGATGACCGCGTCGGCGCTTGACTCGGTTCGAGGGCTCGGTGAGCATCGCCGGAAAGCACTGGTCACCCACTTCGGCTCGGTGGCCCGATTGAAGGAGGCGTCGATCGCGGAGATCACCGCGGTACCCGGTATCGGTGTCGCCACCGCCCGTGCCGTGCTCGACGCGCTTGGCGTACCGCCCGAAAGCGACGCGCCCGAGTCGGCGATCGACGATGATCAGAGCAAGGTATCGGGATGACGGACCAGGGAATGCACGAGGATCTTCGCGACGAGGCGAGCGCCGACTCCGGCATCGACGTGGTTCTGGTCACCGGACTCTCGGGTGCGGGCAGGGGCACCGCGGCCAAGGTGCTCGAGGACCTGGGGTGGTACGTCGCCGACAACCTCCCGCCGGAGCTGATCGCGCAGATGGTCGAGTTGGGGCTGGCGGCCGGATCACGGATCACCCAGCTGGCGGTGGTGATGGACGTGCGCTCGCGCGGGTTCACCGGAGACCTGGACTGGGTGCGCAACGAGCTCGCGACCCGCAACATCGCGCCGCGGGTGGTGTTCCTGGACGCTTCAGACGAGAGCCTGGTGCGCCGCTACGAACAGAACCGCCGAAGTCACCCATTGCAGGGCAATCAGACTCTGGCAGAAGGCATTGCGGCCGAGCGTGCGCTGTTGGCCCCCGTCCGCGCGTCGGCCGATCTGGTGATCGACACCTCGACGCTTTCCGTGCCCGCGCTGCGCGAGAGCATCGAGCGCGCCTTCGGGGGCGAGACCATCGCCCACACGAACGTCACGGTCGAGTCCTTCGGCTACAAGTACGGGTTGCCGATGGATGCCGACACCGTAATGGACGTCCGGTTCCTGCCGAACCCGCACTGGGTGGACGACCTGCGCCCGCACAGCGGCCAGCATCCCGCGGTCCGCGACTATGTTCTCGGGCAACCGGGTGCAGGCGACTTCCTGGAGACCTATCATCGGCTGCTCGACGTAGTCATCGACGGATACCGTCGCGAGGGGAAGCGATATATGACCGTCGCCATCGGATGCACCGGCGGCAAACATCGAAGCGTGGCGATCGCCGAGGCACTGGCGGCGCGGCTGCAGGGCGGTGATGACCTGACGGTGCGGGTGTTGCACCGGGATCTGGGGCGCGAATGAGCGCGCGGATCGTTGCGCTCGGTGGTGGGCACGGGCTCTATGCGACCCTGTCGGCGGCGCGCAGGCTGACGCCGCACGTGACGGCCATCGTCACGGTCGCCGACGACGGCGGCTCGTCAGGGCGACTGCGCAACGAGCTGGATGTCGTGCCACCGGGTGATCTTCGAATGGCGTTGGCCGCTTTGGCATCTGACAGCCCGCACGGCCGACTGTGGGCGACGATTATTCAGCACCGGTTCGGTGGCAGCGGGGCGCTGGCCGGGCATCCGATCGGCAACCTGCTGCTCGCCGGCCTCAGCGAGGTGTTGGCCGACCCGATCGCCGCACTCGACGAACTGGGCCGCATCCTCGGCGTGAAGGGTCGCGTGCTTCCGATGTGCCCGATGGGGCTCGGCATCGAGGCCGACGTGGCGGGTCTGGAATCTGACCCTCGCATGAGTCGGGTGATTCGCGGCCAGGTGGCGATCGCCACCACCGTGGGCAAAGTCCGTCGCGTGCGGCTGCTGCCGGGGGATCCGCCCGCCACCCGACAGGCCGTCGACGCGATCATGGCCGCGGACCTGGTGGTGCTGGGCCCCGGCTCGTGGTTCACGAGTGTGATCCCGCATGTACTGGTTCCCGAGCTCGCGGCAGCGCTGCAGGCGACTGCGGCGCGCCGGGCGTTGGTGCTCAACCTGGTGGCCGAACCGGGGGAGACGGCGGGCTTTTCTGTCGAGCGACACATTCACGTGCTCGCGCAGCATGCGCCCGACTTCACCGTGCACGAGATCATCGTCGACGCCAGCAGGGTGCCCAGTGAACGCGAGCGCGAGCAACTGCGTCGGACCGCGAACATCCTTCGTGCTCAAGTTCAGTTTGCTGAGGTGTCCAGACCTGGTACACCTTTACATGACCCGGCGCGCTTGGCCGCGGCATTGGAGAGTGTGCGTCTTCGGGGCGCCGCCGCTCCGGCGCCGGCAGTGCCCACGTCGACAGCGAATGGACCGAGAGGTGACGACCCGTGGCGATGACAGCCGAGGTCAAGGATGAGTTGAGTCGGCTGATCGTCAATTCGGTCAGTGCTCGGCGCGCCGAGGTGGCCTCCCTGCTGCGGTTCGCCGGCGGATTGCACATCGTTTCGGGACGCGTGGTCGTCGAGGCGGAGGTCGATCTCGGCATCATCGCCCGGCGGCTGCGCAAGGACATCTACGACCTGTACGGCTACAACGCCACCGTGCACGTCGTATCGGCCAGCGGCATCCGCAAGAGCACCCGGTACGTGGTGCGGGTGGCGAAGGACGGTGAGGCGTTGGCCAGGCAGACCGGTCTGCTCGACCTGCGGGGCCGCCCCGTGCGCGGGCTGCCGGCCCAAGTGGTCGGCGGCAGCGTGGCCGATGCCGAAGCAGCCTGGCGCGGAGCATTTCTGGCACACGGATCGCTCACCGAACCGGGACGCTCGTCCGCGTTGGAAGTCAGCTGCCCGGGTCCTGAGGCGGCGCTGGCACTTGTCGGCGCCGCCCGCAGGTTGGGGGTGAGCGCGAAAGCGCGCGAGGTTCGCGGCACCGACCGGGTGGTGGTGCGTGACGGCGAGGCCATCGGCGCGCTGTTGACGCGCATGGGTGCGCAGGACACCCGGCTGACATGGGAAGAGCGCAGGATGCGGCGCGAGGTGCGGGCCACCGCCAACCGGCTGGCCAACTTCGACGACGCCAACCTGCGGCGCTCGGCACGGGCGGCGGTCGCCGCGGCAGCGCGCGTGGAACGGGCGCTGGAGATCCTCGGCGATACGGTGCCCGACCACCTCGCCGCCGCGGGCAAGCTGCGCGTCGAGCACCGGCAGGCGTCGCTGGAGGAGTTGGGCCGGCTCGCCGATCCGCCGATGACGAAGGACGCTGTGGCGGGCCGCATTCGGCGGTTGCTGTCCATGGCCGATCGCAAGGCCAAGCAGGACGGCATTCCCGACACTGAGTCGGCTGTCACGCCGGACCTGCTCGAGGACGCCTAGCGCCGACCGGCCACTTGTCAGGCGCATTTCGGTGAAAGGCGTGTGACAAGCGCTCTCTCGGCCGACACTTCACTTGTGTCCGCGGGCGTCCCGCCCACCGGCGTCGTGACATTCCTGTTCACCGACATCGAGGGTTCGACTCGTCGGTGGGAGTCCGACGCGGATGCCATGCGGGTTGCACTTGCTTGCCATGACAAGGTGTTGCGCTCGGCGATCGAGGCGCACGACGGATTCGTGTTCAGCCACAGCGGCGATGGTCTCGCCGCTGCGTTCGCGTCTCCGAGCGCCGCCGTCGACGCAGCCATCGCCGCCCAGCGCGAGTTGGAGCTCCCCGTGCGCATGGGAATCGCGACCGGTGAGGCCGAACTGCGTGACGGTGACTACTTCGGAACGGTGCTCAACCGTGCTGCTCGCGTCACGGCGGCCGGGCATGGTGGCCAGATCCTGGTGGCCGAGTCGACGGCGGTTCTGCTCGACGGTGTCGAACTGCTGAACCTGGGGCCGAAGCGCTTACGCGACGTGACGCGCCCGATCACGATCTTTCAGCTGCGAACCCAAGGCCTTCCATGTGACTTCCCGCCATTACGCAGCCTTGACGCTGACCGGGGAAATTTCCGACCTGTGGGAAGAAGGTTGGCTGGGCGTGATGACGAAGTGGCCCGGATCGCGGCGGTGTTGCGCACCAATCGATTCGTCACATTGACCGGTGTCGGTGGAGTGGGCAAGACGCGTCTGGCGCTTGAGGTCGCTGGTCGTTTGACCAACGATTTCACCGACGGGGTCTGGGTTTTCGAGCTTGCGTCTGTGGCCGACGCAGGTGCCGTGGCTGATTCGGTTGCCGCGATCCTAGGCATCGCTCAACAACCCGGGATGAGCATGTGTGATTCGGTCGCGGCTGTCTTGGAGAACCGGAAGCGGCTGTTGGTCTTCGATAACTGCGAACACGTGTTGGACGCGACCGCAGGACTTGTCGAGGCCATCCTCGCGAAGTCCTCGACCGTGAGCATCCTCGCCACGAGCAGAGAGGGCTTGGGCGTCGCCGAAGAACAGATCTGGCCGGTCCGCTCACTCTCTGACGATGCCGCGGCGGAGCTGTTCGTGGAGCGCGCCGGCAGCATTGCTCCTGGCGCTGCCGTCCACGAAATGGATGCGGTCACCGACATATGTCGTCGCCTCGACGGCATTCCGCTGGCGATCGAACTCGCTGCTTCTCGGGTTTCGGTGATGACGCTGACCGATATTCGTGACCGACTCGACAAGAGGTTCAACCTCCTCGTGGGGGCACGGCGAAGCTTGGAAAGACACCAGACACTTCGTCACGCGGTGCAATGGTCATACGACCTCTTGAGCGCCGAAGAGAAGAGACTGTTAGAGCGGTGTTCGGTGTTCGCCGGTGGGTTCGACATCCACAGCGCCTGCGCCGTGGCCGGACCGGAATACGACGAGTTCGCGGTCGTGGATCTTCTCGAGTCTTTGGTGCGCAAGTCGCTGCTCACGGTGGACCGATCCGAGCAGACGGCTCGGTTCTCCATGCTCGAGACCGTTCGCCAATTCGCAGAGGAACAGCTTGCCTCTTGCGGTGCGGCAGAGGAGGTTCGAAACGCCCACGCCCGCTACTTCGCGCAACTCGAGAACACGATGCTGTCCTTGTGGGACAGCCCTGAGCAACGCTACGCGTATCGCTGGTTGGCGTTGGAGCTAGCGAACTTGCGCACAGCCTTCCGCTGGGCGGCCGATACAGGCGACATTGACGTTGCCGCCACAATCGCAACGTATGCGGGGCTTCTCGGCATAGGGGTCGAGAGTTACGAGCCGATGACCTGGGCCGAAGAGATGATCGAGCTTGCCGTCGCTGTAAACCATCCCCGGCTGTCGAGTTTGTATGTGGTCGCAGCGGTGTGCTGGATGGCCGGCAGGTTGGAAAACGCGCTTCGATATGCCGAAGCAGGCGCCGCCGTAGTGGCGCGCAACGAGAATGCGCCGCCGTACGGGATGGAGGGTTGGCTGGGAGCGGCCTACCTTCCGGCCGGCGAGCCGTTGCGGTGGGCCGAACTATGTCAGGCTCAACTCGAACGGCGCGGTGATAACCACGTGTACATCCGTGGCTGCCGGGTGTTCGGTCTTTCGTTCGGGGGGCTTGTTGACGACGCGATGGAAGCGGCGAAGGGATTGGTCGAAGCGGGGGCGGCAACTCGAAACCCTTATATGCACACGTTCGCAATCGCCGCAAGTACGTTCCCACTCCATGCGGAAGGATCAGACGCCGGCTTGGAGGACTGCCGCGAAGGTTTGGCGATGGCCCTGGATAGCGGAAATCGTTTCAACGCCTCGATTCTCGCTCCGGGGATGGCCAGGTTTGAGGCACTTGAGGCGGTTACCCCAGAGGCACTCGAGCACTTGACGTTGGTCCTACGCAATTACCACGACTCCGGCAACGTCGGTAGCATTCGCAGTCCACTCGCCGTGCTGAGTACATTCCTTTACCGCGTGGGTCTGTACGAATCGGCAGCGATTATCAGCGGGTTTTCAATGAGTCCTCTGGCTCAAGCGGTACTGCCGGAGTTCAGCACCTCCATCGCCCACCTCCGGACGGTGCTCGGTGACGCCACCTACGAATCACTGGCCTCCAGAGGTGAGTCGATGTCGATGGCTGCCGTCGCGGAGTACGCCTATGGCGAAATCGACCATGCGCGAGCTGAACTCGACCGACCGTGATGAGGCGCATGACCGCGTCGTCAAGGCTGCTGTCGACGCCCAGCGCCGATTCGAACTACCGGTGCGCATGGGCATCGCGACCGGTGAGACCAAGGTTCGCGATGGGGACTACTTCGGCACAGTCCTCCACCGGGTGATGGCGGCCGGGCCCGGCGGTCACATCCTCGTGGCCGAACTCGCGACCTACGCCTACGAGCAGATCGATCAGGCCCGCGCGCAGCTGCAGCAACTACGGTGAACCCATGGAGACGCTGAGAGTCGGTGTGGCGATGCCCGACCCACCCTTCAACGGGATGCCCGACGACGGTGGGCTCGACATCGACCTGATGCGCGCGCTCAGCGAGAAGATCGGCGCGACAGTCGAATTCGTACCCTACGACGGCGCCGACTTCGGCGGCATCTTCGATGGTCTCGGGTCGAAGTACGACTGCGTCGCCGCCGGAACTACCGTCACGCCCCAGCGCGAGGAGAAGGCGACGTTCCTCCCGCCCTACGTGATCTCCGGTCAGGCGCTGGCTGTCGACATTCGCCGGCTGCCGCGTGTCACGTCCGTCGACGACCTCGAAGGCCTGACCATCGGCGTTCAGCGGGGCAACACCAGCCGGCCGATCGCCGAGCGACTCGTCGCCGATGGCAAGGCCGGTGCCGTCCGCGTCTATGAGTACACCGCGATTCGCGACGCGTTGAGCGACCTCTCGACGGGTGGCTGTGATGCCGTGATGAAGCTTGTGCCGGTGCTGACCGAACTGGTCAAGCCGGTCCCTGGCGTCGAGGTCGTCCAGCGCGGCATC
This sequence comes from Mycobacterium sp. 852002-51152_SCH6134967, assembly GCF_001667105.1. Taxonomy (NCBI): domain Bacteria; kingdom Bacillati; phylum Actinomycetota; class Actinomycetes; order Mycobacteriales; family Mycobacteriaceae; genus Mycobacterium; species Mycobacterium sp. 852002-51152_SCH6134967. Next base: position 12,492 of record NZ_LZIK01000022.1, on the reverse strand, counting down.
ACGATCGAGGACATTGCGATTGCCGTTCCGCGCGGTGACCAGGTGCTTCTCGGTCGGCTGACAGTCGCGCAAGCCGAGTTGGAGGCCGACGGCACGCTGCAACGGATCCGCCGTAAATGGCTCGGCAACCCCTATGCCGACCAGCGCCTGACCGCGCACTGACCAGGTGACGCGTGGCCGCTATCACACGACTAGGCTGGCGGCCGAGCACTACACGTTGAGGCGATCAAGGGAGAAACAGTGACCATCCGGGTAGGCGTGAACGGCTTCGGCCGCATCGGACGCAACTTCTTCCGCGCGCTGGACGCGCAGAAGCACGAAGGCAGGAACACCGACATCGAGATCGTCGCTGTCAACGACCTCACCGACAACGAGACCCTCGCGCACCTCCTGAAGTTCGATTCGATCCTGGGCCGGCTACCCGAAGACGTAGAGGTCGACGGCGAGGACATCATCATCGGCGGGCACAAGATGAAGGGACTGTCGATCAAGGAGGGCCCCTCGGCCCTCCCGTGGGGCGACCTCGGGGTCGACGTGGTGGTCGAGTCCACCGGCATCTTCACCAAGCGCGACAAGGCGCAAGGCCACCTGGACGCCGGCGCCAAGAAGGTCATCATCTCCGCGCCTGCCACCGATGAGGACATCACCATCGTCTTGGGCGTCAACGACGAAAAGTACGACGGCAGCCAGAACATCATCTCCAACGCCTCGTGCACCACGAACTGCCTCGGCCCGCTGGCCAAGGTGCTCAACGACGAGTTCGGCATCGTCAAGGGCCTGATGACAACGGTCCACGCCTACACGCAGGACCAGAACCTGCAGGACGGTCCCCACAAGGACCTGCGTCGCGCCCGCGCCGCCGCGCTGAACATCGTGCCCACCTCCACCGGCGCCGCCAAAGCGATCGGCCTCGTCCTCCCCGAGCTGAAGGGCAAGCTCGACGGCTACGCGCTGCGCGTGCCGATCCCCACGGGTTCGTGCACCGACCTGACCGCGGAGCTGTCCAAGTCGGCCACCGCCGACGAGATCAATGCGGCGTTCAAGGCCGCCGCGGAGGGTCCGCTCAAGGGCATCCTCAAGTACTACGACGCACCGATCGTGTCCAGCGACATCGTCACCGACCCGCACAGCTCTATCTTCGACGCGGGTCTGACCAAGGTGATCGACAACCAGGCCAAGACGGTGTCCTGGTACGACAACGAGTGGGGTTACTCCAACCGGCTGGTCGACCTGGTCGCGCTTGTCGGCAAGTCGCTGTAACGCCGTGGCTTCGTCTTCCATCAAGACTCTGGAAGACCTTCTTGGTGAAGGTGTTTCGGATCGGGGAGTGCTCGTCCGGTCGGACCTCAACGTTCCGCTCGACGATGACGGCAACATCACCGACCCAGGTCGCATCACCGCGTCGGTGCCCACGCTGAAGGCGCTGTCCGATGCCGGCGCCAAGGTGATCGTCACCGCGCATCTCGGTCGACCCAAGGGCGGCCCCGACCCGAAGCTCTCACTGGCTCCGGTCGCCAAGGCGTTGGGCGAGCAACTCGGCCGCCACGTGCAACTGGCCGGTGACGTCGTGGGAACCGACGCACTGGCCCGTGCCGAAGGCTTGACCGGCGGCGACATCCTGCTGCTGGAGAACATCCGCTTCGACCCCCGCGAGACCAGCAAGGACGATGGCGAACGGATGGCGTTGGCCCGGCAACTCGCCGAACTCGTCAGCGGCGCAGACGGTTCGCCGGGGGCTTTCGTCTCCGACGGTTTCGGGGTGGTGCACCGCAAGCAGGCGTCGGTGTACGACGTCGCGACCCTGCTGCCGCACTATGCGGGCACCCTGGTGGCCGCGGAGGTCAAGGTGCTCGAACAGCTGACCACCTCCACCGACCGGCCTTACGCCGTCGTGCTCGGCGGGTCCAAGGTGTCGGACAAACTGGCGGTCATCGAGTCGCTCGCGGAGAAGGCCGACAGCCTGATCATTGGTGGCGGTATGTGTTTCACCTTCCTTGCCTCACAAGGCGTTTCGGTCGGCACCTCGCTGCTGGAGGAAGGCATGATCGAGACGTGTCGCAAGCTGCTCGACACCTACGCTGACGTGATCCACGTGCCGGTCGACATCGTGGTGGCCGACAAGTTCGCAGCCGATGCGACGGCCGAGATCGTCGCCGCGGACAAGATCCCAGCCGACAAGATGGGCCTGGACATCGGTCCCGGCTCGGTCGAACGGTTCACCACGCTGCTGTCGAACGCCAAGACCGTGTTCTGGAACGGGCCGATGGGCGTCTTCGAGTTCCCGGCCTTCGCGGCGGGCACCAAAGGCGTCGCCGAGGCGATCATCGCGGCGACCGGTAAGGGTGGCTTCAGCGTCGTCGGCGGGGGCGATTCGGCTGCCGCGGTCCGTCAGCTCGGCCTGGACGAAGAGGGCTTCTCCCACATTTCCACCGGGGGCGGGGCCTCACTGGAATACCTTGAAGGCAAGAAACTGCCCGGCATCGCTGTTTTAGAAAAAGAGTGAGAGGTCCTGGAATCGTGAGCCGCAAGCCGCTGATCGCCGGCAACTGGAAGATGAACCTCAACCACTTCGAAGCGATCGCACTGGTGCAGAAGATCGCGTTCGCATTGCCTGCGAAGTACTTCGACAAGGTCGATGTGACGGTGATCCCTCCGTTCACCGACCTGCGTAGCGTGCAGACCCTGGTCGACGGCGACAAGCTGCTGCTCACCTACGGCGCGCAGGATCTCTCGGAGCACGACTCCGGCGCCTACACCGGCGACATCAGCGGCGCGTTCCTGGCCAAGCTGGGATGCACCTTCGTCGTCGTCGGGCACTCCGAGCGGCGCACGTACCACCATGAGGATGACGCCGTCGTGGCGGCGAAGGCGGCGGCCGCCTTCCGGCACGGGCTGGTGCCGATCATCTGCATCGGTGAGCAACTCGAAGTCCGCGAGGCGGGTAACCACGTCGAGCACAATGTCGAGTCGTTGCGCGGGTCGCTGGCGGGCCTCTCGAACGAACAGATCGGCCAGGCCGTGATCGCCTACGAGCCGGTGTGGGCCATCGGCACCGGCCGGGTGGCCAGCGCCGCCGACGCCCAGGAGGTCTGCAAGGCGATCCGCGACGAGCTGGGCAAGTTGGCGACGCCGCAGCTGGCGGCCGGTGTGCGGGTGCTCTACGGCGGGTCGGTGAACGCGAAGAACGTCGGCGACATCGTCGCGCAGGAGGACATCGACGGCGCTCTGGTCGGGGGCGCCTCGCTCGACGGCGAGCAGTTCGCCACCCTGTCGGCCATCGCGGCCGGCGGCCCCCTGCCCTGACCGTCCGATTGGTGAGCATCGTCGTCGATTAGGTAGTCTTGCGCCCATGGAATTGGCCCTGCAGATAACCCTGGTCGTGACCAGCCTCCTGGTCGTGCTCCTGGTGCTGCTGCATCGCGCCAAGGGCGGCGGTCTGTCCACGCTCTTCGGTGGCGGCGTCCAGTCCAGCCTGTCGGGGTCGACGGTGGTGGAGAAGAACTTGGATCGGCTGACGCTATTCGTCACCGGCATCTGGCTTGTCTCGATCGTCGGCGTCGCGCTGCTGATCAAGTACAGCTGATTCCCAGCACCTCGCCGTGCGGGCCGACTGTGGCCCGTCGATACTTGAGTCATGGCTGAAATCGCCGGGCTCGAACCGATAGGCGCGGTCAGGCGGACCAAGGTGGGGCGTGACGCCACCGAGCCGATGCGAGAGGACATCCGCCTTCTCGGCGCGATACTCGGCGACACCGTGCGCGAGCAGAACGGCGACGAGGTGTTCGACCTCGTCGAGCGTGCCCGCGTCGAGTCGTTCCGTGTGCGCCGCTCTGAGATCGACCGCGCGGAACTGGCGGGAATGTTCGAGGGCATCGACATCCGTCGGGCGATCCCGGTGATCCGTGCCTTCACCCACTTCGCTCTGTTGGCCAACGTCGCCGAGGACATTCACCGAGAACGTCGTCGAGCGATTCATGTCGAAGCAGGGGAGCCGCCGCAGAACAGCAGCCTTGCCGCCACCTACGCCAAACTCGACGCCGTCGACCTCGATGCCGACACCGTCGCCGAAGCCCTCACCGGGGCAATGGTTTCGCCGGTGATCACTGCGCATCCGACCGAGACCAGGCGCCGCACGATCTTCGACACCCAACACCGCATCACCGAGCTGATGCGCTTACGCCTGCACGGGCGCAGCGATGCCGACGGTCGCGACATCGAACTCGAATTGCGCCGCCACATCCTGACCCTATGGCAGACCGCGCTGGTTCGGTTGTCGCGCTTGAAGATCCAGGATGAGATCGAGACAGGCCTGCGGTACTACCCGGCCGCGTTCTTCGACGTCATACCGCAGGTGAACGCCGACGTCCGCACTGAACTGCAGGCCCGCTGGCCCGACACCGGGCTGCTCGACGAGCCGATCGTGCGGCCCGGTTCGTGGATAGGCGGGGACCGGGACGGCAACCCGAACGTCACCGCCGACGTCGTCCGGCGCGCGACCGGCAGAGCCGCCTACACGGCACTGGACCACTACTTCACCGAGATCACCGCGCTGGAAGAGGAGCTGTCGATGTCGGCGCGGCTGGTGCGGATCAGCGACGCGCTCGAAGCGCTGGCCGCGCGGTGCGAGGAACCCGCGCGGGCCGACGAACCCTATCGGCGAGCGCTGCGCGTAATCCATTCCCGCCTGACATCGACGGCGAAGGAGATCCTCGACGAGCAGCCCGAACACGAACTCTATCTGGGGCTCGAGCGTTACGAATCGCCGGCAGAGCTGCTCGCCGACTTGGATGTGGTCGACGAGTCGCTGCGTAGCAACGGCAGCGCGGTGCTGGCCGACGACCGGCTGGCCAGGTTGCGGGAGGCGGTGCGCACGTTCGGGTTTCACCTCAGTGGTCTCGACATGCGGCAAAACTCCGACGTGCACGAGGAGGTCGTCGCCGAGCTGTTGGCCTGGGCCGGTGCGCATCCCGACTACGGCTCGCTGAACGAGGCGGACCGGGTGGAGCTGCTCGCGGGTGAGCTGTCGACTCGGCGTCCGCTGGTCAAGGCCGGCGCTGAACTGTCCGAGCTGGCCCGCAAAGAACTCGACATCGTCGCGGCGGCTGCGCGAGCGGTGCGGGTCTTCGGGTCTCGGGCGATTCCGAACTACATCATCTCGATGTGCGAGTCCGTTTCGGACATGTTGGAGGCGGCGATCCTGCTCAAAGAGGTCGGGCTGCTGGACGTCTCGGGGGAGACGCCGTACGCACCCGTCGGCATCGTCCCGCTTTTCGAGACCATCGACGATCTGCAGCGTGGATCGTCGATTCTCGAAGCGGCGCTCGATCTTCCGGTGTACCGCTCGGTCGTGTCCGCGCGCGGGGAGAGCCAGGAGGTGATGCTCGGTTACTCCGACTCCAACAAGGACGGCGGCTACCTCGCGGCGAACTGGGCGTTGTACCGGGCGGAACTGGACCTGGTGGAGTCGGCGCGCAAGACCGGAATTCGGTTGCGCCTCTTTCACGGTCGCGGTGGCACCGTGGGTCGAGGCGGTGGGCCGAGCTATGATGCCATCCTGGCCCAGCCTCCTGGCGCGGTGAACGGATCGCTGCGACTCACCGAGCAGGGTGAGGTGATCGCGGCGAAATACGCCGAACCACAAGCGGCGTACCGCAATCTCGAGACCCTTCTGGCCGCCACGTTGGAGGCCACGCTGCTCGATGTGGAAGGTCTCGGTGACGAGGCCGGCCCAGCCTACGAAGTGCTCGACGACCTGGCCGCACGCGCTCAGCGCGCATACGCCGAATTAGTGCACGAGACACCGGGATTCGTGGACTATTTCAAGGCTTCGACGCCAGTGAGCGAGATCGGCGCGCTCAACATCGGTAGCCGGCCATCGTCGCGCAAGCCGACGACGTCGATCTCGGACTTGCGCGCCATCCCGTGGGTGCTGGCGTGGAGCCAGTCGCGGGTCATGCTGCCCGGCTGGTACGGCACGGGCACGGCTTTCGAGGAGTGGATTGCCGAGGGTCCGCAGTCGGAGGAGGACCGCGTCGAGGTGTTGCGGGACCTATACCGGCGGTGGCCGTTCTTCCGTACGGTGCTGTCGAACATGGCGCAGGTCATGGCCAAATCGGACCTGGGGTTGGCGGCCCGCTACTCCGAGCTGGTCGACGACGAGGAGTTGCGGCGGCGGGTGTTCGACAAGATCGCCGCCGAGCACGAGCGCACGATCCGGATGCACAAGCTCATCACCGGTCAGGACGATCTGTTGGCGGACAATCCCGCGCTGGCCCGTTCGGTGTTCAACCGCTTCCCGTACCTGGAACCGCTGAACCATCTCCAGGTCGAGTTGCTGCGGCGCTACCGATCCGGGGACGACGACGAACTCGTCCAGCGCGGCATCCTGCTGACGATGAGCGGGTTGGCAAGCGCACTGCGAAACAGCGGCTGACACGGGTCAAGCGTTGACACTCCTGCCGTGAGGTGTCACAGTCGAAGCGTCTTAAGTGAAAACATGGTTTTCATCTAAGCTTGCCTGACGGTTGGAGAGACTCGTGGGCGACGCGAACCCGATGGCGTGGCTGCCGTTCTCCGTTGCCCAGGCGGGGCTGACCGGCCCGGGTAGCGACGTGGGTGAGCTGGCCCCGGCGTGGGGGCATCTCTTGGATCGCTTGAGGACCGCCGGCTCGATCGTCTCGTCCACCGACGTCAACCGAAACAACGTCGACTACGCATCCGGAATGCGCCACTTGTTGGTGTTGTTGGCCGTCGGCATCGACGAGGCGCTGCGGGCCGATCGTGATCCGGTGTTGGCGGTGACCCGCACCAGCACCGATGACGTGCTGACGTGGGGAATGGAGTGCCCGGACTGTCTCTACCTGCGAGCCGCGCTGCGCAACGGCGAGACATACCGACTGTTCGGAAATCGGGGCACGGCACGGTATGTCGGCCTGCAGACCATGGACGGGATCGCATCCGCTTCCAATTGCCTGGTCGATGAGCTCGAACGGGACGCCGACGGCAATTTCGAAGTGGTGCTCTCGGCCGATGAACAACCCGGCAATTGGATGCGGCTGGACGGCGACCATCCCACTCTGGTGGTGAGGCACTTCTTCTACGACTGGGAAACGGAGAAGCCCTCCTCGCTGCAGATCGAGCGCATCGGCGACGAGGTCGAACCGAGGGACCGGCACGAAGCGACCGGCGTGGCCGTCGCACGCCAGATCCACGCGCTGGGGGACTTCGTCCACGACAACCTCAAATTCTTTCTCGACTTCAACGCGGGCCCGCCGGCCAACGGTTTCATGCCTCCGATCGACCGCTCCGATATCGGTGCGGCAGCTGAGAATCGCCCGGTCATCGGTCGCTACGAACTCGAACCCGACGAGGCATTGATCATGGAGGTCGAACCACCGCGGGGCGTGTACTGGAGTTACTCTCTGGGCAACCCCTGGTGGGAGACCATTCATTACGGCAAGCATCAATCCAGCCTCAACGCGCACCAAGCGACGATCGACGCCGACGGGATTCTGCGGGTGGTCGTCAGTTCGCGCGATCCCGGCGTCGCCAATTGGCTTGACACGGCTGGACACAGCAACGGGGCGATGATCTTGCGGTGTGTGCGCACGGAGACCGCACCGACCCCGGATGTACGAGTGGTCAAGTTCGCCGATGTCAGCTCCCAACTGCCTGCCGACTCCGCGACCGTCAGTCCCGAGCAGCGTGCGGCCGTCATCGCGGCGCGGCGGCGCGCGGTCCACGAAAGGTTCTCCGCATGACCTTCATCGTGGACGAACTCGAGGAAGGCGCACGGGTGGCGACGGGCCTCGACGACTTCGGTTCGCCCTACTATCGCGAGGGTTTGGAGCGCACCGTCGACGCCCTGAACAATGAAGCGGACCTCAACGAGATGGGAAACGTCATTCAGCACGCGACCATCAGCAACGCACTCATACAACGGTTGCGGATCGTCGAAACCTATCGGCAGCATCCCGAGATCGACGACGAGGTCGTCGGTGGCCCGGTGTTCGTCATCGGGTTACCGCGAACCGGAACGACGGCGCTGAGCCAACTGGTCGCCAGTGATCCGCAGTTCCGCTCGCTGCGGATGTGGGAGTCTCAGGCGTGCACTCCGCCACCGGAAGCGTCGTCTCAGCACGACGATCCGCGGATCGCCCAGGCGGCCGAGTCGATCGCCATCATGGACAGCATGTTTCCGCGCATGCGGACCATGATGAATTCGGAGCCGGAGGCTCCCACCGAATGCCAGGACCTGATGGGCATGAGCTTTCGCACTTTCCACTTCGACGGGGTGGTGCGGGTGCCCGGGTACCTCGCCTGGCTGATGCAGTGCGATATGCGCGAGACATACGCTTTCCACCGCCAGGTGCTCAAACTCCTGCAGTGGCATTGCCCGCCGACGTTATGGCACCTGAAGACGCCGGTGCACATGTTCTCGCTTGGCGCTCTTGTCGAGGCGTATCCGGAGGCGAAGTTCTTGTGGTGCCACCGCGATCCGGCGAAGGTACTGGGCTCGGTGTGCAGCTTGATCCGGTACGTCCGCAGTTGGAGCAGCGATCGCGACGACCCTCATGAACTGGGCGCCGAGCAACTCCAGTGCTGGGTCGAAGCCGTAAGGCGCGCAATGAACTTCCGAAAGCGCTTCGGAGATGACCGGTTCACCGACGTGTCGTTCGCCGACTTGAACGCCGACCCGATCGGCGCCCTCGAGAACAGTTACCACCGGCTGGATCTGACATTCACCGACGAAGCCCGCAGGCGGGTGCAGGAGTGGGCGGACGGCCACCGTCCCGGCGCGCGCGGCGAGCACACATACGAGCTCACCGACTACGGCTTGACTCCCGAGCAGGTGCACGAAGCCTTCGCCGATTACCTCGCGAGTTACGACGCCACCGCGTGATGGACACGGTAGCCCGGCGGAGACGCAAGAAGATGGACCCCGATCCGGGCGTGCGCGATGCTTTGGTCCACGCGGCCACCGAGATTCTTCGCGAGGAGGGGATCGCGTCGGTCAACGTGGCCCGGGTACTCGAGCGGGCCGCGTTGAGCACACGTGCCTTCTATCGGCATTTCGGTTCCAAAGACGAACTGGTGTCCGCGGTGTTCCTGCAGTTGGCGCGCACCGAGATGCGCAGGCTCACGCGGAAGATGGCCGCGGCGGACGACCCGGTGGAAGCGGTAGCGGCATGGATCGACGGGCGCCTGGATCTGGCCTTCAATCAGGAGATCCGATCAGACTTGCGACGAATGTCGCTCGAGGCGCAGACGCAGATGTCCTCGGCGCCCGAGTTGGTCGGCGATGCCTACGGTGAGATCCTCAAGCCGCTCGTCGAGCAGCTCGAGAAGGGAAGGGCTGCCGGACTTTTCCCAGGTATCGACCCTGTTGCCGACGCATTGTCGATCCACGGCGCGATCTGGGCGAGCGTTGAGCGCCAATGGACGACCGGCGACAGCGATCAGCATGCGGTGCGCGAACACATCATCCGTTTCTGCATGCGCGGACTCGGCGTAGCAGAACCCACGTGAAGGTGAATCGATGGACTTGGGCTTAGCAGGATCGGCTGCCGTCGTGACAGGCGGCAGCAAGGGCATGGGTTTGGCGATCGCGACGACGCTAGCGGAGGAGGGCGCCCGGGTCGCGGTGATGGCCAGGGGCGTCGAAGCCCTCGACACGGCCACGGCGAAGCTTCGCGAGGCGGGTGCAGCCGACGCCGTCGGAATAAGCGTCGACATGGCCGACCCCGAGTCCATTGCCGCCGGCTTCGACACCGTGGACCAGCGGTGGGGGGAGATCAACAGCCTGATTCACACGGTCGGGCCGGGAGACGGGTACTTCGGAGATCTCGACGATGCGCAGTGGGAGCAGGCTTTCACGCTAGGCACGATGTCGGGTGTCCGGGTGATCCGGGCCGCGTTGCCGATGCTGCGGGCCGCGGAGTGGGGCAGGATCGTGACGCTCTCGGCGCACTCGATCCAGCGCCAGAACCCGCGGATCGTCGCCTACACCGCGTCGAAGGCGGCGCTCAGCAGCGTCACCAAGAATCTCTCGAAAAGCCTTGCCAAGGACGGAATTCTGGTCAACTGCATCTGCCCCGGCACGATCGTGACGGCAAGCTTCACAGAGGTGCTCAAGGATATTCTGGCCGCCGACGGGCTCGACGCCACCGATCCCACCGACGTGATGACCTGGATCGACAACAACTTCCATCAACCGTGCGATCTCGGCCGGGCCGGCCTGCCCGAGGAGATCGCATCGATCACCGTCTATCTGGCGTCGAGGCGCAACGGCTATGTCACCGGTGCCACCGTCAACGTGGACGGCGGCTCCGATTTCGTCTGAGCCTCGCCGGCAGAACTAGAGACCTGCGGAGCGGCGCACCTTGTTCACGGCTCCGCGCACCACCTGCTCGGTCGCGGCGAGCGGTGAGATCACCGACTCACCGAGGCCGACGATGCGTTCCACCCGCCCGACGATGCCCTCCATGCGGTCCACCACGGCGTTCAGGCGGGGGGCCAGCTGATTGATCTGGTTGATCGTCTCGTTGAAGCGCTCCAGGGTGGCGTCGAGGTTGGCCGTGGAGCTGTTGAGGTCCTCGAGCGTCTCGCTCAGCCCCTCCAGGATGGTGTCGACCTGCTCGACGGTGACGTCGGCGTTCAGCGCCGCCTGGGCAAGCTTCCTGATGCGTTCTGGTCCTGTGCGGACCGGTCGACCACCCTTGTCTGCCATGAGGGCCATTATGACCGCAGCCGGGGAACCGCTGGCCGTAACCCGGCGTCTGAACAGATGTGAACGTAGAGGAAACCGCGTCCCGGCAGTGCCCCGTGGATCCGCGAATGGTCATGGCCGGATCGGATACCAGGACCGCAAGGGCCGACTACGACGCAGGCTTTCGCGACGGACACGACGATGATCTCTCGGTCCTCTCGGGCTGAACGCTGGTCAGAACGGCGGTGGTTCGTCGTCCCTGGCGAGCCGTTCGGCTAGCAAGAACTGAATGCGGCGGTTGCGCGCGGCGTTGTGCTGACGTTCCAGCGCGATCCGATACGCCTTGTCCTCTGCGCGGGTCCGCCTGCGGGTTGGCATCTTCGCGCCGCGATGAAGGTCGTCTGGTCCGCTCGGGTGCGATGCCACCGTGATGTCGCCCGTGGGCCTACCTAGCTGTTCGAAGAACTCGGCACCGCCAGGGGTGGTGGTGTACGTCTGCCCGTTGGGCGCCGTCCATATGACAGTGCCGTCCGCGAATTGTCGGTCTGACCACCCGTCGGAGCCGCACCAGAAAGTCTTCAGCAGATGGTGAAAGCCGCAGAGCAGCTTCAAGTTCGACGGATGAGTGGGTCCCATGGGGTACGGGACCGTATGGTCGATCTGGCACGCGGATGCGGGCACATCGCAACCGGGAAAGCGGCACGTCAGGTCGCGCCATCGGATGAAACGAGCCAACGCCGCAGACGGCCGGTAGCCCTGCTCGGCGCAGGGTTCGGGTAGCGGAACCGGGCGGACCTGCGCGGTCGCGATCATCTCGCGCAACATCGAGGCGGGCACCGCGCCGAAGCCTGGCAGGTACCCCGGATTGTCCGACCGACCCTCGATCGTGGCCTGCTCGGCGATGACATTGATGACGACCTGACTGGTGGGCCCGCCGGGGGACCCGTTCTGGCAATCCTCGGCCCCGCAGCCGCACTCGAGCCGCATCTGCCCCGCGCTCATCGCCGTCATCGCGTCCGCACGGCGCTGCGAAACGGTGCGCGGATCGTCGCGGCATACGGTTGCGGCGATCTCGTCGAGTCGCGTGTCGAAAGCCATGCCGTCGGCGAAGGCGAGTTTGGCCCAGACCCCGACCATGCCAGGACCGATCGGACCGACCTCGACGTAGCGGTCGTCGTTGGGCGGCTTCGGTTCCCGAACTCCGTCCGGGTCGAACTTCTCCACCCACATGTCGATGCGTTCATGCAGTTTCGGCCCGGACAGCTTCATCCATTTCGGCGACCATTTCGCGAAAGCCGCGTCGAGCCGGGCGAGGCGATCATCGTCCTTGACGTTGGAGCTGCGGTTGACCAGAGCGGTCATCATCCGAAAGTCGATCTGCCCGCGCGCGAAGACTTCGGCGACCTTGGGCAAGCGCTCGTGCAGGTCGATCGCGTAGTGCAGGCGACTGGCGGCTCGCCCCCGGCTGATGTTGAGCGCCGCCGCGACCTCGGCGACCACATTGGCGTGGCCGTCGATCGCCCAATTCGCTCGTTCGTCGTCGTCCTCGGGGGCGCGGCGGGCGTAGAGCTCACCGATCGCCATGAGTTCACGGCCGCAGGCCGCGCTCTGCTCGCGCGAAGCCGCGGTGATGGACTCAACCAACGCCGCGTCGTCGAGCGTTTCGAACATGTGTGCGATACTACTCGCGCCCACCGACATTGATTCTGTTATGTCTCTGGACATAGGTGACAGTTCTGCATCAGGACATCGGTAACACTTTGCGTGGTTCTGGTGGTGACACT
>NZ_LZIK01000021.1:0-131125 GCF_001667105.1 Mycobacterium sp. 852002-51152_SCH6134967 | reverse complement strand
CAATCACCACCGGCAACACTCCGCGATCGGCAAGGTCCCGCCCATCACACGGTTAACCAACCTGCCTGGGCAGTACACCTAGGTCATAAGCCGTGCGAGCGGGTGTCGTACAGTCGAAACTTCCTCGCAAGCAGACCTCGTCATCGGCGAGCGTCCCACTGTAGATGACGATTCCGCGCGGAGATCGATGCCGTATTCGTGCCAGTTCCCGTCGGGCGGTAGCCAGCGGGTTCCGAACATCGCCGCGGCCGAATGGCCGAATAGAGTCGCTTGTCCGCGAGACCAAAGCCATGCGGCATGTGCTCGAACGCGCGCGTCGAGTTCCATTCCTGTCGGCGCGTATATGTTGCGGTGCACCTTGACGTAGTTGGTGCGTAGGTCGTGACGTGTCACGGTGCCGGCTGCGAGTGCGTCGCTGCCCACGATGAGACGGTCCATATCCAGTTAGATGCGAAAAGCGCTATACCGGTTCCACGAGACTGCGGTTTATGAGAGGAATCGGCCGAAATTCGTCAGAAACCGCAGTCTCGGCGCCTACGACTCCAATAACCGCTTGCGTTCCGCGTCGACGTCGAAATCCGCAGGCGGGTATGACAAGTCGAGGGCCTCGAGCGCTTCGATCAGCAGTTCGGTGACGGCGAGCCGGCTGTACCACCGGCGATCGCAGGGCACCACGTGCCACGGCGCATAGTCCGTCGACGTGCGGTCCAGCACCGCCTGGTAGGCCTCCTGATACTGGGGCCATTTGAGGCGCTCGTCGATGTCGCCGGGGTTGTACTTCCAGTATTTCGTCGGGTCGTCGAGCCGTTCGAGGAGCTGCTTCTTCTGCTCGTCCAACGAGATGAACATCGCCACCTTCACCAGAGTCGTTCCACCGTCGACGAGTTCACGCTCGAACGCGTTGATCTCGTCGTAGCGCGCACCCCACACCTCCGGCGGCACCAGGTTGTGCACCCGAACGATGAGCACGTCCTCGTAATGCGACCGGTCGAAGACGCCGATATGTCCCGGCGGCGGCAACGCGCGCCGGATCCGCCACAGGAAGTCGTGCGCCAGCTCCTCCGGTGTCGGTTTGCCAAATGCGGTGTAGCGTACGCCCATCGGGTTGACAGCTCCGACAACATGTTTGACGATACCGCCCTTGCCCGCGGCATCCATGCCCTGCAGCACAAGTAAGACCGAGCGGGCGTCGTCACGGCCTTTGGAACTGGCGTAGAGCATCTCCTGCAGCTCGGCGAGGCGATTGCTGCGAGCCGCTTGCACCGGCGCCGCATCGGCTTTGGCGCCGTCGAAACCCGGTGTCGCCGAGGGGTTCAGATCGGCCACCTTGTCGCCGGTCCGAAACCGCACCGCGTCGGCGATGGGCGAGGTGACCGGGTCCGGGCTCACTGGTCGTCTTGCGTCGGGGGTGGAAGCGCCGGCGACGGGTGTGGTCGGCCGCGGAACGCCTCGAGTGACCCGCCCACTTCGACGATGCCGCACAACGCATTCCACGAGAGCATGGTCAGGTAGTCGATCAGCTCATCGGAGCTCATGCGCCGGTTCGACATCCACGAGTGCGTGGCCAGCTGAACACCGCCGACTGTGTGGTACGCCCACGGCTCGACGCCGCCGGTGTCCATACCGGCCTCCTGCATCCGGCGTCGCAGCATCACCGCCAACATGCGGGCGATGATCTGCTCGGACGTGGCGACCGCGCGGCTCTTGCTCGCCGAGTTGTTCGCCATCACGAACTGATAGGGCTCGGGTTCGGCCGCCACCGTTTCGACATAGACCCGGATCACCTCGCGAGTGAGTTCAAAGCCGTCCAGGTTCGACGACAGCGCCGCGGCCATGTTCGGGATCAGCGTCGTCTGCGCGAACCGCATCATCACCGCGGTCGTGAGGTCGTTCTTATCGACGAAGTAGCGGTACAGCACCGTCTTCGAGACGCCGATCTCGGCCGCGATCTCGTCCATGCTGACGCCACTACCGAGTCGGCGGATCGCCTCAAGGGTGCCATCCACCAGCTCGTTGCGGCGCTCTACCTTGTGCTTGTGCCAACGCCGCTTGCGGCCGTCTGTCTTGACCGCGATCGCCTCGGACTGTTGTGCCACTATCCCCGTGATCCGTTCCGTAGTTCCCCTCGATAGTACGGCCGATCTTGACACCGCGTGTTGTCGGTCCGAGCTGCCGCGCGTCGTAGCGGATGATGGAGAAGTGGCACATAGACCGAGCGCCGGACGGCACGCCCCGACGGTTCCGCCCGCCCCGCGGAGAAGCTTCGCCGAGTCCTTGGCCGGGGCCGACTCCGTAGCCGATGCGGAGCGCCGCCGTTCGCTGCGGCGCATGAAGGTCGTCGCGCTGAGTTTTCTCGTCGGCGCCTCGGTCATCTTCCTCATCTGCACCTGGGCCCAGTCCGCTGGTATCGCTCCGGACTGGGTGGGCTATGTGCGCGCCGCCGCTGAGGCCGGCATGGTCGGCGCCCTGGCGGACTGGTTCGCGGTCACCGCCCTGTTCAAGCACCCACTCGGCATCCCGATCCCGCACACCGCGATCATCAAGCGCAAAAAGGACCAGCTCGGCGAGGGGCTCGGCGCCTTCGTTCGCGAGAACTTCCTGTCTCCTGAAGTCGTGTCGGCGAAGCTGCGCAACGCCGAAGTGGCAGGCCGGCTGGGCAAGTGGCTCTCCGAACGCTCACACGCCGAACGCGTTGCCGCCGAAACCGCCACCGTGCTGCGGGTTCTGGTGGAGATGCTGCGCGACGAGGATGTGCAGCAGGTGCTCGACCGGATGATCGTCAAACGCATCGCCGAACCGCAGTGGGGTCCGCCCATCGGTCGCGTGCTGGCCACGCTGCTGGCCGAACACCGGCAGGAGGCACTGCTGCAACTGCTCGCCGACCGCGCCTTCCAGTGGTCGCTCAACGCCGGGCCCGTCATCGACCGGGTGATCGAACGCGACTCGCCCACCTGGTCCCCACGCTGGGTGGACCACCTCGTCGGCGACCGCATCCACCGCGAGTTGATGGACTTCACCGACAAGGTGCGCCGCAACCCGGACCACGAGCTGCGGCGGTCGGCGACCCGGTTCCTGTTCGAGTTCGCCGACGACCTCCAGCACGATCGGGCCACCATTGAGCGCGCCGAAAACGTCAAGGAACAGGTCATGGCCCGCGACGAGGTCACGCGCGCGGCCGAGACGGCGTGGAGAGCGGCCAAGCGCATTCTGTTCGAGTCGGTGGACGACCCCTCATCGACGCTGCGCACGCGGGTCGCGGACTCGGTGATGCTGATCGGGGAGTCGCTGCGCGACGACGCCGACCTGCGCGACAAGGTGGACAACTGGATCATCCGGGCGGCCCAGCACCTGGTCGCTCAGTATGGCGTGGAGATCACCGCGATCATCACCGAAACCGTCGAGCGGTGGGACGCCGACGAAGCCAGCCGCCGTATCGAACTCCACGTCGGACGCGACCTGCAATTCATCCGGATCAACGGCACCGTGGTGGGCGCGCTGGCGGGCCTGGTCATCTATTCCGTAGCCCAACTTATATTCTGACCTGCGCTAACGAGTGCTTGCAAAAGTTAGCACTGCGTCGTACGGTAGGGGTGTCGCTTTTTGGATACCCGAGGCACGGAGGGCTTCGCATGTCGCAGGATGACAATCTTGCCGTCGTCGTGTCCAACGCTGCGCAGACCGCCGCCCAGGACATCGGCACGTTCATCCGGACGCAACGCGAAGCCGCTCAGGTATCCGTACGACAGTTGGCCGAGAAGGCCGGCGTCAGCAATCCCTACCTCAGCCAGATCGAGCGGGGATTGCGCAAACCCTCTGCCGACGTGCTCAACCAGATCGCCAAGGCGCTGCGGTTGTCGGCTGAGGTGCTCTACGTGCGGGCCGGGATTCTCGAGCCCAGCGAGAAGAGCGAGGTGCGCGACGCCATCGTCAACGACACGGCGATCACCGAGCGGCAAAAGCATGTGCTGCTCGACATCTACACGTCGTTCTGTCAGCAGAACGAGGCCGAGGTTGACGAGGCAGGTAGCGACACAGAACAGGAGTCGTCGACTGAATAGAGACTCCGGCTTCTGAACACGAACGCAACCGAACCACATCCTCAGAAAGGAACACCATGGCCAAGAACACTCCCGCCAAGAACCAGCCCACCCCCGACGACCTGAAGGCGCCGTTGCTCGCCGCCGTCGGTGCCGCCGACCTCGCCCTCGAGCGGGTCAACGAGATCGTCGCCGCCCTTCGTGAGCGCGCCGACGACGCCCGCACCGACTCGCGTAGCCGCGTCGAGGAGACCCGTGCGCGGATCGACCGACTGCAGGACGACCTGCCGACGCAGTTCGGTGAGTTGCGCGACCGTCTGAGCTCCGATGAGCTGCGCAAGTTCGCCGAGACCTACGCCGAGGCCGCACAGACCACCTACAACAAGCTCGTCGAGCGCGGTGAGGCCGCACTCGAGCGCCTGCGCAGCCAGCCCGGCTTCAGCGAGGCCGCCGGCCGGGTCGAGGGGTACACCGACCAGGCCGTCGAGCTGACCCAGGAGGCGCTGGGCAACGTGGCCGCGCAGACGCGCGCCGTCGGTGAGCGCGCCGCCAAGCTGGTCGGCGTCGAGCTGCCGAAGAAGGCCGACCAGGGTGCCGCGCCGGTGAAGAACACCGCTAAGAAGGCCCCTGCCAAGACACCGGCCAAGACCCCGGCGAAGAAGACGCCGGCCAAGAAGGCCCCGGCCAAGAAGGCGACGGCCAAGAAGGTCACCCAGAAGTAAGGACTCGACAGCGGGTCGCAAGGCCCAAAGTCGACCGAGAGGACGTCACCCGCTTAGTCTTGATGCGTGCAGCTCCAAGGCTTGGTGGGTTACGTCCTCTTCTTTTTGCAGATCGCCGTGCTGGCGACGACGGTGTACGCGTTCGTCCATGCGGCGATGCAACGGCCGGACGCCTACCCGGCCGCCGACAAACTGACCAAGCCGGTCTGGTTGGTCATCCTCGGGGTCGCAGGGCTGCTCGCGCTGGTTTTGGGTTCTGTGCTGGGCCCCGCCATCGCAGCCGTCGCGGCCGGTGTCTACCTGGTCGACGTCCGACCCAAGCTGCTCGAGGTCCAGGGGAAGTCCCGGTAGTGCGCAGAACCATGGCGGTCGTCGTCTTGGCGGCCGGCCTCACCGTGCCTGCGCTGGCGGCCCCCGTGGCATCGGCGAATCCGCCTGCCAACCCGACGGTGCCAGCCCCGCCGTTCGTCGATCACGTCGAATGGGCCAAGTGGGGCGATTTGTCGAGTCTGCGCGTGTACCCGACCGCGGCAGGCAGGCAATCGTCCGGGCTGGCCACTTCGGCCCAGGGCGAGGTGGCCTGGGCCGAGGTGCTGGCGCTCGCACCCGATGCGGACATCCCGGGCATGAGGCCCCAATTCGTCTGTCACTGGGAATTCGCCGAGTACTACCAACCCGGCAAGACCAGTTGGAATCTCGAGCCGTGGCGACCCGAGGTCCCATACGAGCAGATGGTGGAAACCGGCTGCAACCCCGGCGGTACCGAAGAGCCGTTCTGATGGCACGCACCTACCTACGCGACGAGGTCGCCGGACTGGTCGATCACACACTGCTCAAACCCGAAGCCACCGAGGGCGACGTCGCCGCGGCCGCCGAGGAGGCTGCGGCCCTCGGCGCTTACGCCGTATGCGTGTCGCCGTCGATGGTTTCGGTCGCCAGACGGTCCGGTTCGCCGTCGCAGCTGGTGTGTGCGGTCGTCGGATTCCCTTCGGGCAAACATCTTTCGGCGGTCAAAGCCAGTGAGGCACGGCTCGCGGTGGAAGACGGCGCCGGCGAGATCGACATGGTGATCGACGTGGGAGCCGCGTTGCACGGCGACTTCGCGGCGGTGCGCGCCGACGTCGAGGCCGTGCGTACCGAAGTCGGTGCCCGCGCGACGCTGAAAGTGATCGTCGAGTCCGCCGCGCTGCTCCTGCTCGCCGATGAGCAGACCCTGCTGGCCGCCTGCCGGGCCGCGGCGGACGCGGGTGCCGATTTCGTCAAGACCTCCACGGGATTTCATCCCGCAGGCGGGGCGTCGCTACGTGCAGTGGAACTGATGGCGACGGTGGGTCCGCAGGTCAAAGCCAGTGGCGGTATCCGGACCGCCGATGACGCGATTGCGATGCTGAACGCAGGCGCCACCCGGTTGGGGCTGTCGGGGACCAGGGCGGTACTCGAGGGCTTTGAAACTTGACCGCCGCCAGTAATTTACATTGGTCACCGATATTTGCCGTATAGTGACGTCCGCCCCCGACGGCTGGAACCACCGCACTCTGCGCACGGGAAACCGTGGATAGGACCTGATCATGATGACTCAAAGCGGTTTGCTTCGCCGAGCGCTGGCCGGAGCGGGGGTGACCGCGGTGCTGGCGACGGGCGCGTTCACCGCCGGCTGCGCCTCACAAGAGGAAGAGGCACCGGAGACGTCGACCACCACGACGACGACCACAACCACCACTACGGCGCCGCCTCCGCCCGCCACGCCGACGGAGAAGGCACCGCGCATCGATCCCAATCAGCCGAACCCGTTCTCGCCCACCGTTCATGCGCCACCGGCTCCCGGTCCGACGCCCGGTCGACACCGCGGTCCTCACGGCCAGTAGGCGCGGGGTCCACCGGCCCTGGGCCCTCCTCACCGCCGCGCTGCTAATCGCAGCGTCGGGTGCGTGTGCATCACGCACCCCGGCGGTGATCACCGGTCCCTATGCGGCACTGCTGGCGAGCTCGACCGACCTGGGCCCGTCACGTTCGGCGGACGCGCAAGTCACCGTCACGCTCGACGGACCGCAACGTCCGGCCGCCTTGATGGGCTGGGCGGGCGACCGCGGCCTCTGGGTGCGCTGGCGGCCCGGCGACGGTTGGGCGATCGTCGAGGGCGCTGCCGGGGATCTCGCGCGGGCATTCGGGATTCCGGTGCGCGACTACCGGTCTGCCAAAGGGGAACAGTTCTACGCCTCGCCCGAACAGCCGGCGATACCGCCGCAGGTACGCGGCGACGTCACCGCGATCGGGCGGGTGATGAGCTACACCCCGTACCGCATGAAGCGGCCCGACTTCGTTCCCCTTGACGTACCCAAGGGCGGGCTGACGCCCGACGGACTGTTGTCGGCGTACAACGCGACGCCGTTGGCGGACGCCGGTTTCACCGGTGAGGGCGCGACAATCGTCATCTTCGCGTTCGACAGCGTCGAACAAGACGACCTCGACCTGTTCGCCGACAGCTCCGGACTACCCCGGTTCACCCCCGAGATCGTCGGCGGGAAACCGTCCGAGGTACACGGTGAGACGGCGATGGATCTGCAAGTGGCACACGCCATTGCACCCGATGCACGGCTTGTCGTGGTCAACGCCAGGCCGACGGTGGAGGGCGACGGTACATACGAAAACCTCGGGAGGCTGTTCGAACAGGTCGACCGCGACTACCCCGGAGCGGTGTGGAGCCTGTCGATCGGATGGGGATGCGAGGCGTTCGTCACCGCGGCGGATCTGGCCCCGGTCGAGGCGGCGTTGACGGCCGCCCAGCGACGCGGCACCACGGCGTTCGACGCCAGCGGGGACACCGCGGGCCTGGAGTGCAAAGGCGGAGACCGATGGTCGGCTCCGCCGGGCCCCGACGACATCGGTGTCGATGCGGTCGCATCACTTCCCACGATGACGTCGGTCGGAGGCACCACGTTGTCGACCGGTACGCGCGGGCAGTGGCTGGCCGAACACGCGTGGGTGGATTCCCCGCTGTCGCAGGGCAGTAGCGGCGGGGTGGCGAAGCTGTTCGCCCGTCCGGCGTGGCAGGACAAACTGGATGTCGAGCGTGACACCGAGCGCCGCCGTCTGCTCCCCGACGTCTCCGCGGTCGCCGATCCGTTCACCGGTGTGCGGTTCATCTTCGGCCGGCGCGAGGTGGTCGGCGGCGGTACGTCGCAATCGGCGCCGATCTGGGCGGCACTCACCGTGCTGATGAACCAGTACCTGCTGGCCAACGGTGGACGGCAGGTCGGAAACGTCAATCCGGTGTTGTACCAGGTGGCCTCCGGGTCGCGTCTGCCCGGCTTCCGGGATGTGACCAAGGGCGGCAATGCCGTCGATCTGGCGTCACCGGGGTACGACCTGGTGACGGGCCTCGGCACCCCTAACACCGAGAACCTCGCCCGCAACATTCTCGACCTGCAGAAGACGTCGCGTTGACCGAAGCGTCACCACGCCGCCGCCGTCGGTGGCGAGATCCCTTGACGAGCACCCTGTTTCCGCATGTGGCGGCTTCGTCGAGGACGACGTTCGGGCTGGCGCTGGCAGCGCTGGCGGTGATGCTGGTCGGGTTCGCGGTGCTGCGTTGGCAGGCGCCGCTGATCGCGATCGGAGCGGTCGGTGTGGCGCTGGTGTTCGTCGTCTATCTGCGTCAGGCAGGTCACGACGTGCCGGCACGTCAGTTGGTGCTGACCGCTGCGCTGGCTGCGGCACTCGGCGCCGCGTGGGCGTTGACAACCGGCAACATCGTGGCCGAGTCTCACGACGTCGCGCTCAGCGGCGGCGAGCTCGATCGCGAAAAGCTGTTGGTAGGCACCGCGATACCGGTCGGCGGTGCGCTCGTGATGCTGATCCCGCCGGCAGTGCTGCGGTTGCGCCGCGGGCTGCCTCGACTGCCGCTCGACGGCTACGCGGTCGGCGCGTTGAGCGCCGTGGTGTTCACGTCGGCAGCGACTTTGGTCAGATTGGCCCCACAGTTCGCGACCGGCGTCAGGGCCGAAGACCTGTGGGTCAGCGCGCTTCTGGTGCAGGCCGGTATCCAGGGGTTGACCCTGCCGCTGACCGCGCTCACGCTCGGCGGACTCGTCGGCATCGCGCTGTGGGCGGGCCGGCGGAGGATGATCTTCGCGAGTGTGGTTGTGACGCTGGTGCTCTACATGGTCATGGGTGTCACCGAGTACGCCCCTGTACCGCACATTGTGCACCTGATCGTCCATGTCGTGATCGCCGCGGTTGCACTGGCTGCGCTGCGCAGTGGACAGCGGGCCCTGGCTCTGGAGCTACCGGTGCGGAGCCTCGAGGAAGGCATGGGCCGCGCGCGGGTGCTTGCGACGCTGGGTGCGGGCGCTGCCATCGCGGTGACGGCCGGTGTGGTGGCGGCCGTGCTCACCACCCCCGACATCCCGAAGATCGTGTGCCCGCCCGATTGTGGACGCCCACCGATCGGCGAGCCCATCGAATCCAACCCCCGTTTCTATGCCGCCGACGGAACGTTCTCCGTCCAATACCCGGGGCCCGGCAGCGCGTACGAGGCCACCCTGCTTCCCGATGGGGTCGAACTCGACTTCACCGGCGGCGACACCGGCATGCTCGAGCTGTTCGGTCTGCCCGCCGAAAACCGGACCGCCAAGCAGGTCGCCCAGGACCTGATCGACGAGTACTATCCCGACGCCACAACGGAATACGAGATCCCCAACGCGATGGTCGGCTACGAACCCGGCTACGGCGTCGTCACCGACGACTATCCGCAGGACGCCAGCGGCAGCTTCACCCGGCTTCGGCTGATCGTGATGGTCGCGGTCAAAAACGATGTCGCGCTGGTGGCCTCGGCCATCGGCCCCTACCGCGAATTCACCCCCGACTTCGGCACCGGGCATCCATCGGGTGCGAACCTGCAGCTGGCGATCGATATGGGCAAGTACGTCAACAGCTTCCGCTGGACCGGTGTCACCGACTGAGGGTCACAGCTCGGCGAAGCACGGATCCTGCTGACCCTTCGGGATGTCGGCGTTGCGGGTCGAAAACCGGCTCACCACGCCGTCATCGGTGACCTCCACCGAATCGGCTTTGATGTTCATCGGGTAGTTCTTCGTCAGCTCGGAGGTGAACGCGTCCAACGCCGGCTGGACGGCTTCGCGCGGCAGCGTGAAGCCGAGGCCGGTCAGCTCGATCACCTGCAGCGAGATTCCGCCGTCGGCGACCGTCGGCCGCGCCCTGATCGAGCCGAGCGCACCTTCCAACTCGATCGTGTCGTCGGACGGGTTGGTCGTGACCCCGCTGACGAATGCGCCGATGAGTGGGATCGAATCGGAGATGGTCTGCCGAATGCCCTCCGACGACCAGTTGATATCCGCGACGAGCGAGCCGACCGTGCCGCCCGAGGTGGCCGTGTCCTCGAGGCGGACGTCCTCGATGGTCAACTCGACCTTCATACCCTTGGCGTCGCGGATCTGATTGCCAGCGGTCTCGATGTGGATGTTCGTGTAGTGGCCGGACATGTGCTGGATCAGGAACGGCGGCATGACGCCGAACGATGCGCTGGCCTCGTCTTCGACGACGCATGACGTGACGCCCGCGACGACGTCGTTCGCGCGGTTGCGTGCGTACAGTTCTCCGGCCAGCACGCCCGCCAGCACCAGGGCCACCACGATGACGACCACCAACACGATCGACAGGGGATCGCGCAACAGGCTCCTGAGTCTCGACTCAGAGCGCGGCGGCTCGCTCCGGCCCGGTTCATTTGGTCCCTGGGGTCCCGGCGGCGGGCCCTGCGGTGGCGGCCCCTGCGGCGGCGGAGGCGTCTGGTCCTGCTGGGGTGGGGGGACCTGGCCCTGCTGCGGCGACGGCTGGTTCGGGCGGGCCCACGGGTCAGTCACGAGCGCGATTCTGCCTTACCGCGACGAGCGAAGTCCGCGCGGTTGCGCAGAACCGCGACCGTCTCGCGTACCTTGCGGCCGTCCTCCAGGTCGATGTCGGTCACCAGCAACTGCGGGTCGTCACCGGCGCTGACCAGCACGTCACCGGTCGGGGACGCCACCAGGCTGCCACCCACACCGGTCGGGCCGAGCGCGGCGACGTCGGGTTCGGGACAGCCCTGGTCGACGGCGGCGACGAAGCCGGTCGTGTCGATCGCGCGGGCCCTCGCCAGCAACGTCCACTGGTCGAGCTTGCCCGGTCCGCTGCCCCACGAGGCGTGCACGGTGATCAGCTGCGCACCACGTTCGGCCAGCTCGACGTAGAGCTCGGGGAACCGGATGTCGTAGCACAGCGTCAGCCCGACTCCCACGCCGTCGACCTCGATCAGGACCGGCTCCTGGCCGGGCGCGACCGTCTTGGACTCCTTGAACCCGAACGCGTCGTAGAGGTGGATCTTCTCGTAGTGCGCGTCGATGCCGGCGCCGGCGGCGATCAGCGTGTTGAGAACGCGCCCGTCACCGGAAGGCACGAACATTCCCGCCACGACGACTATGCCCGCCCGCTCGGCGATGGCCCGCACGGCCGAGGCCCACGGCCCGTCGAGCGGTTCGGCGACCGGGGTGAGCGGCACCCCGAACCGGCACATCGTCGCCTCAGGAAACAGCACCATGCCCGCGCCCGCGTCCGCGGCGCGGCGCGTGTAGTCCTCCACGACCGCCAGGTTCGCCGACGGGTCGGTGCCGCTGAGGATCTGCGCGAGGGCAATCCGCATACGGCCCAGCCTACGGCGCTGCGATTCGTGTGCGTTTGGTTGCGCTCACCGCTCTTCAACGCACACACATCGCGTCAGCGGTTACGTCCCCAGGCTTCAGGTCGGCGCGACGGTCGGCCAGGGCACGGTGAGCACTCCGTCACGCATCCGGCGTCGCGCAGGTACGACAGGAAAACCGTTGTCGCACAACAATTCCAGCATCGCACGCCAGCGGACTCGCGGACCGAACACCCCGTGGCCGGCGACGCTGGCCCACGCACGGTCGGCGGCGGTCAGCAATGAGTGCACGGGCTGGCCGTCGACGTTGTGGTGGATCAGTGCCTTCGGCAGCCGCTCGGCCAGGTCGGACGGCCGTTCGATCGCGAACGGGTCGCAGGCCAGCGTCAGGCTCAGCGGCCCGTCGGCGTCCAGCAGGATCCAGCAGGCCCTTCGGCCGACCTCGTCGCAGGTGCCGTCGACGATGAGGCCACCGGGCGCCAACTGTCGCTGCATCGTCGACCACGCCTGGTGAACCGATTCGACCGGGTACTGCCGCAACACGTTGAACGCCCGCACCAGGACGGGCCGCATCCCCGCCAATTCGAAACCACCGAGGCCGAACTGCACAGCAGAGGACCCCGCGGCCTGCGCTGCCTGCACGCGGTCGGGATCGATCTCCAGGCCCACGACGCGAATATCGTTGCGCACCATCCGCAGCCGGGCGGCGAGCTCCAGCGTCGTCACCGGCAGGCCGCCGTAACCGAGATCGATGACCAGCGGATCCTCGGCAGCCGCCAGGGCGGCGCGGACCCGCGGCGCGTGCACGAGCCAGCGGTCACTGCGGCGCAGCCGGTTGTAGCCGGTCGTGCCGCGTGTCAGCTGACCGATTGGCCCGCTCATGGCCCAAGTGTATGGCCGCCTGCGCACCGGCTCCGATCCACGGGACGACAACGGGACCGTCGGACGCAAACTATGCCGACGTAAAAGTAGAATATGACTCTCGCTAGACAATAGCGTTGCTATGATCTGATCCGTCCTTTAGCCGCCATCGGCAGCATCGGTGCTGCCGTGCACCCGAAAACGAGCTCCCGCAGTGACGAGCGTGTTCAACGAAGCGACCCGGGTGATTCCTGCCGACCTTCGCACGCGCTACGTAACCGAAGGATGGTGGACGTCCGACACGCTCGGTGCATCGCTGTCGGAGGCGCTGACCGCCCACACCCAATTGCCGTTCCGGGTTCACTCGTCTGCCCGCCCGTACACCGGGACGTTCGGTGACGTCGAGGTCGTCGCCCGCCGATTGGCCGAAGGCCTGCGGGCGCGCGGCGTGGAGCCCGGTGACGTCGTGGCGTTCCAGCTGCCGAACTGGATGGAGGCCGCCGCGACGTTCTGGGCGGCCACGCTGCTCGGCGCGGTCGTGGTGCCGGTCGTGCATTTCTACGGTCGCAAGGAGCTCGGGCACATCCTGACCACCGCGCGCCCGAAGGTGTTCATCACGGCGACGGAGTTCGGCCGGATGACGTACCAGCCCGATCTGGCCGCGGATGTTCCGATCGTTGGTGTGGTCGGGCTCGACTTCGACGACCTGCTGTCGCCGACGCCCATGGCGGGGGTGCTCGACGCGGATCCGGCGGGTCCGGCGCTGATCGCGTTCACCTCGGGGACCACCCGCGATCCGAAGGGCGTTGTGCACAGCCATCAGTCGCTGGGCTTCGAGATCCGCCAACTGGCGGCCAACCACCCGCCGAACCCGTCAGGTTCGGTGATGGCGCTGCCGGTGGGGCATTTCATCGGCATGCTCGGCGGGCTCCTGTGCCCGGTGCTCGAAGGCGTTCCGGTGCACCTGTGCGACGCCTGGGATCCCGGGCTGGTGCTGGAGCTGATGAAGCGCGACGGAGTCGGTTTCGGCGGTGGCCCAACCTATTTCATCACCAGCCTGCTCGACCACCCCGAGTTCACCGCAGAGCACTTGCGGTACATGCCGTACCTGGGACTGGGCGGTTCGGCGGTGCCGGTGGCCGTGACACGGCGGCTCACCGATCTCGGTCTGACCGTGACACGGTCCTACGGAAGCACGGAACACCCGTCGATCACCGGGTCGAGGCCCGATGCGCCCGTCGAGAAGCGGCTCAACACCGACGGCGACGCACGCCCCGGGGTCGAGCTCCGCATCGCCCCCGACGGCGAGATCCTCTCGCGCGGACCGGATCTGTGCCTGGGTTACCTCGACCCCCGGCTCACGGCAACGGCGTTCGACGCCGACGGGTGGTACCACACCGGCGATGTCGGCGTCCTCGACTCGGACGGGTACCTCACGATCACCGACCGCAAGGCCGACGTGATCATCCGCGGCGGCGAGAACATCAGCGCGATCGAAGTCGAGGAGGCCTTGCTCGCGCTACCCGCCGTCGCGGAGGCCGTCGTGGTGGCCGCACCCGACCCCGCGTTCGGTGAGCGGGTCGCAGCGGTGCTGCGGTTGAGACCCGGACAACCCATGCCGACCCGTGACGACGTGCGCGCGCATTTCGTATCGGCCGGGATGGCGCGCCAGAAGTGGCCGGAAGAGTTGCACCAGGTCGACGACTTCCCTCGCACGGCGAGCGGCAAGGTTCAGAAGTACTTGGTACGTCAGAAGGTTCGGCGGTTTCACGAATTGTGAGGAGGCTTCGATGACAGGACGCGTTGCGGGCAAGGTGGCATTCGTTACCGGTGCCGCTCGCGGTCAGGGCCGCAGTCACGCGGTCCGGCTGGCCGAAGAGGGCGCCGACATCATCGCGGTCGACATCTGCAGGCACATCGAGAACACCCCCGAGCCCGGTTCGACGCCCGCCGACCTGGCCGAGACCGCCGACATGGTCAAGGCGTTGGATCGTCGCGTCGTCACCGCGGAGGTCGACGTCTGCGACTTCGACGCGTTGAAGTCCGCGCTCGATGGTGGTGTCGAACACCTGGGCCGGCTCGACATCGTCGTCGCCAACGCCGGGATCGGCACCCCGGGAGCGATGTTGGAGGAGATGGACGAGCCGCGCTGGCAGCAGACGATCGACGTGAACCTGTCCAGTGTCTGGAAATCGGTCAAAGTGGCTGTGCCGCACATCAAGGCGGGTGGCCGAGGCGGTTCGGTGATCATGACGAGTTCGGTGGGCGGTCTGAAGGCCTATCCGCATGTCGGTCACTACGTCACGGCCAAACACGGCGTCGTCGGGTTGATGCGCACATTCGCCGTCGAATTGGGGCAGTTCAGCATTCGCGTGAACTCGGTGCACCCGACCCATGTCGGGACCGACATGTTGCTCAACGAGTCGACCTACCGGGCGTTCCGTCCCGACCTCGAGAACCCCGGCGCGGACGACATCAAGCCGATCTGCCAGATGTTCCACATGCTGCCGATCCCGTGGGTGGAGGCGGCCGACATCAGCAACGCGGTGCTGTTCCTGGCCTCCGACGAGTCGCGCTACATCACCGGCGTGCCGCTTCCCATCGATGCGGGCAGCTGCCTGAAGTGACCGACGTCCAAGCCGCGTTCGACGGCATCCGCGTCGTCGAGCTCGCCCAGTGGGTGTTCGTTCCGGTCGCCGGCGCACTGCTGGCCGACTGGGGCGCCGATGTGGTGCGCGTGGAACGGCTCGACGGCGATCCCTACCGCGGGCTGGCCACGCAGGGCATCGGCACCGATCGCGGTGGGGTCAATCTGTCGATGGCGCTTGCCAATCGGGGCAAACGCTCGATCGCGTTGGATCTGCGCCGGCCGCAGGGCCTCGCGGTGCTTGACGATCTGCTCGCGTCGGCCGACGTGCTGCTGACCAGCCTGCGCCCCGGCGCACTCGACCGGCTGGGGCTCGGTGCCGACGCCGTACGCGAGCGCCACCCGCACCTGGTCTACGCCCGCGGACACGGGTTCGGGGTACGCGGCCCCGACGCCGACCAGCCCGGCTACGACAGCTCGGCCTTCTGGGCTCGCGGCGCCGTCGGTCACATGCTCACCCCCGCCGAACGGGACTACCCGATCAGCCAGCGCGGCGCGATGGGGGACCGCAACGGTGCGATGGCGCTCGCGTTCGGCATAGCCGCCGCGTTGCTCAAACGGGTTCGCACCGGAACGGGTTCAGTGGTCGACGTCTCGCTGCTTGCCACCGCCATGTGGATGCTGTCCTCTGATCTCCTCGCGGCCCTCAACGGCGGTGAGGCACAACCGGTCCGCGGACGCGGGCCCCAGGTGAATCCACTGACCGCGACGTACCGGACCAAGGACGAGCGCCACATCCAGTTGATGTTCCTGCAGGGCGACCGCTACTGGAGCGACTTCTGCCGCGCGGTCGGTCGGCCGGACCTGCGCGACGACCCCCGGTTCGCCGATCTCGCCGCGCGTCGCACCAACGCTGTGGCGTGTATCGCCGAACTCGACGCGTTGTTCGCCGAACGGACACTCGAGGAGTGGAAGGCGGTACTGGCGCACCTGGACGCGCCGTGGTCGCCGATCCAGACCATCGGTGAGGTGATCGACGACCCCCAGGTGTCGGCCAACTCCTACATCGGCGACGTCGTCATCGACGACGCTGTCGCCTACCGCTTGCCCACCGTTCCAGTGCAATTCGACGAACAGCCCCCGAAGCTGCGCCGTGCACCCGAACACGGTGAACACACCGAGTCGGTGCTGTTGGAACTGGGATACGACTGGGAGCGCATCGGCGCGCTGGCCGAGGCGGGCGTCATCCCGTGAGCTCACAACGTCCGCTGCCGGTGCCCGATGAGGTTTCCACGCCGTATTGGGACGCGGCCGCCCGCCACGTGCTGACGGTCGCACGTTGCTCTCCGTGCGGGGCCCTGGCGCTGCCACCCGACGTGTTGTGCACGGCGTGCGGAAGCACCGACCCGCGTTATGTGTTCACCCCGGTGAGCGGGCACGGAGTGGTGCGGTCGTGGACCGTTGTGCGCAAGTCATTCCTGCCCGGCTTCGACGTGCCGTTCGTGCTCGTGGACGTCGAACTCGAAGAACAACCCGACTTGCGGCTGATCGGCCGGTTGCTGGGGGCCGACGAGGCAGCACTGAGCATCGGCACGCCGGTGACGGCTGTCTTCGAGGATGTGAGCGCCGAAATCGCCGTACCCGCATTCAAGTTGGCGTCGTGAGTCGCCGCGACCGGGTCGCCATCGCCGGATATGCGCACACCGCGATCGAGCGCCGAGCGGCGCGGCCACTGGGTGCGCTGGCCGTGGACACCGTACGCGCCGCGATCGCCGATGCGGGCCTGACGGTGGACATGGTCGACGGATACGTCGGCTCGAGCATGTTGCCGAGCGCGGGCGGACATCAACCCGTGGACGGTGTCAGCATCGTTTCGCCGATGTGGTTGGCGCGCAGCCTCGGCGGCGAACCCCGGTACGTCGCAGGGTTCGACGGGATCGGCCAGGTGAGCGGTTCGGTGGGCATGGCGGTCAACGCGTTGAAAAGCGGAGCCGCCGACTACGTCGTCGTGCACCGCGCCCTGCACAATCCGGCAGGCAGCTACCACGGCAGCGCGATGCGCGAGGCCCGCGGTGCGCAGCAGTGGACGGCGCCGCAGGGATTCTTCGGCCCGCTGGCGATGATCGCCCTGCCGTACAACGAATATCTGCAGCGCTTCGGCGCACGCCGTGAGTCGATGGCAGCCGTGGTCACCGAAGCCAGGAAGAACGGTGCGAGGCTGCCGTGGTCGTACTGGCACGACCGGCCGCTGACCGCAGAGCAGTACCTCGCCGAACCCACATTGGTGGATCCGGTGTGCCGGCTGGATTGCGATATTCCGGTAGACGGTGTCGCCGCATTCGTGCTGACGACGGGTGATCGCGCGGTCGATTCGCCGAACCGACCGGTGTACGTGTCGGGCTTCGCGAACAGTGTCGGCGGCCCCCGGCGGCTGCCGCTGCACTGGCCGCTCGACGACATCCTGGCCGGAGGACTCGACATGGTCGAAAAGCTCTGGCGACAAACAGGTCTGACTATCGACGAGGTGGACCTGCCGCAGGTGTACGACGGCTTCTCGCCGCTCGTGTGGTTCTGGCTGGAGGTGCTGCGCATCTGCCCCGTCGGCGAGGCGCACCGGTTCGTCGAGGGCGGCGGGATCGACTCTGACCGGCCCGGTGGGGTGCCCGCGTTGTCGGGTGGTGGTGCGCTGGGAAACGGGCGCATGCACGGGGTTCCGCAGATGCTCGAGTGCTACCTGCAGCTGTCCCGCCGGGCGGGCGAGCGGCAGCGTGACGTGTCGACCGGCCTGGCCTGCCAGGCGGCGCCGCACTTCGGCGGCGTGGTGGCGTATGCCTCGAACTGACTCAGCGCGAAAGCAGGTCCTGCCACGACGACGCCTCGCCGCCGGAGCTCAGATCGGTCTGCTGGTAAACCTGTCCGTCGGCGCCGACATAGCGCCCGGTGCGCGGGTCGTACTTGGCCGTCGCCGCCGCGACACCATGAGGAGCACCGTCAGGCGATGCGTTCGGTGTCACAGGAGCTGGGGCCGGTCCGGGTTCTGCCGGCACTGGCGCTGATGGCACTGCTGGCATGGGCGCTGCTGGTGGCGGCAGCGATGTTCCCTCAACCGGGGCGAAGATCCTCTCGTCGGCATCCACCCGGGAGTCGGGTGCGACGCCCTGCGCGATGAGGTTGGGGTCGAAGGGGTACGGGCCCAGCACGTGCTGGCGCATCGCGGTCGGTTCGAAAGGCCGGTCGCTGTTGCAGATCTCGACGGTGGGCGCCCGCTTGCCGGGGTTGGACATGCACGGGTTGTTGCGGACACCGCGCACCGCGATCGGCGAGTCCTGCGGCAGTTTGCAGTACAGGTTGTCGGGGGTGTCGATGACGGTCTCGTCCTCGGGGGACCGCCATTGGGACGGCGGCAGGAAGCCCACCGTGCACGCCGGCGGATCGCCGTTCATCAGCGAGAAGCCGCCGTAGGACAGGCCGAGCGGATTGTTGAGCTGGGACAGGGATCCGAAGCCCGCGACATAGGGCGGCAGCAGGACCAGTAACTGCCTCAGTGCCGGGTTGTAGGTCACCCCCACCTCGCCGACGGTGGTGAGGTTCGCCAGCAGCACCGGCAGCGTCGGCTTGACCTGCTCGAGCAGTCGAGCGATCTCGTCGGCGGCGCCGGGACCGGTGCCGAGCAGGGTCCGGAAGTTTGCGTCGTTGTCGGCCATCTGTCCGGTGACGGCGGCCAGGCTGCGCGCCCAGATGCGCAGCGCATCAGCGCTTTGCGCCTGCGAGGCAATCAGCGGTTCGCTGTCGTCGATCAGCGCGCGGGTGCGCTCCGCGGTGGCGTTGCTCTCGGCGGCGATACGCGAGCCCGAATCCATCAGCGAGCCGAGGTCATATCCTGCGCCGTCGAACGCCAGATACGACTCGTCGAGCAGGTCGGACAACTCCCGCTTCGGCACGCTCTTCACCAGAGCGCTCAACTCGTCGAGCACCGGGCCCACCCGCAGCGGGATCGTGGTGTCCGGCTCGGCGATCACCGCGCCGTCACGAAGGAACGGCGGCCCGTCTGCCCGCGGCACCAGGTCGACGTACTGCTCGCCGACAGCCGACACGCTGCGCACGTTGGCCTGCACGTCGGCGGGGATCTTCGGTGAGGACCGCAGCGACAGCGTCGCGGTGGCACCGGTCGCGGTGGGGGAGACACTCGTGACCTTGCCGATCTGCACGCCGCGATAGGTCACATTGCCGAATCGGTACAGCCCGCCGGTGCCCGGCAGTTCCGCGGTGACGGTGATATGACCGATGCCGAACCACGTCGGGACCCGCAGATAGCCGAAAACCATTGCGGTCATGGCGATCACCGACGCGATCGTGAACACGATCAGTTGTGTCCGCACGGCCCTGGTGAGCATCAGCCGCCCCTACCCGGGTACGGGCCTGCAAAGATCGATGCGTCCGGGACCGTCGCATCGCCGAACGGCGGCGGCGTGACCGGCAGCAACGGGGCGGGCGCCTCGGCCCGCATGGGCACCATCACGGGTGGTTCACCCGAATCGACCTCCGGCGCGGGGGCGGTCACACCCAGGCTCAGCGGTTCGTAGGTGTAGTTCAGATGGACCGGATCCCCCGGCGCCGGGACCAGTTCGACGTTCGGGTCACCCCACCGGGTTCCGAGGAACAGCGAGCGTTTCAGGCGAGGGACGGTCAGATCCATGGTCGCGAAGATGTTGATGTAATCGCCGCGGATGGCGCGGTCGACGAAGTTCTGAGAGAACGGGAAGGTCGGCAGGTAGGCGATCACCGGTCCGATCTGGCCGACGTCGGCCAACGCCTTCACCGTCGGATCGAGGTTCGACAGGTTGCGCACCAGGTCATCGCCGGCCGTGTTGACGACATCGGTTGCGGTGTCGCTGAATTCGCCGAGCTTACGCATGGCGGTGATGAGCTGGTCGCGCTCCTGCAGCAGGACGTCCATGGCCGGCGGGACCGTGTGCAGCGCCTGCGTGATGTCGTCCTCCTGGGCGGCCAACGTCGCGGTGAACCGGTCGAGTTCGGTGATCGAGGAGTTGAATCGGTCCCGCTGCGCGTCGACGGTTCCCACGAAGGTGTCCAGGCGGGTGATGAGGTCCCGGACGTCGCCTTCGCGACCGGACAACGCCGTCGCGGCACCGTGGACGACATCGCCGAGTTGTCCGAGTCCGCCGCCGTTGAGCACGACCGACAGCGACGACAGCGTCTGCTCTGTCGATGGATACGTCGAGGATCGGTCGACTGCCAAGGTTGCGCCCGGTGCCAGCCTGCCGGTCGGGAGTTGACCCGGCGGCGGATCGAGCGCGACGTGCATCGAGCCGAGCAAGCTGGTCTGCCCGATCGTGGCCACCGCATTCCCCGGCACCACGACATCAGGCCGGACCCGCACCTCGACGTCGGCGACCCAGTCGTGTACATCGAGGGTGCCGACGCTGCCCACCACGACGTCGTCGATCATCACCGGCGAATTCGACTCCAACGTCCCGATATTGGTGAACTGGACGTGGTAGATCGCATGGTCCGGACCGCTGGCGACCGCTCCGGGCAGCGGAAGGGAGTTCACGCCCTCGAATCCGCACGCCGTCGCCGTCACCGCGACACAGAGAGCCGCGGCGGCGCCACGCCACAGCTTCGCCGCGTTCACGGTGGGGTCCCATCGACCGCAGGTGGCGCTTCGGCAGGCAGCAGCACATCGTGCAGTGTCGGAACGGGGCCCGGTGCGTGGGCGGGCGCCGGGACGGGCACGTGGGCGCCCGGCGCACCGGAGTAGGCCGAGACCGCAGGCGGTTGTTCCGGACCGACTGGGGCGCCACCGGGCCCGCCGGGGGCGAGCGCGGGATCGGCGTAGGCCAGTTTGTCGGGGGTGACGGCCGGCATCAGGAACGGGTTCAGCGGTGGCTGGGGCAGGGAGTTGAAGTTGAGCAGCCGCATCGCGGGTCCGAGATACTTGGCGCACACCTCGGCCGTCTCGGGGGCGGTGATGTTGGCGATGCCGCCGATCGCGCCACAGATGAACGCGACGGGATTCGAGAAGTTGTTGAACACGAACGTGCCGAGCGCGCCGGGCACATTCGGGTTGAGGATGTTGTACGCGTTGGCGAATGCGGTCGGCGCGACATGCAGGATGTTCTCCACGTCGAGGCGATGGTCCACCAGCACCTGGGTCACGTTGGCCAGCCGCTGGACCTGTTCGGCGGTTTTGTCCCGGGTTCCGGCCACGAACCGCTGCACCTCGCCGACGGCGATCGCCAGCTCCGACATTGCGGCGTCGAAATCGGCTCTGCTGTCATCCAATACGGTGGAAAAGGTCGCCAGTCGGTCCTGGAACAACACGAGGTCGTCGCCGCTGTCGCGCAGCGCAGTGACGAAGACCTGCAGGTTCTCGATCGTGGCGACGATGTCGCCGCTACCGTCGGACAGGATGCGCGCCAGTTGTGACAACTGCGCAAAGGTCTGCCGCAATTTCGGGCCGTTGCCCTCCATGGCGTCGGCAGTGGACTCGATGAAGCGGCCCATCGACGTCGTCGACATCTCGCCGTCGGGTCCGAGTTCGGTTGCCAACCGCGACAACTGGTCCTTGACCTCGTCCCACTCGACCGGCACGGCGGTGCGGGACCTGGGGATCACGCCGCCGTCGGCCATGCGCGGTTCACCGTTTCGGTACAGCGGGGCCAACTGGACGTAGCGCGCGGCGACCAGGTTCTGCGCGACGATCACGGCCTTCGCGTCGGCAGGCACGCGGATACCGTGGTCGACCTCCAGAATGACTTCGGCATCCGCGGCCTGCGGTGTGATCGAACGGATCGTGCCGACCCTCACACCGGCGATGCGAACGTCGTCGCCGGGATAGAGACCAGTCGCCGAGGAGAAGTACGCGGTGATCCGCTGCGACGGGAAATAGATCTGCCGAACCAGCACCACCGTGCCCGCGACCAGAACGGCGGCGAGCACAGCGAGCAGGACTCGCTTGGCCATGGACTTCATCGCGATCCCCCCGGAATGCCGTTTCGCGGCCACGGAAACAATGCGCGGGGCATGTTCGGGTCCCCGGCCCTGAAGCCGAACGCGTAATCGAAGAATGGCTGAAGGAGTTGGGGCGGGATCAGGTTCGGCACGAACGCGCTGTAATACGCCCCGCTGGCGACGGATTCGCTGCTGGTGATCTCGAACTTCTTCAACCCGGGCAGCGCCTTGGACAGGTTGTCGCGGTTCTTCTCGAGCATCGCGGTCACGGAGTTCAGGCGGTCGAGCGTCGGGGCCAGTTCGGCCTCGTTGTCCTCGACCAGGCCGGTCACATGTCGGGCCACCGCCGAGACGTTGGCCAGCAGTTCGCTGATGGCGTGCCTGCGTTCGACGAGCACGGCGAGCAGGTCGTTGGCGTTGAGGATCAGCGTGTTGACCTGCCCACTGCGCTGCGCGAGAACCTGCGACACCGTCGCGGCGTGCTTCAGCAGCGTGTCGAGCCTCTCGCTGCGGCTGTTCAGGGACCGCGACAGTCGGGTCAGGCCGTCGAACGTCGGCCCCAGTCGGGGGGCGACCTGGTCGAGCGTCGCCGACAGCAGGTCCAGTGATTGGTTGAGCGCGTTCATATCTGTCGCGGCGACGTTGGTGGTCAGGTCGTTGACGGCCTCGTTCAGCGAATAGGGCGATCCCGTCCGGGACTGCGGTATGACGTCTCCGACCCGCATCGCACCGCTGCCCGACGGTTCCACCGTGAGGACGCGTTCGCCGAGAAGCGAACCGGTCCTGATATGGGCCGTGGTCCGATCGCCCAGGCGGACGGCGTCTTTGACGGTGAACGTGACCACTGCGCCGCGCTCACCCAACGCGACGTCGATGACGCTGCCCACCCTGACGCCCGAGACCTTGACGTCGTTGCCGGTGCTCAACCCGCCCGCTTCGGCGAATTCGGCGCGATAGGTGATCGCGCTGGCCCAGGCGATCAGCCGTTCGGGTTGCAGCCCGATTGCGACGACGAGCAGGATCAGGATTACTCCGATGAACCCCGCTCGAGTCAGGTTGGCACCGCGGTACTTAAGCATCGGGCTCCGCGCACCTCCCATACCGTTGTTTGACCCAGGGGAAAACCGCTGTCCTGCCCTGCAGATCGGTGACGCGGATCGTGATGCCGCACAGGTAGTAGTTCACGAAGCTGCCGTACGAACCGACCCGCGCCAGCTTGCGGTAGTTTTCGGGAGCCCGCTGCAGCGCGACATCGATCTGTCCCTTTCCGTCGTCGAGCTGCGGCGCGAGGCGATTGAGCTGATCGATCGTGGCTGCCAGCGGGGGACGCGCATCGGACAGCAGTTGCGCGACCGATGCTGTTCCGGTGCTGAGGGAGTCGATCGCGGTGCCGATCGTGTCGCGATCTGCGGCCAGTTCCGTCGCCAGGCGTTCGAAGCGGTCGAGGGCGCCGGAGAAACGGTCACCCTCCCTTCCGAGATTGGCGAGCACGGCATCGAGGTTGTCGATCAAGCTCTCCAACGCTGCGTTGTTGTCGGCCAACGTGTTCGAGAACGACGACGTCCTGCTCAGCAGTGAATCAAGGGTGTCGCCCTGGCCCTGAAAGATCTGGAGCAACGCACCGGTGAGCTGGTTGACGTCGGTGGGGTTCAAGCCCCGGATGACGGGTTTGAGCCCGCCGAGCAGAAGGTCGAGGTCCAGGGCCGGTTGGGTGCGGTCCACTGGAATCTGTGCGCCTGCGGGCATCACCCGGGTGGAGCCCGGCCCGTCGACGAGTTCCAGATAGCGGTCGCCGACGAGGTTCAGATACCGCACCGCTGCTCGAGTGCCGGTCGTCAGCACCACGTCGTCGTCGGCGTCGAACGCCACCACCACCGTGTTGTCCGTCCGCAACACCACGTCGCGAACCGTGCCCACCCGCACACCCGCAACCCGCACGGAGTCACCGGGTTCCACGCTGGAGGCATCGGCGAAGACGGCGGAGTACGCGCTGGTCGACCCGCTGCGGAACTCGCCGAAGACGAGGAAGAGGCTCGCCGTCAACACCGACATGATGACCGCGAAGACGCCGAATTTGGCCGCGGTACCCGCTGTGCTCATCCGGGCTGTCCGTACTGGGCGGTGTTGCGCGGCGGCCCGTCGATGGGCCCGAACAACCATTGTTTGAGGCCATCGGAGTTCAACAGGAGGCCTTGGTTGCCGTACCGGGCCGGATTGGTGCCGACGTCGGCGACCACTTTGGCCGGGAATTCGTTGTACTGCAACGGCAACTGCCCAGCGCACTGCGGACCACCGGTGGCGGCGACCTTCGGTAGATCCTGCGGATAGCGGTACCGCTCGATGCCCAGCACCAGGGCGCCGATGTCGTTGACGCCGGGCACCGGCGCCGGCGGCTTACCGACGAAGTTGCGCTGAATTCCTGCGAGCGCGCAGTTGAGTGCCTCGTGGTACTCGTTGGTGAGGTCGGTGGTCGGCACCATCAGATGCAGCAGATCGGCCAATGACTCCCGATTGCCGCCGATGACGTCGTTGCCGGCATCGGCCAACCCGATGGCCGACACCAGAAAACGGTCCAGGTTCGACTGCTCGTCGACGAGCGTGCGACTGATCGCACTGGCGTGGCGAAAGATCGTCATCAAGTCGGGTGCCGCGTCGGCGTATCCGGCCGCGACGTCGGGCAGCATCTGCAACTCCCGGGTCAACTGGGGAAGATTCGGTTCGATCGTCACCAGGAAGGAGTTGAAGTCGGTCAGTGACTGGCCGAACGTCTCACCGCGACCGCTGAACGCCGTCGACATCGCACGCAACGTCTCGTTCAGCTTCACGGGGTCGATGTGGGAGAGCACGGAATTCAACTCCGTGAAGATCGTGTTGGTCTCGACGGTGACGTGCTCGGAATCGAGTACCTGCCCGGCCCGGATAGACACCCCGGATGGATGCACGGGTGGGAGGAACTCGACCGATTTCGCGCCGAACACGGTGTTGGCGCCGATCTCGACGCGGACGTTGTCGGGAATCAGACGCAGCCGCGCTGGTTCGATGGACAGAGTGAGTTCGGCTCGGCCTTCTGGCGTCTGGTCGACGGCCGCGACGGTGCCGATCTGCGCGCCGTTGAGCTTGACCTTGGCGCCGCGTTCCATCAGCAGACCGGCACGATCGGTCATCACGGTGACCGACGCTGACGGTGTGAAGGTCCCGTTGAACATCGCAACGGCGGCGCCGACGACGGCGACGGCGCCGAGGACGGCGATCAACCCGACCAGCGGACGCCGGTAGCTGCGTGCCCCGAAATCGCGCCCGGGAGCGGCGGCCACCGGGCGCGAATCCGTCGCCGCACTCCACGGCGTGCGCCTCAGGTTCCGGCGCATCCGAGCAAACTGCTGGCGGCGATCAACGCTGACCCCCTAGGATGTGACCGAAATCTCACACTTGCGGTGACGAGATGAATATACAGCCGAAATCAGAACTTCAAAGTACTTTGACCAATCTGTTTACTATTGACTGAACGAGAGTTACGTTCTACTTCGACATGCATACTCTGGGCGCAGCGGCTGAGGGAGGGCGACGTGCCGATTCTCGACGAGCACCGCACCTTCGTGGCGGGGCGTTGGGTCACCGGGCAGGAAGTCCTCGCCGTGGAGAACCCTGCCGACGAGAGCCACGTGCACGACCTCACCGTCACGCCGCTGACCGAGGTGGAGCGGGCCATCGCCGAGGCTCGGCGCAGCTTCGACGCCGGGGTATGGGCCGACCGGCCCGTTGCCGAACGGGCCCGCGCACTGCACCAGTTCATCGATCACGTCGAGGCCAACGCCGCGACCGTCGTCCCCACGCTTGTGGCCGAGGCCGGCCAGCCGACGCGGTTCGCCGAGATGACCCAGGTGCGGGCGGGCGTCGGGATCGCCCGCCAGACCATCGAACTGTTTTCGTCGATGCCGCATGAGGAGGCCAGCCCGGTCCCCGTCGACGATCTCGTGCGCGGGCGGGTGGCACTGAGCGTTCGCCGCCATGAGCCCGTCGGTGTGGTCACCGCCATCACGCCGTACAACGCGGCGCTGATCATGGGGTTCCAGAAGCTCATCCCGGCACTCATGGCGGGCAATTCGGTGATCCTGCGTCCCAGCCCGCTGACCCCGATCTCGTCGCTGATCTTCGCCAAGTCGGCGGAGGCGGTCGGGCTACCGGACGGCGTGCTCAGTGTTGTCGCCGAAAGAGGCACTGCGGCAGCAGAACTGCTCACCAGCCACGCGGGCGTCGACATGGTGTCGTTCACGGGGTCGACGCTCGCGGGCCGCAAGATCCTCGCGCAAGCGGCGCCGACGGTGAAGCGCGTATCGCTGGAGCTCGGCGGCAAGTCCGCTCAGATCTACCTGGCCGATGCCGTCGACCGGGCCGCGGTCGGGGCGGCCATGGTCGTGATGAGCACCGCCGGACAGGCGTGCGTCGCCGCCACGCGCATGCTCGTTCCCGAGGAGCGACGCGCGCAGGTTCTCGAAGCGGTCAGCGCCGCGTACCGGAACATCAAAATCGGCCCTCCGAGTTCCGCCGACGCCGCGATGGGCCCGGTGATCAGTGCGGCGCAACGGGATCGGTGCGAACGCCTCGTGAGGGCCGCCGAGGAGAACGGCGGCAAGGTGATCTGCGGTGGTGGCCGCCCGGCCGGCCTCGATCGCGGCTACTACTTCGAGCCGACGGTCCTCGACATACCGGACAACGGCAATCCCGCCGCACAAGAGGAGATTTTCGGGCCGGTCATCGCGGTGCTGGGCTACCGCGACGTCGACCACGCCGTCGAGATCGCCAACGACAGCATCTACGGCCTGTCCGGTCAAGTGTACGGCGCGGATGTGAGCGCCGCCGTCGGTGTCGCGCGCCGGTTGCGCACCGGCGCGGTCAACGTGAACACCACCGTGTTCTCCGCGTACGCACCCAGCGGCGGCTACAAGCAGAGCGGTTTGGGGCGAGAACGAGGGCCAGACGGCATCCGCGAATTCCAAGAAGTCAAACACATCTCGATAGGGGAGCTTTCACGATGAGCGCGAACGGCAATGGCGCAGGCACCTACGATCTGAACTGGTTGATCTCCGTCGACGACCACATCCTGGAGCCACCGAACCTCTGGGTGGATCGCGTCGCTTCCAAGGACCGCGACCGAGCACCGCACATGGAGCCCGACGACAACGGGGTCGACATGTGGGTCTACGACGGCAAGCGCTATCCGAACTCGGGTCTGTCCGCGGTGGTGGGCAAGTCGAAGGAGGAGTTCAGCCCCGAGCCACTGTCGTACTCGGAGATGCGGCCGGGCTGCTATGACGCCAAGGCCCGGGTCGAGGACATGGATCGCTCGGGTGTGCTTGCCTCGCTGTGCTTTCCGACGATCACGAGGTTCTGTGGGCAGCTGTTCATGGAGGCCAGCGATCGTGAGTTCGGATTCGAATGTCTTCAGCATTACAACGACTGGCTCGTCGAAGAGTGGTGTGCGGCCGCCCCCGGCAGGTACATCCCGTTGATGCTGATCCCGATGTGGGATCCGAAGCTGGCGGCCAAGGAGATGGAGCGCATGGCGGCCAGGGGTGTGACGTCGTTCGCCTTTTCGGAGAATCCGGAACCGTTGGGACTGCCGACCATCCACGACGCCGACGGCTACTGGGAACCGGTCATGGCGGCGGCCAACGAGACCGGAATGGTCGCCAGCATGCACGTCGGGTCGTCGTCACAACTTCCCAAGATCTGCAAGGACGCGCCGTTCATGGCCAACTTGACCTGGGGCGCATCGCGCACCTCGGGAACCATGCTCTCGTGGCTTTTCAGCGGGCTGTTCCAGCGCTACCCGAACCTGAAGATCGCGCTGTCGGAGGGGGAGATGGGCTGGATGCCCTACTTCCTGGAACGCGCGGAGCAGGTGCTCGACAAGCAGCGCTACTGGGTCAAGCGCGGGACGAGGTTCATGGGCCACGCGGGCAACGAGGCCGATCTCGACACACTCGACATCCGAGAGACCTTCCGCAACCACATCTTCGGCTGCATCATCGAGGATCGCCACGCGGTCAAGAGCCTCGATGAGCTCGGCGAGGACAACATCATGTGCGAGACCGACTATCCGCACTCCGACTCGACGTGGCCCAACTGCATCGACGTCGCCCGCGACACGATGAAAGACCTGCCCGAGAACGTCCAGTACAAGTTGCTCCGCGGCAACGCCGAGCGGCTCTACCGCTTCGCCCCGGCCGAGCCGCCGGTCCTTGCGGGCGTGTGATCGCGTGAAACTGAACGGCAAGAGCGCCGTCGTCACCGGTGCCGGCTCCGGGGTGGGGCGGGCGTCGGCGGCGCTCTTCGCGCAGGAAGGCGCGCGGATCGTCGTCGCCGACATCGACCTCGAGCGAGCGAAAGAAACGGTCAACGAGATCGACGCTGCGGGCGGCACGGCTGTCCCGATCGGTGTCGATGTGGCCGACGAAGACCAAGTGCGACAGATGATCACGATGGCCGTCGACTGGTTCGGCCGCCTCGACATCATGTTCAACAACGTCGGGATCCCCACCCCGCGGCTCGGCATGTCGTTCGAGGACCACACGCTCGAGGACTTCAACCGGCTCGTCGCGGTCAACCTGGGCGGAGTGTTCCTGGGTTGCAAACACGCTGTGGTCCAGTTCAAGAGGCAGGGCGACGGCGGGGTGATCCTCAACACCGGCTCGGTGGCGGGCCTGGTCGCCTGGGGTGGCACCGTCTACGGAGCGACCAAGGGCGGCGTGCTGCAACTGACCCGCGCCGTGGCGGTCGAGGCGGCACCGTTCGGGATCCGAGTCAACGCGATCTGTCCCGCCGCGATGCCGCTGACCGGGTTCATGGCCGCAGGCGGCCTGCAGGTCGACGAGCAGCAGCAGGTTCAGATCGCGGAAAAGGTTGGGGCGCAACACCCGCTGGGGCATGTGATCACCGCCGAGGACTGCGCCCAAGCCGCGCTCTACCTCGTCTCCGACGCCGCGAGAAACATCACCGGGGTGGCGCTGCCCGTCGACGGTGGGTACGTGGCGCGATGACGACAACCCCCACCCTCGACCGGGACAGGCTGCGGGAGCTTTTCGACCTTCGCAGCTCGTACAACGAACTGAGCGGCGGGGCCTACCAGGATGACCCGTATCCGGTGTGGCACCGGCTCCGTGAACAAGGCCCCGTGTTGCCGGGCATCCTCCATGAACTGACAGGCTGCACCGCACCGATGTACTTCCACGGCCTGCCGTATCCGGACCGGCCGCACTTCACAGTCTTCGACTACGAGAACGGCTTTGCCGCCCACCGCGACCCCGAGGTGTTCGCATCGTCTCCGGA
Organism: Mycobacterium sp. 852002-51152_SCH6134967; assembly: GCF_001667105.1. Taxonomy (NCBI): domain Bacteria; kingdom Bacillati; phylum Actinomycetota; class Actinomycetes; order Mycobacteriales; family Mycobacteriaceae; genus Mycobacterium; species Mycobacterium sp. 852002-51152_SCH6134967. Next base: position 101,926 of record NZ_LZIK01000021.1, on the reverse strand, counting down.
ACCGGTCGACCTGGACAACGGACCGCTGGCCATCACCAACAGCATGCTGTCCATGGACGGCGCCCAGCACAGGCGCTACCGCGCGCTCGTCCAGCCGGCGTTTCTGTCCTCGAACGGCAAGTGGTGGATCGACAACTGGATCGCCGATACCGTCGACATGCTGATCGACGGGTTCGCCGCCGACGGACGCGCCGAGCTCAATGTGGACTTCTGCGCCGCGATTCCGATCCTCACCATCACCGGCAGCTTCGGGCTACCCGTCGAGCAGGCACTCGAAATCCGCGCCGCACTCACGCATGATCCGCAGCGTGTCGTCGAGCTGATCCGGCCGGTGATCGCCGCCAGACGCAGCCATCCCGAGGACGACCTCATCAGTGTTCTCGTGGAGGCGCAGATCACCGACGAAGACGGTGATACCACCCGGCTGACCGAGCGCGAGATCGACTCGTTCGTCTTGTTGTTGCTCGGTGCGGGGTCGGGCACCACGTGGAAGCAGATGGGTACGACGCTCACCGGGCTGCTGCAGCGTCCGGAGATGCTCGACGCGGTACGCGAGGACCGGTCCCTGCTACGCCCGGCGATCGAGGAGTCGGTGCGGTGGATGCCCACCGACCCGATGTTCTCCCGGTGGGTCACCCGCGACACCGAACTCGGCGGTGTCGAGGTTCCGGCCGGGTCCGTGGTGCACATCAACATCGGTGCGGCCAACCGTGATCCGCAGCGGTGGGACCGCCCGGACGACTACGACATCCACCGACCGATGCGGCCGAACCTGGGGTTCGGCCAGGGCGCCCACATCTGCCTGGGCATGCACGTCGCGCGGGCCGAGATGGCGGTCGCCATCTCGGCACTGCTCGACCGGTTGCCGAATCTGCGCCTCGACCCCGACGCCGAACCCCCCCGCTTCGTGGGCCTGTACGAACGAGGCGCCACCGCGATCCCCGTGCTGTTCGATCCCTCCTGAGGACGTTATGAGCGAAACCGACTACACGGCATCGGATCTGACCCTCGTCGGGGGCGATCATGTGGCCGCCTACCGCAAGACCGGGGGCGAGGTCGGATACCTGTGGAACGGCGTCCCGACGCTCCTGCTGACGGTGACCGGCAGGCGCAGCGGACAGCCTCGGACCTCGGCGCTGATCTTCGGTCGGCACGGCGAGGACTATCTGGTCGTCGCCTCGATGGGTGGGGCGCCCATGCATCCGAAGTGGTACCTCAACCTGCAGGCGAATCCGGCCGCCGAGATCCAGGTGCGCGACCGGCGGATCGCGGTGAGGGCGTGCACCGCGACACCGGAAGAGAAGCCGCAGCTGTGGCGGATCATGGCCGAGCTATGGCCGAATTACGATGCCTATCAGGCGCGTACCTCGCGCGACATCCCCGTCGTGGTGCTGACTCCGACATGAGCACACCTGAGGTTCCCGCGGTGGCATGGGTCGAACGCGCCGTCGAGCGGTCGGCCGCGGTGCAACGGTCCCGATTGCGTATCGCCAAACAGGTCCGGCAGATGCTCGACGCGGCGCGCAGGCTGATCGCCGCCAAGGGCGACGAGTTCACCACCGGTGAACTGGTCGCCGAGGCCGGCGTCGCCTTGCAGACGTTCTACCGCTATTTCGGAAGCAAAGACGAGCTGCTTCTCGCGGTGATCGGCGATGCGATGACCGAGGCATGCGAGCGATGGTCTGCAGTAGCCGACGAGGTGCCGGATCCGCTGTCGCGGTTGCGCTTCTACCTCACAGCGACGCTAGAGCGTTTGAACGGTGACAGGAGAAACGCCGCGATGGCGCGGTTCGTGGTGTCGACACGGTGGCGGTTGCATCGACAGTTCCCCGAAGAACTCGCCGAGGCCGAAAAGCCGTTCGTCGACCTGCTGCGCGGCGCAGTCGCCGATGCGGTGACGGCCGGCCAGCTCAGTCCGCCTGACCCCGAATGGGATCCGTGGTTCCTCGGCGAACTGATCCGATCGGTCTACCACTACTACGCGTTCGTCGAGCACGACAGCGCCGAACTCGAACTCGCCACACAACGGCTATGGCACTTCAGCTTGGCGGCACTCGGCGGTGCCGCCCGCGCACAGAAAGGTGAGCAGTGACAGAAACCCGGATCGAGAACGACACCGACTTCGACGCCGTCGACTTCTTCACGAGCCCGACGTTCGTGCCGGATCCGCACCCCTATTTCGACTACCTGCGCAGGCAGGGGCCGGTGGTCAGAGAGCCACACCACGGCGTGGTCGCGGTCACCGGATACCTCGACACCCTCGAAGTGTTCAAAGACGCCAGCCTGTGGTCGAACTGTGTGGCGGTGGGTGGGCCGTTCCCGCCGCTGCCGTTCACTCCCGAGGGCGACGACATCCGCGCGCAGATCGACGCCCACCGCACCCAGATGCCTTTGTACGAACACATGGTGGCGATGGACCCGCCCAACCACACCAGGGCGCGTTCGCTGTTGAGCAAGTTGCTCACACCCAGCCGTCTGAAAGCCAACCAGGACTTCCTCTGGGAGCTCGCCGACGCCCAGCTCGACGAGTTCGTCGACGCAGCTCGACCGGACGGCGAATGCGAGTTCCTCACCGCGTATTCGAAGCCGTTCTCGCTGTTGGCGATCGCGGATCTGCTCGGCGTCCCGCGAGAGGATCACAAGGAGTTCCGTGATGCACTTGCCAACCCGCATCTGATGGGCAACATCGAGGGCGAGGGTGCCGCGATCAACCCGTTGGAGTTTCTGGACGAGAAGTTCAGCGCGTACATCGAAGACCGGCGCGCGCAGCCACGCGACGACGTGCTCAGCGAACTCGCCAACGCGACGTATCCCGACGGTTCGCAGCCCGCCGTCACCGACGTGGTGCGCACCGCGAGCTTTCTCTTCGGGGCCGGGCAGGAGACCACCGCCAAACTGCTCGGCGCCGCGATGAAGATCCTGTGCGAGCGGCCCGAACTGCAGCACGCGCTGCGTGAGGACCCCGCGCTCGTGCCGACGTTCATCGAAGAGACGCTGCGCATGGAAAGCCCGGTGAAAACCGAGTTCCGGCTTGCGGTCCGGTCGACTGAGTTGGCCGGGGTGAAGATCCCCGCGGGCACCACCGTGATGGTCTCGGCGGCGGCGGCCAACCGTGACCCGGACCGGTTCGAATGCCCGCACGAATTCCGGCTCGACCGCAAGAACGTCCGCGAACAGATCGCCTTCGCCCGCGGCGCGCACTCGTGTCCCGGTGCGCCGCTCGCGCGGGTCGAGGGCCGGGTGTCGTTGGAGCGAATCCTGGCTCGCATGAGCGACATCCGCGTCGACGAGCGTTTCCACGGATCGGCCGATAACCCCGAGTTCACCTACGAGCCGACGTACATCCTGCGCGGTCTGACCGAACTGCACCTGCGGTTCACCCCAATGGGCTGATGCCAACGGTCGGTGGCGCGTTGGTGGCCGCGGCGGTCGCCGCGGTGACCGTGGTTGCCCTGGCCCCGCCCGCACACGCCGCCGACGCCGCCCTCAACGGCCGGTATCTGGCGACGTCGAACGGCGACTTTGCCATGACCAACGACGTCTACCGCGACCTGCCGAGTGTCCGGAGCACCTGGACGATCGCGATGACGTGTATCGACGATGTCAACTGCAGCGGCACGGTCGACAGCGATGCCGGCTGGAGCGCGGACATCGTCATCACAAACAGCGAGTACATCGTCAAGCGGGAGCTGCCCGACTGGCAGCGCTGCGCGGACGGCACCGGACGGACGGTGACGGGGCATCAGAGTTACCGCTTCTTTCCTGTCGGCGACGAAGGCTTCCTGCTCCCCGGCTCGCGGGTCTTCGCCGGTTTCGACAAGACGTCGGGGGAGAGCGGTGCCTGCAGCCTCAACGAGATGACCGAGATCGAGATGCCGTTCCGGCTCGACAAACTGGACTGACGGTGCAAGGAGGACTCCCATGCCGGTGAGCAGGCTCGCCGATTTACCCGTCGGTGGTGGCGGCCGGTGGCCGTTGTGCGGCAGCGGTTTTCGGTCGGCACAGTGGGGTGACATGGAGGTCGGCTTTACGACCACCGGTCCCGGTGACCACACGGCGCTGTACCAAGGCCTGCCCGGCGGGGTGTGCCCGTGCCCGCATTACGGTTACGTGTTCAAGGGGCGCATCCGATGCCGCTTCCCCGGAACCGATCTTGCCGACGAGGTCGCCACCGCCGGCGATGCGTATTTCTTCCCGTCCGGCCACGTGCTGATCTATGAGGAGGACACCGAGGCTTTCGAGCTCAACCCGGCCGCGGCCCTGCAGACACTGATGGACCACATCGAGTCGGTCGCGCGCCGTCACGTGGAATCGAGCGTCTGACGGCGCGATGCTGCCCCGCAGGCCGAGGCGCTAGCATTTCCCGGTGTCCTGGGTGGAGCGAGCGGTCGAGCGGTCGGCGGCCGTGCAACGCTCGCGGGAGCGCATCGCCCAGCAGGTCCGCCAGATGCTCGACGCCGCCAGGACGTTGATCGGCGCCAAGGGCGACGATTTCACCACCCAGGAACTGGCCGCCGAAGCCGGCGTCGCATTGCAGACGTTCTACCGCTACTTCGCCAGCAAGGACGAGCTGATTCTCGCCGTGATCGGCGATGCGATGACCGAGGCGGTCGAGCGCTGGAGGCAGGCCGCCGAAGAGCTTCCCGATCCGCTGGCACGTCTGCGGTACTTCATCACGTCGACGTTGGAGCGTCTCGACGGTGACAGCCACGACGCCGCCATGTCGCGGTTCGTCGTGTCCGCCCGGTGGCGACTGCATCGTCAGTTCCCCACCGAACTCGCCGAGGCGGAGAAGCCGTTCGTCGACCTCGTGCGCGCCGAAGTCACCGCCGCCCGAGAGGCGGGCCTGCTCAATCCCGGTGATCCCGAATGGGATTCATGGTTCATGACCGAACTGGTGCGCTCGGTCTACCACTACTACGCGTTCGCCGACCATGCCGAGGGCGAACTCGACACCGTCAAGGAACAGCTGTGGCGGTTCTGCGTCACCGCCCTCGGCGGCACCACCTCTTGAGGTTGCGCCTCAAGCGTTTTCGGCGATCCACAGCGTCGTAAAGCGCTGTTCGGCGATGAGCAGGTCGACGAGCTGGCCGCCGATGAAGTTTTCGATCTTGCCGCCCACCAACGGAACTCGCACCTCGACCTCGACGGTGAACTCCAGCCGCGAGCCGCTGTCCGCCGGGCTCAGGACCGCAGTGCCCGCCAAACTTGCCGGCGCCCCGGGGATCGACCCCTTGACCGTCGCGGTGGCCTTCCCGTCGAGCACCGGGCTCCACGCCTCCTCGCGCACAAAGCTCAGGTCTCCGCGGTGGAACTGGGTCACCACACCGGGCAGCCGGTCGGCGCGCAGCGTCTGCGTCGTGACGACATCGATGCCGCCCTGGTCGTCGATGACCATCGAGTCCAGCGAGTACATGTCGGCGCCGGAATCGGTCAGCCGCGCGAGCCAGTACCGCTCGTCGCCGAACGCCCGGTGGACCTGCTCGACGGTTCCCCCGTACTCGGCGGCCATGTCGAATGAGCGCGGCATAGCTGGTCAGGCTACCGTTACCGCCCGTGGTCGGTTCGCAACTAGGGGGTGCCTCCGTCGAGGAGCGGGTGCCGCTTGCGCCGCTGACCACGCTGCGGGTGGGACCCGTCGCGCGACGGCTGATCACGTGCGACACCACGCAGAAGGTCATCGACGTGGTCCGAACGCTCGGCCCCGGCGACGACGCGCTCGTTCTGGCGGGTGGCTCCAATGTCGTGTTGTCCGACGAGCTGACCGACCTGTCGGTGATCCATCTCGCCAACACCGAGATCACCGTCGACGGTGAAGTCCTGCGCGCCGAGGCCGGTGCGGTGTGGGACGACGTCGTGGTCACGTCGCTGGCGCACGGTCTGGGTGGCCTGGAGTGCCTGTCGGGGATACCGGGGTCGGCCGGGGCCACACCGGTACAGAACGTCGGCGCGTACGGCGCCGAGGTGGCCGACACCATCCGACGGGTGCGCCTGCTGGACCGTCGCACCGGCGAAGACGGCTGGGTCCAACCCGACGCGCTGCGGTTCGGCTACCGCACCAGCGTCCTCAAATACGCGCACGACGCGATCGTGCTCGAGGTGGAGTTCGCGCTGGACCCGGCCGGACGCAGCGCGCCGCTGCGCTACCGCGAACTGGCCACCGCGCTGGGCGCCGAACAGGGCACACGCGCCGATCCGCTCGAGGTGCGCGAGGCGGTGCTGGCACTGCGGGCGAGCAAGGGCATGGTGCTCGACGCCGACGATCACGACACCTGGAGCGTGGGCTCGTTCTTCACCAACCCCGTCATCACGACCGCGGAGTTCGAGCGGCTCCGCGCCTCGGTCGACGGACCGGTGCCCAACTATCCGGCCCCCGACGGAGTCAAACTGGCCGCGGGGTGGCTGGTCGAGCGGGCCGGCTTCGGCAAAGGCCATCCGGGCGAAGGCGCCGCCGCCAGGCTGTCGACCAAGCATGCGCTGGCGCTGACCAACCGCGGCGGCGCCACCACCGCCGACGTGATCGCGCTGGCCAGGACGGTACGTGACGGCGTCCGAACGAAATTCGGGATCGAGCTCACAGCCGAGCCTGTCCTGATCGGGTGCTCGCTGTAGGTACGCTCGATTCACGTGAGTAGAGCAGAACCCCTACCGCCGGGGTTCAACCGGCGGCGCGCCCTGGCCGCACTGGCGGTCGGCGTCGTCGCGCCGGGCGTGCTGGCCGCGTGCGGCTCCAAGGACGACGGGTCTTCGGCGTCGCAGGACGGTGAAGCGTCCGGAGCCCCCTCGCTGGACTTCACGCCGGCAAACGCCGCGACCGACGTCTCGCCGACCGCGCCCGTCGGTGTCCAGGTCGCCGACGGTTGGTTTCAGCGGGTCTCGTTGACCAACCCCGACGGGAAGGTCGTCGCCGGTGCGCTCAACCGCGACCGCACCGAGTTCACGATCACCGAACCGCTCGGCTACGGCGTGCAGTACACGTGGAAGGGCTCGGTTGTCGGCCGCGACGGCAAGGCGGCGCCCGTCGAGGGCTCGTTCTCCACGATCAACCCCAGCACTCAGGTGAGTGGGCGCTTCCAACTCGGCGACGGTCAGGTCGTCGGGGTGGCGGCGCCGGTCATCCTCCAGTTCGACGGACCGATCAGCGACAAGGCCGCCGTCGAGAAAGCGCTCACGGTCACCACCGATCCGCAGGTGGAAGGCAGCTGGGCGTGGCTGCCCGACGAGGTCGGCGGGTCGCGCGTGCACTACCGCACCCGCGAGTACTACCCGGCGGGCACCAAGGTGAACGTCGACGCGAAGCTCTACGGCGTGCCGTTCGGCGACGGCGCCTACGGCGCGCAGGACATCTCGCTGCACTTCGAGATCGGCCGTCGTCAGGTGGTCAGGGCCGACGCACCGTCGCACCGCATTCAGGTTCTCGACGGGGCTGGCGCGGTGGTCATGGACTTTCCCTGCAGTTACGGCGAAGGCGATCTGGACCGCAACGTCACCCGCAGCGGCATCCACGTCGTCACCGAGAAGTACAGAGACTTCTACATGACCAACCCGGCCGCGGGCTACGCCAACGTGCACATGCGGCATGCGGTACGGATCTCCAACAACGGCGAGTTCATCCACGCCAACCCGGCCAGCCTGGGTTCTCAGGGCAGCAGCAACGTCACCAACGGCTGCATCAACTTGTCACCGGCCGATGCCGAGCAGTACTTCAACAGCGCGATTTACGGCGATCCCGTCGAGGTCACCGGCACGCGCATCCAGTTGTCCTACGCCGACGGCGACATCTGGGATTGGGCCGTGCCGTGGGAGGAGTGGAAGTCGATGTCGGCGCTGTCGGACGCGAACGCTCCGGACATGCCGAGCACCGCGCCCGCGACGCCGTCGGGCGCACCCGAGCCGGTGAGCGGCCGTCCGGGCGGGTGACGTTCACAGTGTCAGCACGCCCGGCGGCTGACCCGCCTACTGAGCGTCGGTGCTGAACAGATACCAGCCGCCGTCGCCCGGGGCGCAGAACCAATACGGGTAGGCCCGGTCGAAGTTCGGATCGTTCCAGACGATGGGGGCGTCCGACTGGCATTCGGCCTCGGTGGGCCAGAACCACGGCTGCCCGTTCGCGTCGGTCTCCAGGTAATCAACGGCATGGGCCGTTCCCGCTGCGCCCATCAAGCCCGCGAACGCCAGTGCAGCGGCCGCGATTGCCTTCTTCATGTCATCCCACCCTGTCCAGTTGAATTGATTTCGAGTGGAAGATAACGTCCCGCGGCTCAATGATCTACGCGAACGTAAAAAGCAGATCTTCAGAGCTTCCGGTTGAACCGCGATCCGCTGGCCCCGCTGACCTGATCGCGCGGCCGGACCACGATCAGGTCGAGATCGACGTGCGATGGCCTGCTGGCGATGAAGCCGATGATCTCGGCGATGTCTTCGGCCACCAGTGGAGTGACGCCCTCATACACCTTGGCCGCGCGGTCCTCGTCGCCCTCGAACCGGTTCAGCGAGAAGTCCGTCTTCACCATGCCGGGCGCAACTTCGGTGAGCCGCACCGGTTTTCCGAGCAACTCGCTGCGCAGCGTGCGGTGCAGCACGCCCTGCGCGTGCTTGGCAGAGGTGTAGCCGCCGCCGTTGTCGTAGATCTCCACCGCCGCGATCGAGGTGACCGTGACGATCAGCCCGTCGCCCGACGCGATCAGCTTCGGCAGCAGCGCGCGGCTCACCAGCAGCGTGCCGAGCACATTGACTTCCCACATCCAGCGCCAGTGCTCGACGTCGGCCTCGGCAACCGGATCCAGCCCGAGGGCCCCGCCGGCGTTGTTGACCAGCACATCCACCCGGTCCACCGCCGCCGCCAACGCCGACACGGACTCCTCAGATGTGACGTCCACCACAATCGCGGTGCCGCCGATCTCTTCGGCCAGGGCCTTGAGTGGCGCCTCGCGCCGGGCCACGCACACCACGTGAAAGCCAAGGGCTGCAAGGGTTCTCGCGGTCGCTTCACCGATTCCGGCGCTTGCGCCGGTGACCACCGCGACACGACCGTCGGCCTGGAAAGTCGTCATCTGCCCAACCTTAGTTGGCGTGCTAAGTTCACCTCGTGTTGTCCAGTCAGGCCTGTATGCGGCGTGCGTGTTGTTGTTGCACGCCTGCCCGCGCCTGACTGTTTCGAAGACGACATCTCTGTCCTTCTGAATCGCCGGGTGTGGCCCGAACACCGCCGCCGGCCGAATTCTCCCCAAGGACAAGCAGATGAGCACTCCCGTCGCCACCACCCTCCCCGCCAAGCGCCCCGTGCGCAGCGCGCAGCATCCCAAGCAGACGCTGACGTCCGTCACCGGCCGGCACCGCCAGGCCCGCACGCGGATCGTCGCGCCGTCACTGAAGGTCGCGGACGCGGCCGCCGCCTCGGTGTTCAGTGCGGCCCGCCAGCGCGGACCGATCGCCCGTGATGCGATCGCGCGGGTCACCGGGCTGAGCATCGCTACCGTCAACCGCCAGGTCACCGCGCTGCTGGAGGCCGGTGTGCTGAGGGAGCGCGCCGACCTCGCGGTCTCCGGCGCGATCGGCAGGCCCCGAGTGCCTGTCGAGGTGAACCACGAGCCCTACTTCACGCTCGGCGTCCACATCGGCGCGAAGACCACCAGCATCGTCGCCACCGACCTGTTCGGCCGCACCCTCGACGTGGTGGAGACGCCGACCCCGCGGGGCCCGCAGGGCGCGGCGCTGACGTCGCTGGCAGGCAGCGCCCGCCGATACCTGAGCCGCTGGCACCGCCGGCGCCCGTTGTGGGTCGGTGTGGCGGCCGGCGGTGTCGTCGACAGCGCGACCGGCTACCTGGACCACCCGCGACTCGGATGGTCGGACGCCCCGGTCGGTCCGGTGCTCGCCGAGGCGATCGGACTGCCGGTGTCAGTGGCCTCGCATGTCGACGCGATGGCGGGCGCCGAACTCCTGCTGGGGGCACGCAGGCAACCGTCGACCACGTGGCCGGAAACGCTCCTCGCCCCCGCGGGCACGAGCCTGTACGTCTACGCCCGCGAGACCGTCGGCTACGCGCTGTCCATCGGCGGGCGCGTGCATTCCCCGGCCAGCGGTCCCGGTACCATCGCCGCACTGCCCGCGAGCTCCGAATTGCTCGGCGGCACCGGCCAATTGGAGTCGACCGTCAGCGACGAGGCCGTGTTGATCGCCGCCCGCAAGGCGCGCGTCATTCCGCTCGAGGGGCCGGGCTCGACGATGCAGGCGCTGCTCAAGACCGCGCGTCAGGGCAGCCGGCCGGCGCAGGACCTGCTGGTCGAGCGTGCCCGGGTTCTGGGTGAGGCCGTTGCCCTGCTGCGCGACATGCTCAACCCCGACGATCTCGTCGTCGGCGGTCAGGCGTTCACCGAGTACCCCGAGGGCATGGCCACCGTGGAGGCCGCCTTCGCACAGCGATCCGTGATGCCCGCCCGCGAGATCCGGCTCACCGTGTTCGGCAACCGGGTGCAGGAAGCCGGCGCGGGCGTCGTGTCGCTGGGCGGCCTGTACGCCGACCCGATCGGCGCGATGCGGCGCGCGCAATCGCGCCGACCCGAAGCCAGCCCCGAGGTCCCTGCGTGACGGGGCGCCTCGGGCCGACGGTGTAGACATGTCTGTGTGCGCCTAGCAACGGATCCGTCCCGTTCTGATGCCGCCGGACTTCCGGTCCCCAGGCGCGTCGCCGTGCTGTCGGTGCACACGTCGCCGTTGGCCCAGCCCGGCACCGGCGACGCGGGCGGGATGAACGTCTACGTGCTCCAGAGCGCGCTGCAGATGGCTCGCCGCGGGGTCGAAGTGGAGATCTTCACGCGGGCGACCTCGTCGGCCGACCAACCCACCGTGCGGGTCGCTCCCGGTGTGCTGGTGCGCAACGTGGTCGCGGGCCCGTTCGAGGGGCTCGACAAGTACGACCTGCCCACCCAGTTGTGTGCGTTCACCGCGGGGGTGCTGCGCGCGGAGGCGACGCACGAACCGGGCTACTACGACATCGTCCATTCGCACTACTGGTTGTCGGGTCAGGTCGGCTGGCTGGCGCGCGACCGTTGGGCAGTGCCGCTCGTGCACACCGCGCACACGCTGGCCGCGGTCAAGAACGCCGCCCTGGCCGAGGGTGACTCACCCGAACCGCCGCTGCGCGCGGTCGGTGAGCAGCAGGTCGTCGACGAGGCCGACCGGTTGATCGTCAACACTGAACATGAAGCGCAGCAACTGGTTTCGGTACACAACGCCGATCCGGCAAGGATCGATGTGGTGCACCCCGGCGTCGACCTCGAGACGTTCACACCCGGGGACCGCAACGCCGCGCGTGCCGCGCTGGGACTCGGCACCGACGAGCAGGTGGTCGCGTTCGTCGGGCGCATCCAGCCGCTGAAGGCGCCCGACGTCGCACTGCGCGCGGCGGCCAAACTGCCGGGCGTCCGCGTGCTGGTGGCCGGCGGCCCCTCCGGCTCCGGACTGCAGGCCCCCGACGGGCTGATTCGACTGGCCAACGATCTGGGTATCTCGGACCGGGTGACGTTCCTACCGCCCCAGTCGCGCGAACAGCTGGTCAACGTGTACCGGGCCGCCGACCTGGTGGCCGTACCCAGCTATTCGGAGTCTTTCGGCCTGGTCGCGGTCGAAGCTCAGGCATGCGGGACGCCGGTGGTGGCCGCCGCGGTCGGCGGATTGCCGGTCGCGGTGCGCGACGGTGTCACCGGGACACTGGTCGACGGGCACGACGACGGCGACTGGGCGCACGCCATCGGCGATGTGCTGGGCCGCGCCGACGCTCTGAGGCCCGCGGCCGCGGCCCACGCGGCGACGTTCTCGTGGGCCCGCACCGTCGACGCGCTGTTGGCCAGTTACGGCCGCGCCATCGCCGACTACCGGGCACGTCACCAGATGCGTGACAACGCGCGCCGTACGGGTCGGCGGTTCTCGCGGCGGCGGGGGGTGCGGGCATGACCGACGCGGCGAAGGTCATCGAAGAGGCGTGCAAGGAGAACGGTCTGGTCTGCACGTATCACGAAGGTGCGCGCGGTGGGTTGGCCGGCATCATCGTCGAACTGCCCGGCGAGCGACGGCTCAAGACCAACACAATCCTGTCGATCGGCGAGCACTCGGTACGCATCGAGGCGTTCGTCTGCCGCAAGCCCGACGAGAATCACGAGGGCGTCTACCGGTTCCTGCTCAAGCGCAACCGCCGCCTCTACGGGGTCGCGTACACGCTCGACAACGTCGGCGACATCTACCTCGTCGGGCGGATGTCGCTGGAATCGGTGACCTCCGACGAAGTCGACCGGATCCTCGGTCAGGTGCTCGAAGCCGTCGACAACGACTTCAACACGTTGTTGGAGTTGGGGTTTCGCTCGTCGATCCAGAAGGAGTGGGAATGGCGGGTGTCGCGCGGCGAGTCGCTGAAGAATTTGCAGGCGTTCGCCCACCTGATCGACGACGAGGACGACTGACCCTTTCGCCCAGACCGACGTTTTGGCGGGTTTTTTCGACGGGATTCGACCATTTCGTCGGCCTCGGTGCGGGGGGTGGGCGATCCGTCTGCCGTGAGAGGATTGTGCCATGTCTGATTCCCGGGGTGACTGCACGCTGATCCTGCTCCGCCACGGCCAGAGCGACTGGAACGAGAAGAACCTGTTCACCGGCTGGGTCGACGTCGACCTCACCGAGAAGGGCCGCGCCGAAGCGGTCCGTGCCGGCGAGCTGATAAAAGAACTCGATCGCCAACCCGACGTGGTCTACACCTCGCTGCTGCGCCGCGCGATCACCACCGCGAATCTGGCCCTGGACAAGGCCGACCGGCACTGGATCCCGGTGCACCGCGACTGGCGCCTCAACGAGCGCCACTACGGCGCGCTGCAGGGTCTGAACAAGGCCGAGACCAAGGAGCGCTACGGAGACGAGCAGTTCATGGCGTGGCGGCGCAGCTACGACACCCCGCCGCCACCGATCGAGCCGGGCAGCACCTACAGCGAGGACGGCGACCCCCGCTACGCCGACCTGCCCGACGGTCCGCCGCGCACCGAATGCCTCAAGGACGTCGTCGAGCGGTTCGTGCCGTACTACACCTCGACGATCGAACCGGACCTGCGCGCGGGTAAGACCGTGCTGATCGCCGCGCACGGCAACTCGCTGCGCGCCCTGGTCAAGCACCTCGACGGGATGTCCGACGAGGACGTCGTCGGCCTCAACATCCCGACCGGCATCCCGTTGCGCTACGACCTGGACTCCGATCTGAAGCCGAGGATCATCGGCGGCACGTATCTGGATCCCGAGGCCGCCGCCGCCGGCGCGGCAGCCGTCGCCTCACAGGGCGCCAAGTAGTCCGTCAGCCGTCCCAGGCGAACGGACGGTGAACAGCGGGGGTCCGGAGTCCGAATTTCGGTGTTTCGGTATGTGAGTTGTCCCGTTTTGGCCGCACGCTGCTGGGATGACGTTCACCGGGTGCGTACGATTTCGGCGTGAGTGTCGTTTGGGCACTGCTGCTGGCAGCGGTGGTCGCACTGCTCGCTCTGGGAGCCGGTATCGCGCTCGGGGCGCGATTGAGCCCCCGCCTCACCGATCGCAGACAGCGTCGCACCACCGCGCAGACCGGGGTCACGGTCTCACAGATGCTCTCCCACATCGCATCGCGGGCACCCACGGGAATCGTGGTGGTCGACCACTTCCGTGACGTCGTCTACGCCAACGACCGGGCCCGCGAGCTGGGACTGGTTCGCGACCGGCTGCTCGACGAGCGGGCCTGGCGGGCCGCCGAGCGCACTCTGGCCACCGGCCAGCCCGGCGATGTCGACCTCACGGCACACAAGCGCGTCAACCCCGGCCGATCCGGCCTGTCGGTGCGCGGACACGTCCAGCTGCTGACCGACCAGGACCGCCGCTTCGCCGTCGTCTACGTCGACGACCACTCCGAATACGCCCGCATGGAAGCCACCCGCAGGGACTTCGTCGCCAACGTCAGCCACGAGCTGAAAACGCCGGTCGGGGCGATGGGGCTGCTGGCCGAGGCGCTGCTCGCATCGGCCGACGATCCTGAGACCGTGCGCCGATTCGCCGAGCGGATGGTCGCCGAGTCCAACCGGCTGGCCAACATGATCGGCGAGCTGATCGAGCTGTCGCGGTTACAGGGCGCCGAGCGCCTGCCCGACCTCGCGGCCGTCGACGTCGACACCGTGGTGTCCGAGGCGCTGTCGCGGCACAAGGTGCCCGCCGACAATGCAGACATCAAGATCACCACCGACGCGCCGACCGGTTTCCGCGCCCTCGGAGACCAAGCCCTGCTGGTCACCGCGATCGCGAACCTGGTCTCCAACGCGATCGCGTACTCACCGCACGGGTCGTCGGTGTCGATCAGCCGCAGGCGGCGCGGGGACAACATCGAGATCGCCGTCACCGACCGCGGTATCGGCATCGCCCGCGAGGACCAGGAACGGGTCTTCGAGCGATTCTTCCGCGTCGACAAGGCGCGGTCCCGGGCCACCGGCGGCACCGGGCTCGGGTTGGCCATCGTCAAACACGTGGCGGCCAACCACAACGGAAGCATCCGGCTGTGGAGTCAGCCGGGAACGGGATCGACGTTCACCCTGTCGATTCCGGCCTATCCCGATCACGAATCGGACGAACGAGAGGACCAGCGAAACCAATGACCAGTGTGCTGATCGTGGAGGACGAGGAGTCCTTGGCTGATCCCCTGGCCTTTCTTCTTCGCAAAGAGGGCTTCGAGGCCACCGTCGTCACCGACGGGCCCGCGGCCTTGGCCGAGTTCGAGCGCTCCGGCGCCGACATCGTGCTGCTCGACCTGATGCTGCCCGGCATGAGCGGTACGGATGTGTGTCGTCAATTGCGTTCGCGCTCAAGCGTTCCGGTTATCATGGTGACCGCCCGCGACAGCGAGATCGACAAGGTCGTCGGGCTCGAACTCGGCGCCGACGACTACGTCACCAAGCCTTACTCGGCCCGCGAGCTGATCGCTCGTATCCGCGCGGTGTTGCGGCGCGGCGCCGAGAACGATGACCCCGGGATCGGTGACGGCGTGCTCGAGGCCGGGCCCGTCCGAATGGACGTCGAGCGCCATGTGGTCTCGGTGAACGGACAGCCGGTCACGATGCCGCTCAAGGAGTTCGACCTGCTCGAGTACCTGATGCGCAACAGCGGCCGGGTGTTGACCCGCGGCCAGCTCATCGACCGCGTGTGGGGTGCCGATTACGTCGGCGACACCAAAACCCTTGACGTCCATGTGAAGCGGTTGCGGTCCAAGATCGAGGCCGATCCGGCCAACCCCGTGCATCTGGTCACCGTCCGCGGCCTGGGCTACAAACTCGAGGGCTGACGCCGGTCTAACCGGTAGTGCCGCCCATGATCTCGGAGACGTCGAACGTGTTGACACCGGCGGTGACCGAGGGGTCGCGCTCGGCGATCGCGAGCACCTCGGCGCGATCGGCGGCGCGCAGCACGCCCAGTCCCCATACGCCTTCGGGATCGGCGACCGGGCCGTAGACGACGACTCGGCCCTGCGCCAACAGTCTCTCCCAGTACTCCTGATGCGCCGCCATCGCCTGCTGCTCGACGGGCGTCATGGTCTGAGCGAAATCCGCTCGGGGCGGGATCAGCCGGAACAGGAACAGCGATGCGGCCCCCGAAGTATCGGTCATCCGGCCAGCCGGGTGGCGGGGTGCACGGCGATGAGCCCTAATCCGCTGCGCCGCTTGCACATCGCCGCGAGCTCCGCGTACGCCTTCTCGCCGAGCAGTTCGGTGAGCTCGGGGCCGTAGGACTCCCAAACCTGCCTGCTGCCGACGTGTGCGTTCGGATCGCCGGTGCAGTACCAGTGCAGGTCGGCGCCGCCTTCGCCCCAGCCGCGACGGTCGTACTCGGTGATCCACGTCTTGAGGATCTCGGTCCCGTCGGGCCGCTCCACCCACTCCTGCGTGCGACGGATCGGCAGCTGCCAGCACACGTCGGGTTTCATGGTCAGCGGTTCGACGCCGAGCTTGAGCGCCTTGCTGTGCAGTGCGCATCCGATACCGCCTGCGAAACCGGGCCGGTTGAGGAAGATGCAGGCGCCCTTGTACTTCCGGGTACGCAGGTTGGGCTTGTCGTCGTAGGAGTCCATCTCGAGGTAGCCCTTCTTGCCGAGCCCCTTCTCGCGGAACTGCCAGTCCTCGTCGGTCAGCGTCTTCACCGCGTCGTCGAGGCGTGCGATGTCGTCGTCGTCGGACATGAACGCCCCGTGCGAACAACACCCGTCATCCGGGCGTCCCTCCACCGTGCCCTTGCACGCCGGGGTACCGAACACGCAGGTCCACCGCGAGAGCAGCCACGTCAGATCGGCGGCGATCAAGTGCTCGGGATTGTCGGGGTCGTAGAACTCGACCCACTCACGGGCGAAATCGAGTTCGACCTCTCCGGGGTGCGGTGCAGTCACGATTCTCAACGGTAGACCCATTAAGTTGGATGAGTGCGATTAGGCGTGCTCGACGTGGGCAGCAATACCGTTCACCTTCTCGTGGTGGACGCGCGACGCGGTGGGCACCCGACGCCGATGAGTTCGACCAAGGCCTCGCTGCGCCTCGCCGAGGCCATCGACAGCGACGGCAAGATCACCCGCAGAGGCGCCGACAAGCTGATCGGCACCATCGACGAATTCGCCAAGATCGCCACGAGTTCCGGCTGCGCGGAGCTGATGGCGTTCGCCACCTCCGCGGTGCGCGACGCGAAGAACTCCGAAGAACTGCTGGCCCGGATTCTCGCCGAGACGGGGGTGGCGCTGCGCGTGCTCGCAGGCGTCGACGAGTCGCGGCTGACGTTTCTTGCGGTGCGACGGTGGTACGGATGGAGCGCCGGACGGATCATCAACATCGACATCGGCGGCGGCTCGCTCGAACTGTCCAACGGCGTGGACGAGGAGCCGGAGGTTGCGCTGTCGCTTCCGCTCGGGGCGGGCCGGCTCACCCGCGAGTGGCTCCCCGACGATCCGCCGGGCAGGCGGCGGGTGGCGATGCTGCGCGACTGGCTGGCCACCGAGCTGGCCGACGCCGGCGCAGAGATGCTCAAGGCCGGCGCTCCCGACCTGGCGGTCGCATCGTCGAAGACGTTCCGGTCGCTGGCCAGGCTGACCGGCGCGGCGCCCTCGGGGGCGGGCCCGCGGGTCAAACGGACGCTGACCGCCACCGGCTTAAGGCAGCTCATAAATTTCATCTCTAGGATGACCGCGGCTGACCGTGCCGAACTGGAAGGGGTGAGTGCCGATCGGGCGCCACAGATCGTGGCCGGAGCGTTGGTCGCCGAGGCGAGCATGAATGCCCTCGGTGTCGAGAGCGTCGACATCTGCCCCTGGGCGTTGCGGGAGGGGCTGATTCTGCGGAGACTCGACAGCGAAGCCGATGGCAGTGGTCTCGCCGGCGGTACCCACAATCCGGCCTCAGTACAGACGTTTGTGCGTAATGCTGGACGATAGATGACGAGGCCCGAAGGCAACACACGATGACAGGACCAGAAGACGACCACAGCAACACGCGACCCATCTCGGTCGCGGAGTTGCTGGCGCGCAACGGCACGATCGGTGCCCCGCCGGTCGGCGGGCGGCGCCGTCGTCGCCGCGGCGCCGACTCCGTGACCGTCGCCGAACTGACCGGTGAGATCCCGATCATCCGTGACGACGACGCACCCGCCACGGGGCGTTCGGCCGCCGCGACGGTCGAGGCCCCCGCCGAACCCGAGCCCGTCGCACCCGCCGAGGCCGTGGACGCCGAACCCGCCACCGAGGCTGCTGAGGCCGCCCCCGCCGAGACTGCCGAGACTGCCGAGGCCGCTGCCGCCAACGGCGCCGTCGACCACACCGAGGAGACGGTCGAGGAGGAAGCCCTCGAGGTCCCCGAAGACGAGCCTCTCGAGGCCTCCGACACCGAAACTTCCGACGTCGACTCCGAGGCCCTCGAGGACGAGGCCGGCGCCGCGGCCGGCGCGGACGAGGACAACGACTACGCCGACTCCGACTACCAGACCCACATCGAGCAGCGCGACGCCGACGAGGACCTCGACTTCTTCGCCCCGCCGCGGCGCTCGACCTTCGCGCGCCGGCGCTTCGGCATGCTCGGTCGCAGCGCACCGGCAGAACCCAGCGATGCCCAGGTCGGCGCCGAGGAGATGAGCCCGGATCCGATCGACTGGACCGATCCGGACGCCGACGGGGACGAGGCCGCCGACGCGGCGGTCGCCGTGGCCGAGCCCGAGCACGACGATGAGCGCGACGACAGGCCGTCCTACCTGCGTTCTCCCGACGACGCGCTGTTCGGCGGTCCCGACGTCGACGACGATGTCGCCCGGCCGAACAACGGCCTGAGCCCGGCCGACGTCGACCTCGACGAGGAAGACGTCCCGCGTTCGGGTGCGATGTCGTCGTTCCTGCGCGGGGCGATGGTCGTCGGGCAGTGCGTGGTCGCGGTCGCGTTCGGCGCCGGGCTGTTCATCGCCTTCGACCAGCTGTGGAAGTGGAACAGCATCGTCGCGCTGGTACTGGGCGTGCTGGTGATCCTGGGCCTGGTGGTCGGCGTGCGCGTGGTCCGCAAGACCGAGGACATCGGCAGCACACTGATCGCCGTCGCGGTCGGCGCGATGGTGACATTCGGGCCGCTGGCACTGATGCAGGCGGCTTGAGGCGCCCCATCACCCGTGCGTCCAGCCATTAAGGTCGGTCTGTCGACGGCCTCGGTCTACCCGCTGAGAACCGAGGCGGCCTTCGAATACGCAGCCAAGCTCGGCTACGACGGGGTCGAGCTCATGGTGTGGGCCGAGACGGTCAGCCAAGATGTCGACGCCATCGAGCAGCTGTCGAAGCGTTACGAAATGCCCGTGCTCTCGGTGCACGCACCGTGCCTGTTGATCTCCCAGCGCGTGTGGGGTGCGAACCCGATTCCGAAACTCGAACGCAGCGTGCGCGCCGCCGAGCAACTGGGCGCCCAGACCGTCGTCGTGCATCCGCCGTTCCGCTGGCAGCGCCGCTACGCCGAGGGCTTCTCCGACCAGGTGGCCGAGCTCGAGGAGTCCAGCGAGGTGATGGTCGCCGTCGAGAACATGTTCCCGTTCCGCGCCGACCGCTTCTTCGGGGCGGGTCAGACCTCGATCGAGCGCATGCGCAAACGCGGTGGCAGGCCCGGCCCGGGCATCTCGGCATTCGCGCCGTCCTACGATCCGCTCGACGGCGACCACGCCCACTACACGCTCGACCTGTCCCATACCGCGACCGCCGGCTCCGACGCACTCGAGATGGCGCGCCGCATGGGCGAGGGGTTGGTGCACCTGCACCTGTGCGACGGCAGCGGCGCCTCGACCGACGAGCATCTGGTGCCCGGCCGCGGTACTCAGCCGACGGTGGAGGTGTGCGAGATGCTGGCCGCAAGCGACTTCAACGGCCATGTGATCCTTGAGGTGACCACATCGGGTGCGCGCACCGCCGCCGAACGCGAAGCGCTACTGGTCGAGTCGTTGCAGTTCGCGCGCAGGCACCTGCTTCGCTGACACACCCTGACCTCGTTCCCAACTCGCTTCCAGAAGGATTCACCAGATGGCCGGCTCCACCCTGTTCACCGACGCCATGGCGCTCACCCACGCCGGTGACGGCGTGTATCACGGTGAGCTGAACGAACATTGGACGATCGGGCCGAAGGTGCACGGCGGAGCGATGCTCGCGCTGTGCGCGAACGCCGCGCGGACGGAGCATTCCAGGGGGCTGGAAGGATCGGCCCACGCGCGCAGCGCAGGGGACGAACCGGGGGAGCAGGCGAGTGGTGGCGTGGAACCGATCGCGGTCTCGGGAAACTTCCTGTGGGCGCCCGACCCCGGCCCGATGCAGGTGGTCACAACCGTGCGCAAACGCGGGCGTCGCGTCAGCCTGATCGACGTCGAACTCAGACAAGGCGACCGTACAGCTGTGCGGGCCGCGATCACGCTCGGCGAGCCGGAACATCATGTGACGCCGCTGCTCTCGGTCAATCCCGTGATCCCGTTGATGCAACCGGATCCGCCGCCCGGTCTCGAGCCGATCGGTGAGGGCCACCCGATGGCCGACATCGTGCACCTCGCGCGCGGCTGCGACATCCGGCCCTCGCTGACCACGATGGAACCGCGGTCCGACGGCGGCCCGCCGGTGATCGAGTACTGGGTGCGGCCCAAGGGTGTCGCCCCGGACGTGCTTTTCGCCCTGCTGTGCGGCGACGTGTCGGCTCCTGTGACGTTCGGCGTCAACCGGTTCGGTTGGGCGCCCACCGTCCAGCTGACGGCGTACCTGCGCAGCAGGCCGGCCGACGGGTGGTTGCGCGTGCTCTGCACGACCGTGCAGATCGGCCAGGACTGGTTCGACGAGGACCACATCGTCGTCGACTGCGAGGGCCACATCGTCGTGCAGACCCGCCAACTCGCGATGGTTCCGCAGGGATAGGCGGCAAGCCGCGGAGGGTGGCCGCACACGCGGTGCCCGACCGTCTGCAATGCTTCCGGCATGGCCAGAATCGCGATCGTCGGCGGTGGAAGTATCGGTGAGGCACTGCTGTCCGGGCTGCTGCGGGCCGGACGGCAGGTCAAGGACCTGGCGGTGGCGGAGAAGGATTCGGACCGGGCCCAGTACCTGGCCGACACCTATTCGGTGCTGGTGACGACGGTGGCCAACGCGGTGGACCACGCGAGCTATGTGATCGTGGCCGTCAAACCGGCCGACGTGGCCGGGCTCGTCGACGAGATCGTCGATGCGGCGACCAATGCCGAAAGTGACACGGCCGAACAGGTTTTCGTGACGGTCGCGGCCGGCGTCACCACCGAGTACTACGAGAACAAGCTGCCCGCCGGCGCGCCGGTGATCCGCGTCATGCCCAACGCGCCGATGGTCGTCGGTGGGGGAGTGAGCGCGCTGTCGGCCGGTCGCTTCGCCACCCCCGAACAGATGAAGGAGGTCTCGGCGATCTTCGACGCGGTCGGCGGGGTGCTCACGGTGCCCGAGTCCCAACTCGACGCGGTCACCGCGATCTCCGGGTCGGGGCCGGCCTATTTCTTCCTGATGGTCGAGGCGCTCATCGACGCCGGCGTCGACGCCGGGCTCTCGCGATCGGCGGCCACCGACCTCGTCGCACAGACCATGGCGGGGTCGGCCGCGATGTTGCTGGATCGCCTCGACCGGAACGCGTCCGCGGGAGGTGCCGCCGGCGGCCCGTCGGGTGCCGGAATGGACACCACGCCCGCTCAACTGCGCGCGACGGTCACCTCGCCGGGCGGCACCACCGCGGCCGGTCTGCGCGAACTCGAGAGGGGTGGCCTGCGGGCGGCCGTTGCCAGGGCGGTCGAGGCCGCGAAAAAGCGCTCTGAGCAGCTCGGAATTACATCTGAGTAATTCTTTAAATTACCCACACCCGTCGCAGTAACACCATCTGCCACGCTATTCTCCTCGTGTAAGCACGGGTCGGTGCCAGCGGTGGGGAAGCCGCTGGAACTGCCCGTGCCTGAATGATTGGGTTGCGATGACGTCTATGAACGGGCCATCCCCGCGGGATTCGGCCAGTGGGAAGTCGGCTCGGGACTCCGGATCCGACGGTCAACAGCCACGGGCGCAATTCCTCACCGTCGCCGAGGTGGCGAGCCTGATGCGGGTCAGCAAGATGACGGTGTACCGGCTGGTGCACAACGGCGAGCTGCCTGCCGTCCGGGTCGGCCGCTCGTTCCGCGTGCATGCGAAGGCTGTTCACGACATGTTGGAGAGCTCGTACTTCGACGCAGGCTGATCTCCTCCGCGTTCCCGGCGACACCGTCGCCGGCCGTTGGGCGCGTTTCGCGGTTACCTGCACAGCCCGGTAAAGTGGCCGGGTCAGTCAACGATGCTCATCGGGCAGGTAAGGCGTAGGTAGCGGAGTTCATGGGTTCAGTCATCAAGAAGCGGCGCAAGCGCATGTCGAAGAAGAAGCACCGCAAGCTGCTTCGTCGCACCCGAGTCCAGCGCAGAAAACTCGGCAAGTAATCGCCGCCCGCCGTCGCTAGGCTCACCGGACATGGATTCCGAGGGTCGTGCCAATGGAGACGTCAACGGAGCTGACCCACGCGACGCCGTGCAGTATCCGAAGGTCGTGCTGGTCACCGGGGCGTGCCGGTTCCTCGGCGGCTACCTGACGGCCAGGCTGGCGCAGAACCCGTTGATCAACCATGTGATCGCCGTCGACGCGATCACTCCGAGCAAGGACCTTCTGCGGCGGATGGGGCGCGCGGAGTTCGTCCGCGCCGACATCCGCAACCCCTTCATCGCGAAGGTCATCCGCAACGGCGACGTCGACACCGTGGTGCACGCCGCGGCGGCGTCCTACGCACCCCGCTCCGGGGGCCGCGCGACGCTCAAGGAACTCAACGTGATGGGCGCGATCCAGCTGTTCGCGGCCTGCCAGAAGGCGCCGTCGGTGCAGCGAGTGGTGCTCAAGTCCACGTCGGAGGTGTACGGCTCGACCTCGCGCGACCCGGTGATGTTCACCGAGGACACCAGCGCGCGACGGCCACCGGGGGAGGGCTTCGCCCGCGACAGCATCGACATCGAGGGCTATGCGCGTGGACTGGGGCGTCGTCGGCCCGACATCGCGGTGACCATCCTGCGGTTGGCCAACATGATCGGGCCGGGTATGGACACCGCGCTGTCGCGCTACCTCGCCGGCCCGGTGGTGCCGACGGTCATCGGACACGACGCTCGGCTCCAGCTGCTGCACGAGCAGGATGCGCTCGGGGCGCTCGAGCGCGCGACGATGGCGGGCAAGGCGGGCACCTACAACGTCGGCGCGTCCGGGATCGTGATGATGAGCCAGGCGATCCGGCGGGCCGGCCGGATCGCGTTGCCCGTGCCGCGATCGGCGCTGGCGGCGGTGGATTCGCTGAGGCGCGCGACTCGTTACACTGAACTGGATCGTGAGCAGCTGAACTACCTCAGTTATGGCAGAGTGATGGACACATCGCGGATGCGCAACGATCTCGGCTATAACCCGAAGTGGACGACGGTGGAGGCCTTCGACGATTACGTCCGAGGTCGCGGATTGACTCCGATCGTCGACCCGCGGTGGGTACGCTCAATGGAGAGTCGCGCCGTTGCCGCGGCGCAACGGTGGGGGCGCTAGGCGCATCAACTAATCGGGTGGGGAGAAGGAAACGACCGTGGCGGGTGAGTCCAAGGCGAAAGTCATTCCGCTGCATGGCAATTCGGGCCGTGCAGCGGCTCAGCGGCGTAATGCCGCACGAGCGCAGGGCTCGCGCCGACATCCCTCGCAGCTGTCGGATCCGGTAGCCGGGGCCTCCGCCGAGGAGATCGCCGCCGTCGTCCGCGAGTTCGACGAGCACCGCGGAGGCGTCGCGGGCGCACCGCCGGTCGACCAGACGCCCACCGAACTGGCCAAGCAGATCGCCTCGGTCGGCGAGTTCGTGCGCAAGCGGATGACGGGTGAGTACACCGTCGACGAGTTCGGGTTCGATGCCCACCTCAACAACGCAATCTTTCTGCCTTTGCTGAGAGTCTTCTTCAAGTCGTGGTTCCGCGTCGAGGTCAGCGGGATCGAGCATCTGCCCGAAACCGGCGCCGCGCTCGTGGTCGCCAACCACGCCGGCGTGCTGCCGTTCGATGGGCTGATGACGTCGGTGGCGGTGCATGACCACCACCCTGCCCAGCGCGACCTGCGCCTGCTCGCCGCCGACATGGTGTTCGACCTGCCGGTGGTCGGTCAGGCCGCCCGCAAGGCCGGCCACACCATGGCCTGCACCGCCGACGCGCATCGGCTGCTGGCCGCGGGTGAGCTGACCGCGGTGTTCCCCGAGGGCTACAAGGGCCTGGGCAAGCACTTCAAAGACCGCTACAAGCTGCAGCGATTCGGTCGCGGCGGTTTCGTGTCGGCGGCGCTGCGCACCAAGGCGCCCATCGTGCCGTGCTCGATCGTCGGGTCGGAGGAGATCTATCCGATGATCGCCGACGTCAAGCTGCTGGCCCGGTTGCTCGGCCTGCCGTACTTCCCGATCACCCCGTTGTTCCCGCTGGCGGGTCCGGCGGGCATGGTGCCGCTGCCGTCGAAATGGCACATCCAGTTCGGCGAACCGATCGAGACCGCGGATTACGACGAGTCGGCCGCCGACGATCCGATGGTCACCTTCGAACTCACCGATCAGGTGCGCGAGACCATCCAGCAGACGCTGTACCAACTGCTCACCCAGCGCCGGAACACGTTCTTCGGCTGAGCGCGCGAAAAGCCGCTAGCTCTACGAATTACTTTTGCTTGGCAATCATTTTCGCGATTGCCTCGTCGCGTGCGGCCGCAATGCGCTGGCTCACCTCGTCGGCTTCGGTGTCCGACTGCGCCTCGCCCATGACCGTGACGACGCTCGTCAGGATGGGGTTGCCGTCGGCGTCGGTCACCTCGCCGCGCACCTCGGTGACGATGGCGCCGTGCGATTCGGTGACCGAATCGAGGTAGGAGTCGAAGAACAGCTTGTCGCCGGCCAGGATCGGGCGGTGGAACGTGATCTTCTGGTCGCGGTGCAGGACCCGCTCCATGTTGATCGGCACGTCGAACTGGTTGAAGATCTCCAGCTGAACGCGCCGACCGGCGACGGCGAGGAAGGTCAGCGGTGCGATCAGCGAGTCGTAGCCGTACTCGGCGGCGGCCTCTTCGGTGAAATGCGCGGGGTGCTCGTCCTTGACCGCCTGTGCGAACTCACGGATCTTCTCCCGGCCGACCTCGAAGTAATCGGGATACCGGTAGTGCGTTCCGATGATGTTCTCTGCGATTGCCATACCTGAACTGCTCCTCGGGTGCGCGCGCTGCCGTCTCTCCTCGTCGGAGTCAGCGGCGCGAGCCTATCAGCGGGTCTGGGCCACCGCCGCGACCAGAGCGGCTCGTCAGCGGCCCTCCTGGCGGCGGGAGACCACCGCAGCCAGCGCCCCTCCGGCCGCGCCGAGCGCCAGCGCCGACGGCACACCGATGCGCGCGGCCTTGCGGGCGGTGCGGAAGTCGCGGATCTCCCACCCCCGCTCACGGGCCAGGTCGCGCAGATCGGCGTCGGGGTTGATCGCCACCGCCGTACCCACCAGGGAGAGCATCGGCACGTCGTTGAAGCTGTCCGAGTAGGCCGTGCAGCGGCGCAGGTTGAGGCCTTCGCGGATGGCCAGCGAGCGCACCGCGTGCGCCTTGCCCGTGCCGTGCAGAATGTCGCCGACCAGCCGCCCGGTGAACACCCCGTCGATGGATTCGGCGACGGTGCCCAGCGCCCCGGTCAGGCCCAGCCGCTTGGCGATGGTCGCGGCCAGTTCGTACGGGGTCGCGGTGACCAGCCACACCTGCTGTCCGGCATCGAGGTGCATCTGCGCGAGCGCGCGGGTGCCCGGCCAGATCTTGTCGGCGATGATCTCGTCGTAGATCTCCTCACCGACCGCCATCAGCTCGGCCGTCGAGCGCCCCTCGATGAAGGCGAGCGCCTTACGACGGCCCGCGGCCACATCCTCGCTGTTCTCGCGGCCGGTCAGCTGGAACTTCGCCTGTGCGTACACGAAGCGCGCGATATCGCCGTAGGTGAAGTACTTGCGGGCGGCCAGGCCGCGGGCGAAGTGCAGCAGCGACGAGCCGTGCACGAGGGTGTTGTCGACGTCGAAGAACGCCGCCGCGGTCAGGTCCGGGGGCGGTGCGGGTGGCGCCGTGGCGGCTTCGGCCATGAGGTCGGTGACGGCCGCCTCTGCGCTGGCCTCACCCGCAAGTTGCTGTTCAGCAGCTTCGCGGTCGCCGTTTCGAGACACAGATCAACCCTAAGTCACGCAGGTGGAGATACTGGCGAGGTGGAGCACCGGGTGGAGTTGCTGACGCGCGACGGTTGCACGATCTGCACGGCGGCGGCGGCCCAGCTCGCGGCGCTGGCCGACGAACTGGGCTTCACGCTGACCGTCACCGATGTCGACGCCGCCGCGGCCGCGGGTCATTCCGGGCTGCGCGCGGAGTACGGCGACCGGCTCCCGGTCGTTCTGCTCGACGGCAGCGAGCACAGCTACTGGGAGATCGACGAGCCCCGCCTTCGGGCCGACCTGGCGAAGTGACCGTCCGTTTCCGCGCGAAATTGCGTTCCAGCAGGCCTCCAATCGTGATTTGGCTGCTGGAACGCAATTTCGGCGATAATGGTGGGGAATTTGGTGAGCTAACTGTTCAACGACTACCTTGGATGACGTGGTGATGAAGCCGTGAGCGTGCTGCTTTTCGGGGTTTCGCACCGCAGTGCGCCGGTGTCGGTGCTCGAGCAGCTGAGCACCGACGAGTCCGATCAGGCCAAGATCGTCGACCAGGTGCTGCAGTCCTCCCTCGTCACCGAGGCCATGGTGCTGTCGACCTGCAATCGCGTGGAGATCTACGCCGTCGTCGACGCGTTCCACGGCGGGCTGTCGGTGATCGGCCAGGTGCTTTCCGAGCACTCCGGCATGAGCCTCAACGACCTGACCAAATACGCGTATGTGCGGTACGCCGAAGCGGCCGTCGAGCACCTGTTCGCGGTGGCCTCGGGCCTGGATTCCGCCGTCGTCGGAGAACAGCAGGTGCTCGGCCAGGTGCGCCGCGCGTACGCCGCCGCCGAGGCCAACCACACCGTCGGACGCACCCTGCACGAGCTCTCGCAGCGCGCGCTGGCCGTCGGCAAGCGGGTGCATACCGAGACCGGCATCGACGCCGCGGGCGCGTCGGTGGTGTCCGTCGCGCTGTGCACCGCCGAATCCAAGCTCGGCTCGCTGGCCGGCCGCACCGCGGTGGTCATCGGGGCGGGTTCGATGGGCTCGCTGGCCGCCAAACACCTGACCCGCGCGGGCGTCGAGCGCATCCACGTCGTGAACCGCAGCCAGCCGCGGGCCAAACGGCTCGCCGCCAACGTCCGGGAACTGGGCGTCGACGCGCACGCCTTCCCGTTCGATCACCTGCCGCCGCTGCTGACCGATGCCGATGTGGTGGTCTGCTGCACGGGAGCGGTGCGCCCGGTGGTCTCACTGGCCGACGTGCACCGCGGCCTCGCGCACGGTCAAGAGCCCAAGCAGCTGGTCATCTGCGATCTCGGCATGCCCCGTGACGTCGACCCCGCCGTGGCCGGTCTGCCCGGCGTCTACGTCGTCGACATGGAGCGCATCCAGCGCGAACCGGCGGCCCGCGCCGCGGCGTCCGACGCCGAAGCCGCCCGCGCGATCGTCGCCGCCGAGGTCGCCAACTACCTGGCCGGGCAGCGGATGGCCGAGGTCACCCCGACCGTCACCGCGCTGCGCCAGCGCGCCGCCGACGTGGTCGAGGCCGAGCTGCTGAGGCTGGACCACCGCCTGCCGGGCCTGGACGCCATCCACCGCGACGAGGTCGCCAAGACGGTGCGACGGGTCGTTGACAAACTCCTGCACGCGCCGACCGTGCGCGTCAAGCAGCTGGCGAGCGCGCCGGGCGGAGACAGCTACGCTGAGGCGCTGCGCGAGCTCTTCGAGCTCGACCAGCAGGCCGTCGACGCCGTCGCCGGGCCCGAATTGCCTTTGATCGCACCAGATCTCGATAAGGCCGAGTAACGCTTGACTGTAATTCGGATAGGCACTCGCGCCAGTCTCCTGGCGACCACTCAGGCCGGTACGGTCCGAGACGCGCTCATCGCGAACGGACATGCGGCCGAGCTCGTCCCCATCTCAACCGAGGGCGACCGCAACCAGGGCCCGATCGCCGAGATCGGCGTTGGCGTGTTCACCGCGGCCCTGCGCGAAGCCATCCACGACGGCCGGGTGGACGCCGCCGTGCACTCCTTCAAGGATCTGCCTACCGCGGCTGACGCCCGCTTCGTCATCGCCGCGAGTCCCCCCCGCGAAGACCCCAGGGACGCCCTGGTGGCACGCGATGGGCTGGTGCTCGGGGAGTTGCCGCCGGGTTCTTTGATCGGCACATCGAGCCCGCGCAGGGCGGCACAGCTTAGAGCACTGGGTCTCGGTTTGGAAATCCGCCCCCTAAGAGGCAACCTGGATACCAGGTTGAACAGGGTTAGCAACGGTGATCTCGACGGCATCGTAGTCGCACGGGCGGGACTGGCCCGCATCGGGCGACTGGCCGATGTCACCGAGACTCTCGAGCCGGTGCAGATGTTGCCAGCGCCGGCTCAAGGTGCGCTCGCGGTCGAGTGCCGCGCAGGCGACACCGAGCTCGCTGCGCTGCTGGCGGAGTTGGACGACGCCGACACACGCGCCGCGGTCACCGCTGAACGGGCCCTGCTCGCCCGACTGGAGGCGGGTTGTCACGCACCGGTGGGCGCGATCGCTGAGGTGGTCGAGTCCATCGATGAGGACGGCAACGTCTTCGAAGAGGTGTCGCTGCGCGGCTGCGTGGCGGCACTGGACGGATCCGACGTGATCCGCGCGTCCGGCGTCGGCACGACCGACCGGGCCCGGGAGCTGGGGCTCTCGGTGGCCGAGGAGCTGTTCGACCTCGGGGCGCGCGAACTCATGGCGGACGCCAACTGAGCTGTAGAGCGGAGTGACTGAGATGACAGGCCAGACCAGCGGGCGGGGGCGCAAGCCGAAGCCGGGCCGCATCACGTTCGTCGGCTCGGGTCCTGGCGACCCGGG
Organism: Mycobacterium sp. 852002-51152_SCH6134967; assembly: GCF_001667105.1. Taxonomy (NCBI): domain Bacteria; kingdom Bacillati; phylum Actinomycetota; class Actinomycetes; order Mycobacteriales; family Mycobacteriaceae; genus Mycobacterium; species Mycobacterium sp. 852002-51152_SCH6134967. Next base: position 73,314 of record NZ_LZIK01000021.1, on the reverse strand, counting down.
ACTGCTGACGACGCGGGCCCACACGGTGCTCGCCAACGCTGCCTTGGTGTTCACCGATCCCGAGGTGCCCGAAGCGGTACTGGCCCTGGTGGGTTGCCAACTGCCGCCCCCGTCGGGGCCCGAGCCGGCTGAGGCCGCCGACAACGGCGAAACCTCGGCTAAGGAAGCACCGACCCTGCCGGGCGGACCGGATATCCGGTCGGCCGTCGGCGATCCGGCCGAGGTGGCCAAGACGCTGATCACCGAGGCCCGCACCGGGGTCGACGTGGTCCGGCTGGTGGCGGGCGATCCGCTGTCGGTGGACGCCGTGATCACCGAGGTGTCGGCGTTGGCGAAGTCGCACCTGAACTTCGAGATCGTGCCGGGCCTGCCGGACACCACCGCGGTGCCCACCTACGCCGGCCTGCCGCTGGGATCGGCGCACACCGTCGCCGACGTCCGCGACCCCGACGTCGACTGGGCCGCATTGGCCGCCGCGCCCGGCCCGCTGATTCTGCACGCGACGGCGTCGCATCTGCCCGATGCGGCGCGCACGCTGATCGAATACGGGCTGACCGACACCACGCCACTGGTGGTCACCGCCAACGGCACCACCTGCCAGCAGCGTTCGGTCGAGACGACGCTGGCCGGGCTGCTGGACAAGGCCACCCTGGCGGGCTCCGAGCCGGCCGGTCCGTTGGCCGGACCGCTCGTGGTGACCATCGGCAAGACCGTGGCCAACCGCGCCAAGCTGAACTGGTGGGAGAGCCGCGCCCTGTACGGCTGGACCGTGCTGGTGCCCCGCACCAAGGACCAGGCCGGTGAGATGAGCGAGAAGTTGGTGGGCCACGGCGCGCTGCCGATCGAGGTCCCCACCATCGCCGTCGAGCCGCCGCGCAGCCCCGCTCAGATGGAGCGCGCGGTCAAGGGACTGGTCGACGGCCGGTTCCAGTGGGTGGTGTTCACCTCCACCAACGCGGTGCGTGCGGTGTGGGAGAAGTTCAACGAGTTCGGTCTCGACGCCCGGGCGTTCTCGGGTGTGAGGATCGCCTGCGTCGGCCAGGCCACAGCAGACCGGGTGCGGGCGTTCGGCATCAATCCCGAGCTGGTTCCGGCGGGTGAGCAATCGTCGCTCGGCCTGCTCGACGAATTCCCGCCGTACGACGACGTTTTCGACCCGGTGAACCGCGTGCTGCTGCCGCGCGCCGACATCGCCACCGAGACGCTGGCCGAGGGTCTGCGTGAGCGCGGCTGGGAGATCGAGGACGTCACGGCGTACCGCACGGTGCGCGCCGCGCCGCCGCCTGCGCACACCCGCGAGATGATCAAGACCGGTGGTTTCGACGCGGTCTGCTTCACCTCGAGCTCCACGGTGCGCAACCTGGTCGGTATCGCGGGCAAGCCGCACGCGCGCACCATCGTCGCGTGCATCGGGCCCAAGACTGCCGAGACCGCAGCGGAATTCGGTCTGCGCGTCGATGTGCAGCCCGAGGTGGCCGCGGTCGGACCGCTGGTGGAGGCGCTCGCCGAGCACGCCGCCCGGCTGCGGGCCGAGGGCGCACTGCCGCCGCCGCGTAAGAAGAGCCGCCGCCGCTGACCGCAACACCGAAGGTGGGTTTGCATGGGCTTTCCTAGGCATCGCCCCCGCAGGCTGCGCACGACTCCGGCGCTGCGGCGACTCGTCGCCGAAACCACCTTGGAGCCACGGCAACTCGTGCTGCCGATGTTCGTCGCCGACGGTATCGACGAGCCACGTCGGATCTCGTCGATGCCCGGCGTCGTCCAACACACCCGCGACTCGCTGCGCCGCGCCGCGGCCGATGCGGTCGCCGCCGGTGTGGGTGGCCTGATGCTGTTCGGCGTGCCGCGCGACGCGGACAAGGATCCCACCGGCTCCGTCGGCGTCGCCGAAGACGGCATCCTCAACGTCGCCCTGCGCGACCTGGCCAGTGACCTCGGCGACGACACCGTGCTGATGGCCGACACCTGCCTCGATGAGTTCACCGACCACGGCCACTGCGGAGTCGTGGACGCGTCGGGCAGGGTCGATAATGACCTGACCAACAAGCGCTACGTGGAACTCGCTGTGGCGCAAGCGGATTCAGGGGCACACGTGGTCGGACCGAGCGGAATGATGGACGGCCAGGTCGCTGCGATCCGCGACGGGCTGGACGCCGCCGGGCACACCGACACCGTCATCCTGGCGTACGCCGCGAAGTTCGCCTCGGGTTTCTACGGGCCGTTCCGGGAAGCGGTGGGATCGAGCCTGCGCGGCGATCGTCGCACGTACCAACAGAATCCGGGCAACGCGCGCGAGGCGTTGCACGAGGTGGAACTCGACATCGACGAAGGCGCCGACATCGTCATGGTCAAGCCCGCGATGGGCTACCTCGACGTGGTGCGCGCGGCCGCCGACCTGTCGCCGGTTCCCGTGGCCGCCTACCAGGTCTCCGGTGAGTACTCGATGATCAGCGCCGCAGCCGCCAACGGCTGGATCGATTTGCAGACGGTGGCTCTGGAGACGCTGACCAGCATCCGGCGGGCCGGGGCAGACATCGTGCTGACGTACTGGGCGGCCGACGTCGCCGGTTGGCTGGCGTGAATCCCGAACCGCAGGGCCGACCGGATGAGGCCGGCCAGCAGCCCGAGTCGGGTGGCCGCCCGGACGACGTCGACACCGGCTTCTGGCTCTGGGTGGTCGCGGTCGTCTTGATGGTCGTCGGCCAGGTCGTCGACCTGCTGGTCAGCGAACGCGCCGACGGTCTGCCCGCACCGGTGCTGGCCCTCTCGGCGGTGTTCATCGTGATCGTCGGTGCCGTGGCGCTGACGTTTCAATTCCTGATGCGCCAGGGTTACCGGTGGGCCCGCACCGTGCTGACCGGCGCAGGTGTCGCGGCGGTCGTGTACGCCGTGAGCAGCCTGTTCGGCGAGGAGCGGCCGCCGGCGGCCGCGCTCGCCTACGCCGTCACCGCCATCCTCGGCTCGGTGCTGATCGTGGGCGGTGTGTACCTGCTGCACCGTAAAGACGCCAACGACTACTTCACGCGGTGACCCGATAGGCTGACCCGACCATGACCGCTCCTGCGCCGCGAGCCCGCGTCGTCACCGCCGCCTTCTGGTGCTGGATCGTCGCCGCGGTGATGTTGATGCTGGGCGGGCTGATCGCCGCCTCGGTCAATCTGCCGCCGCTGTTTCGCGGCGCGGGGGTCCTCACCGCCGTCGCCGGCGCGGGAATGGCGTTCCTCGCGGGCCGCAGCCGCGCGGGTGATGTCCGGTTCCGCCGCGCCGGCGTCGCGTTGGCGCTGACCGTCGTCGTGTTCGTGGTGCTGCTCGCGATGCGCGGCGTCGTGCACATCGTGACGGTGCTCGCGGTGCTGCCCCTGCTCGCGGGCGCCGTCCTGATCACCCGGCCCAGCGCGAACGCGCAAGAGGAAGCGACGTGACCGACAAGCAGACCGCGCCGCAGGTTTTGTTCTACGAGCAGGGCGCCAGTTGGTGGTGGTTGGCCGCCGGCCCCGGTGCGGCGATCGCGATGGGACTGATCCAGGCGTCAGCCGGCTACGGGTTCCAGTGGGTGGTTCCCGGGATGTTCCTGGTGCTGGTCAGCGGCTTCCTCGCGATACAGGTCAAGGCCGCCCGTATCCACACCTCGGTCGAGTTGACACCCGAGACGCTGCGGCAGGGCACCGAGCGCATCAGTACCGACGAGATCGTCCGCGTCTATCCCGATGCCACCGGTTCCGAGTCGCCGAAATGGCAGTCGGCGCGGGCGCTGGGCGAGCTCACCGGTGTGCCGCGCGGCCGCACCGGTATCGGGCTGAAGATGACCAATGACCGCACCGCGCAGGCTTGGGCCCGTAAGCATCAAACGCTGCGGCAGACGTTGACCCAGCTCGTCGAAGAGCGCATTCCGCCGGCATGACGGTCCGCGCAGCGCTCGAGCTGGTGCTGGCCGTCGCCGCCGCGGTGGGCAGCGTGCTGAGCTGGCTTGCGGCCAAGACGACGGTCGCGGTCGCGCCGGTGCTCGAAGGCGAACCGCAGACAACCTCGGTCGAGTACAGCGCGCCGATGATGGGGCTCGCGCTGCTGCTGGCGGCGGTTGCCGGAGTGTTCGTGGTGCTGGCCATCGCGCATTGGCGCCGCGATCGGCGCGCTGCTTCTTCGCCCCGCGAGTGACCGCGTTTGCCCGGTGACACGCCGAGCGATCCCGTGCAAAACAGGTCGCTCGCGGGGAAGTGAGAGGCCGCTCACAGCCGCTTGGTACAAAGTGCAAAATTTGTAACACTGTGTCACATGACCGAATTGGTGGAGACAGACAGGCCCGTCGACGATGCGCTGCCGCTGGGCCCGCAGTCGCTGGTGTGGCGCTACTTCGGGGACAACCGGATGTACCTGATCGGGCCGCGCCCCGCGGTGCTGCAGAACATGCTGGCCGAACTCGGCCAGGGCGTGCTCGACCACTCGGTGTTCTTCGACGACACCGCCGCGCGGGTCAAGCGCTCGCTGCCGCCGATCTTCAACACGGTCTACGGCTCCGATGAGGACCACCCGGGCGCCCAGGTGCGCGACTTCCACACCGACATCAAGGGCAAGATGCCCGACGGCGCCCGGTACCACGCCCTGGATCCGGAGACCTACTTCTGGGCGCACGCGACGTTCGTCGAACAGGTGCTGTACTTCGCCGACACCTTCGTCAAGCGGCTGAGCCGCGAGGAGAAGGAGCAGATCTACCTCGAGTCCAAGACGTGGTACCGCCGCTACGGTGTGAGCGACCGGCCGATGCCCGCCACCTACGACGAGTTCGAACGGTACTGGGACCGCATGCTCGACGAGATCGTCGTCGCACACAAGACCGCGGTCTACGGCGTCGGCTACGTCACGAAGGGTTTCCCGCGCCCCAAGGGTGTCCCCGCGTGGGCGTGGAAGCCGATCGCGCCGGTGTTCAATCCGCTCGCGGCGTTCCTGACCACCGGCGGCCTGCCGCCCCGCGCGCGCGAGCTGCTGCAACTGCCGTGGAGTGAACGCCAAGAGCGCCGCTACCAACGGTTCGCGGCGCTGTGGCGGTCGCGCCCGGTCAACTGGGTGTGGGATCGTCTGCCCATGAGTTGGCGCTACAACAGCTACGCCCAAAAGGGTTATGCCCGGGCCTGACCCGGCCAACGGGCCCGATTCGTCGCCCGCGACGGGGCCTGATTCGTCGCCCGCGACGGGGCTTGATTCGTCGTCCGCGACGGGGCCTGATTCGTCGCCCGCGACGGAAGCCATCCTGGACGCCGCCGTCATCGAGTTCGAGCGGCACGGCTTCCGGCGGGTCGCACTCGACGACGTCGCCCGGCGCGCAGGCGTCAGCCGGACCACGATCTACCGCCGGTTCGCCAACCGCGACGAGCTCGTGGCCGCGGTGATCGAACGCGAGAACATCGCGCTGTTCGCCGACATCGCCGAAGAGGTCAAACGGGTTGGGCCGCAATCGAACTATTACGTCGAGGCGTTCACCCTGTCGATCCTGAAGTTCCGTCGCCACCGCGTGCTGTACCGGATACTGACCGACGATCCCGCGCTGCTGCTCGAACTGGCCCGCACGCACTACGACGCCGCGATCACCCGGATGGCCGCAGCGTTGCGGGTGATCTTCCCCGCTGGATTCGCCGAGCGGATCGGCGAGGAGGCCGTCGAGGAATTGGCCGACACGATCCTGCGGTATGCGGTGATGGTGTTGCTGCTGCCCAGCTCCCAGCCTCTGGAGTCCGCCGACGACATCCGCGCTTTCGCTCGCAAACACTTCCTTCCCAGCCTGCCCACCGCTTTGCGAACCGTGCCCACCGGTTAGGCGAACTGCGTTTCGTATTTCGGCTCTCCGGGCAGTCATGGTCCATGACCAGCGAACAAGGCCAGGAGAACGAAGGGTTCATCGAGGAGCAGCGCAAAGCCGAACCGGAGACCGACGAACACCACCAGGTCACCAGCGAGCAGGAAACGCCGCCGCCCACCGAGAAACCCGAAGTGACCGACGAGCATCGGGAAAAGGCCAAAGAGATGCACAAGGCCTACGAAGAAGAGAGGCCGACCACGAAGATGCCGGGCAGCGGTGGCGCCGTCGCGGGTACCGCGGTGAACGACTGGCTCGACGATGACGGAAACCCGAAGTTCAGCAAGGAATCTGCGGGCAGCGAAGCATCCGAGGGCAGCGGCACCTGATTGTCCGAGCGGTCGCGTGCCTACGCTAGGCAACCGTGACCTCTCTGGAGCAGATCGCGCCGGCGTTCATCGACATGGCCCACTCGATTGTGTGGGCCTCGGTCGCCACTGTCGACGCGAACGGCCGGCCGCGCACTCGCATCCTGCATCCGTTCTGGGAGTGGGACGGGACCGATCCCCTCGGCTGGATCGCCACCGTGCCCTCTCCGGTGAAGAAGAACCACCTCGCGGTGCACCCGGAGGTCTCGGTGAGTTACTGGACCACCAATCACGACACGTGCAGCGCGGAGTGTCTGGTCGAGTGGTACGTCGACGACGAAACCAGGGCCGCGGTGGGAGAAGTTCGCCACCGCCCCTGCACCGGTGGGCTACGACCCTCGGATCATCCCGATGTGGCAGGACGGGCCGACCTCCGAGCAGTTCGCCGCGCTGCGGTTGGCGCCGTACCGCATCCGGGTCATGCCCGGGACGGTGATGACGAAAGGTGAAGGCGCACCGCTCACCTGGTCGGCGTGAATATCGCGTACCGGTGCCGAGCCGCCGCGACCTGGGCGATGATCTGCACATGACCACCACGCTCGACGTCTCGGCGTTGCCGCTGGTGCCGAAGAACCCGCTGCCGATCTGGCGGTTGGTCCGACTTCTCCGCAGGCTCGACACCGGCCAGGACGTCATCCGCGACGCCGGCGGACCGATCACGCGCATACAGGTCGCGCCGAAGTGGCTGTATCAACCGATCGTCGCCGTCATGTCGCCCGCCGGTATGCGCGACATACTCGGGCGCCCCGATGGCTCGTCTGAGCGATGCATCTACCACGACGAAGTCCGCAACATGGCAGGCGACAGCCTGTTCGTGCTGCCCAACGAGCTGTGGCGGCCGCGCAAACGGGCTCTGCAGCCGGTGTTCACCAAGCAGAACGTCCGCAATTTCGGCGGCTACATGTCCGCGGCCGCCCAGGCATTCGTCGACCGCTGGCCCGATGGCGGTGAGCTCGACCTCGACGTCGAGTGCCGCCGCGTCGCGATGCAGTCGTTGGGACATTCGGTCCTGGGTGTCGACCTCAACGAGCGCGCCGACACGATCGCCCGCTGCATGCACGTCGCGTCCTCCTACACCGCCGACCGCGCACTGCGGCCGGTGCGGGCGCCGCGCTGGCTGCCCACGCCTGCTCGGCGCCGGGCGCGCCGCGCGGTCGCCGAGATGAGGGAGATCACCGACGAGATGGTGCGCGCATGTCGCGACGACCCGACGCGCGACGCCCCGCTCGTGCGGGCGCTGATGGCGGCCAGGGATCCCGAGACCGGGATGCCGCTCTCAGACGACGACATCTCCAACGACCTGCTGATCTTCATGCTTGCCGGGCACGACACGACCTCGACTGCGCTCACCTTCTCGCTGTGGGCGCTGGGGCGTCATCCCGACATCCAGGACCGCGTCGCCGCGGAGGCCGCAGCCATCGGCGAGCGGGAGCTGACCCCCGACGACGTGCCCCGGCTGACGTACACCGTGCAGGTCTTGCACGAGGCGATCCGGCTGTGCCCACCGGCGGCCGGGGTGGCCCGGCTGGCCACCCGCGACATCGCGGTCGATGGTTATCGCGTCGAAGCAGGCACCCTCGTGGCGCTCGGGCTCTACGGACTGCATCACGATCCAGCCCTCTGGCCCGACCCGATGGTCTTCGATCCCGAGCGGTTCAGCCCCGAGAACACCGCGAACCGCGAGCGCTGGCAGTTCCTGCCGTTCCTCGCCGGCGGGCGCCCGTGCATCGGCGAACACTTCGCACGGCTGGAGACGACACTGGCGCTGGCCACGATCGTGCGGGCCGCCCGGATCGAATCGCTGGACAGCACATTCGAGTGCGACGTGCCGTTCACCAGCATCGCCAAGGGCCCGATCCGGGCCCGCCTGTCACCGCGCGATTAAACCCGCGTCAGCAAGACGGCCTGGTCGAACGGCAGCAGCCCGAACAGGGGCCGCATCCACCCGGTGACCGACGGCGCCGCCTCGGCTTTCGTCACCACCCGGGGGTCACGGACGCCGAACGTCCGGCCATACCTTCTCATCCGCCCACCGCCCGCTGCGGTGATGTTCTTCAACCAGTCCCGGTCCGGGCCGTAGGTGAGCAGAACGGCCACCCCGTCAGCGGTCGGGAACACCGTCAGCGGGGTCCGGTACGGCCTACCCGATTTGCGCCCGGTGTGCTCGAGGATGCCCATCGACGGAGCCCACCCCGCCCACAACCGCTGGATCGGATTGGTGACCCGGCGGTTGAACCGGGCGAGCCACTGCGGAAGCTGCATGGCCCCCATCCAAGTCGGAAGCCGCCCGCGCCTCAAGCGCGCGCCCACTACACCCTGTAGTTGACGGTTTGCACCCGGCTGGGACACTGGTGGCCATGCGTGCTGACCAGATCACCACCGAGGTGTCGGCGCGGTTGTTCGCCGAGGCGTCGGCCGTCATCCCGGGCGGGGTGAACTCACCCGTGCGGGCGTTCACCTCGGTCGGCGGCACCCCTCGGTTCATCACCTCGGCCAACGGTTACTGGCTGACCGACGCCGACGGCAACCGCTACGTCGACCTGGTCTGCTCGTGGGGCCCGATGATCCTCGGCCATGCGCATCCGGACGTGGTCGCCGCGGTGCAGCGGGTCGTGACCGACGGCCTGTCCTTTGGTGCGCCGACCCCCTCGGAGTCGGAATTGGCCGCCGAGATCATCGGCCGGGTCGCGCCGGTCGAGCGGCTGCGGCTGGTGAACTCCGGCACCGAGTCCACGATGAGTGCGATCCGGCTGGCGCGCGGCTACACCGGTCGGGCCAAGATCGTGAAGTTCTCCGGCTGCTACCACGGCCACAGCGACGCGCTGCTCGCCGACGCCGGCTCCGGTGTCGCCACGCTTGGGCTGCCGTCCTCGCCGGGTGTGACGGGCGCCGCCGCAGCCGACACGATCGTGCTGCCCTACAACAACGTGGCCGCCGTCGACGAGGTCTTCGCTCGGTTCGGCGACGAGATCGCCTGCGTGATCACCGAAGCCAGTCCGGGCAACATGGGCACGGTGGCCCCGCAGGACGGTTTCAACGCCGCGCTGCGCCGCATCACGGCCGACCACGGCGCCCTGCTGATCGTCGACGAGGTGATGACCGGCTTCCGGGTCAGCCGGTCCGGTTGGTACGGCCTCGATCCCGTCGACGCGGACCTGCTCACCTTCGGCAAGGTGATGAGTGGCGGGCTGCCCGCGGCGGCGTTCGGCGGCCGCGCCGAGGTGATGGAGCGGCTGGCCCCGCTGGGGCCGGTGTATCAGGCCGGCACCTTGTCCGGGAACCCCGTCGCGATGGCGGCCGGTCTGGCGACACTGCGCGCAGCCGACGACTCGGTGTACGCCACACTCGACGCCAACGCTGAGCGCCTCACGGCGCTGCTCGAGCAGGAGTTGACCGAAGCCGGTGTGGCGCATACGGTTTCGCGGGCCGGAAACATGTTCAGCGTGTTCTTCACCGACCAGCCCGTCACCGACTTCGCCTCGGCGCGGGCCTCGGAGACGTGGCGGTTCCCAGCCTTCTTCCATGCGCTGCTGGACGCCGGTGTGTATGCGCCGCCGAGTGCTTTCGAGACGTGGTTCGTGTCAACGGCTTTGGATGACGAGGCATTCGACCGAATCGCCGCCGCGCTGCCCGGCGCGGCGCGCGCCGCCGCCGAGGCGGTCAAACCGGCATGACCGACAAGCCGTCCGGGGCCGCCGAGGCCGTGAAGACAGTGGTGCACGTCATGCGCCACGGTGAAGTGCACAACCCCGACAAGATCCTCTACGGTCGACTTCCCGACTACCACCTCTCCGCGAGGGGTCGAGCGCAGGCCCAGGCCGTGGCGGACTGGCTCGCGATGCGCGACGTCGTGTACGTGGTCGCCTCACCGCTGGAGCGGGCGCAGGAGACCGCGGCCCCGATCGCGGCGGGTCTGGGACTGTCCGTCGACACCGATGACGAGCTCATCGAATCGCTGAACATCTTCCAGGGACAACGGGTATCGCCGGGCGACGGCGCGCTGCGCGACCCGCGCAACTGGTGGCACCTGCGCAACCCGCGCATCCCGTCGTGGGGGGAGCCGTACCACGAGATCGCCGAGCGGATGACCGCTGCCGTGCATCGTGCCCGGGCCAAGGCGGCCGGCCACGAGGCGGTGTGCGTCAGCCATCAACTGCCTGTGGAAACGCTGCGCCGGTCGATGACCGGTCAACCGCTGCACCACTTCCCGACCCGGCGGCTTTGCAACCTGGCGTCGGTGACGTCGTTCTACTTCCACGGGGACACCTACGTCGGCTGGGGTTACGCGGAGTTGGCCGGGCAGTGAGTCGGTGGGTGGTGCTCAGCCGTCGGCTCTTCGCGCAGGCGGTCATCGCAGCCTGCGCGGGATGTGTCGCGCTGGCGGGCTGCTCCACCGGTGACGACGCCGTCGCGCAGGGCGGCACCTTCGAGTTCGTCGCCCCCGGCGGCCAGACCGACATCTTCTACGACCCCCCGCAGGATCGCGGCCGCCCCGGCCCGCTTCGCGGTCCCGATCTGATGGACCCCGACAAGACCATCTCCCTCGACGATTTCGCGGGCAAGGTGGTGGTGCTCAACGTGTGGGGCCAGTGGTGTGGTCCGTGCCGAACCGAGATCACCGAGCTGCAACAGGTTTACGACGCCACCAAGGACCTGGGCGTGCAATTCCTCGGCATCGATGTCCGGGACAACAACCGAATCGCGGCGCGCGACTTCATCGTCGACCGCGATATCACGTTCCCGTCGATCTATGACCCGCCGATGCGGACCATGATCGCGTTCGGGGGCCGCTATCCCACGACGGTGATCCCCTCGACGGTCGTCCTGGATCGCGAGCACCGCGTCGCCGCGGTCTTCCTGCGTGAGCTGCTGGCCGAAGACCTCCAGCCGGTGGTGGAACGCCTTGCGCGCGAGAAGGACGGGACCGCCGAGCCTGAGAAGGCCGGCACATGAGTCTCGACCAGGTGGACCAGCTGATCGCCGGTGGTCCGGTTCTGTTGGCTCTCCTGGTCAGCGCGCTCGCCGGGCTGGTGTCGTTCGCGTCGCCGTGCGTGGTGCCGCTGGTGCCCGGTTACCTCTCGTACCTGGCCGCGGTTGTCGACGTCGAGGACGCTGCTGCCCCCGGGCAAACCCCCGTATTGGTTCGCCGGGACCGACGTTCTGGCGGAAATACGGGGGAAGAACCCGCCAAAACGTCGGTTTCGGCGAGAACCACCCGGCTGCGGGTCGCCGGCGCGGCCGCATTGTTCGTCGCCGGTTTCACGGTGGTGTTCGTACTCGGCACGGTTGCCGTGCTCGGGATGACGACGTCCTTGATCACCAACCAGCTTCTCCTGCAACGTATCGGCGGTGTGGTCACGATCGTGATGGGGCTGGCCTTCGTCGGATTCATCCCCGCGTTACAGCGGGAGGCCCGCTTCACGCCGCGGCAGATCTCCACGCTGGGTGGCGCCCCGTTGCTCGGCGCGGTCTTCGCCCTGGGCTGGACACCGTGCCTCGGCCCTACCCTGACCGGCGTGATCGCGGTCGCCTCGGCCACCGACGGCGCCAACGTCGCCCGCGGCGTCGCGCTCGTCATCGCCTACTGCCTCGGCCTGGGAATCCCGTTCGTGCTGTTGGCGTTCGGCTCGGCGCGGGCAGTGCAGGGTCTGGCGTGGTTGCGCAGAAACACCCGCACGATCCAGATCTTCGGCGGTGTGCTGCTGATCCTGGTCGGCGTCGCGCTGGTGACGGGGCTGTGGGGAGACTTCGTGTCCTGGGTGCGGGACGCCTTCGTCAGTGATGTGACGCTACCGATATGACGAAAGTGTTTGCGCTGGTACGTAACACCTGGCGGACCCTGACGTCGATGGGCACCGCGCTGGTGTTGCTGTTCCTACTGGCCCTCGCCGCGATCCCGGGCGCCCTGCTGCCGCAGCGCAGCCTCAACGAGTCCAAGGTCGACCAGTACATCGCCGAGCACCCGACCATCGGGCCGTGGCTCGACCGGCTGCAGGCGTTCGACGTGTTCTCCAGCTTCTGGTTCACCGCAATCTATGTGCTGCTGTTCATCTCGCTGGTGGGTTGCCTCACCCCACGGCTGATCGAACACTTCCGCAGTATGCGGGCCAACCCCGTTCCCGCTCCGCGCAACCTGGGGCGGCTGCCCAAACACCACACCGCCGAGGTGTCCGGTGAGGCGGATGACCTGGCGGCCAGGGTGAACGAGCGGCTGCGCGGATGGCGCAAGGTCCCCCGTGAAGACGACGGAACCGTCGAAATCTCCGCGGAGAAGGGCTATCTGCGCGAGTTCGGCAACATCGTGTTTCACTTCTCGCTGCTCGGCCTTCTCGTGGCGGTGGCGGCGGGGAAGCTGTTCGGCTACGAGGGCAACGTCATCGTCATCGCCGACGGCGGCCCGGGGTTCTGCTCGGCCTCACCGGCGGCGTTCGACTCGTTCCGCGCCGGAAACACCGTCGACGGCACCTCGTTGTACCCGATCTGTCTGCGGGTCAACGACTTCGACGCCGACTATCTGCCGACGGGACAGGCCACGTCGTTCGCCGCCGACATCGAGTACCAGGCGGGCACCGACCTGGAGTCGGGCACCTGGCGGCCCTACCACCTGAAGGTCAACCACCCGCTGCGGGTCGGCGGTGACCGGGTCTACCTGCAGGGCCACGGTTACGCCCCCACCTTCACCGTGACCTACCCCGACGGGCAGACGCGCACGCAGACACTGCAGTGGCGCCCCGACGACCAGATCACCTTCCTGTCGTCGGGCGCCATGCGGTTCGACCCGCCCGCGGGCACCTATCCGGACGCCGACGAACGTCGCAAGAACCAGCTCGCGATCCAGGGCCTGTTCGCCCCCACCGAACAGCTGCACGGCACGCTGCTGTCCTCGAGCTTCCCGGCGCTCAACGACCCCGCCGTCGCGATCGACGTCTACCGCGGCGACACCGGCCTGGACAGCGGACGCCCGCAGTCGCTGTTCACCCTCGACGCCCGCCTGATCGAGCAGGGCCGGTTGACCAAGAAGGCGCGGGTCAACCTCGGCGCGGGCGAATCGACGCGGCTCGACGACGGCACCGTGGTGCGCTTCGACGGCGCCGTCCCGTTCATCAACGTCCAGGTCTCTCACGATCCGGCGCAGGTATGGGTGCTGGTGTTCGCGATGACCATGATGGCGGGGCTGTTGGTGTCGCTGGTGGTGCGCCGGCGCAGGATCTGGATTCGGATCAGCCCCGCCGGGCCGGGTACCGTAACCGTCGAGCTGGGCGGGCTGGCGCGCACCGACAACTCCGGGTGGGGCGAGGAGTTCGAGCGGTTGACGCAGCGCCTCCTTCCCGACGCGAGGCCGGCGCACGCCGCAGGAGAGAAGGTCACATGAACCCCGAGCAGATCGACGTCGGTTTGGCCCGCTACTCGGACTGGGCGTTCACCTCATCGGTGCTGGTCCTGGTCGGTGCGCTGCTGCTGCTCGCGATCGAGTTGGCCTACAGCCGCAGCCGCAAGGCCGATGCCCGGGAGCTCGTGGGAGCGGCGGCGACATCGGGGCGGGGAGCCGCGTCAGCCGGTGGGGTGGGCGCCGACAGCACCGCACCGGGCGTCGTCACCGACACCCGCCGCCGCCCGCTCGACGAACGGATCGGCGGTGCGGGTCTCGCGCTGACCTACCTCGGCATCGGCCTGCTGCTTGCCTGCATCGTGCTGCGCGGTGCGGCCACCTCGCGGGTGCCGTGGGGCAACATGTACGAGTTCATCAACCTGACCTGCTTCTGCGGGCTGGTCGCCGCCGCGGTGGTGCTGCGTCGCCGCCAGTACCGGACGCTGTGGGTGTTCGTGCTCCTTCCGGTGCTGATCCTGCTGACCGTCTCGGGCCGCTGGCTGTACACCAACGCCGCGCCGGTGATGCCCGCGTTGCAGTCGTACTGGCTGCCCATCCATGTTTCGGTGGTCAGCCTCGGGTCGGGAGTGTTCCTGGTCGCGGGCGTGGCCAGCATCCTGTTCTTGCTGAAGATGTCTCGGTTCGCCGACCCCGAGCGCCGCTCGGGCGACGGCATTCTCACCCGCGCGCTGGACAGGCTCCCCGACGCGCAGACCTTGGACCGGATCGCCTACCGCACCACGATCTTCGCGTTCCCGGTGTTCGGGTTCGGCGTCATCTTCGGCGCGATCTGGGCCGAAGAGGCATGGGGCCGTTACTGGGGCTGGGACCCCAAGGAGACCGTGTCGTTCATCGCGTGGGTCATCTACGCCGCGTACCTGCACGCCCGCTCCACGGCTGGGTGGCGCGACAAGAAGGCCGCGTGGATCAACGTCGCCGGCTTCGTCGCGATGGTGTTCAACCTCTTTTTCATCAACCTGGTCACCGTCGGCCTGCACTCCTACGCCGGCGTCGGCTGAGTCGGTACTTGGCTAAGATCGGCGACGAAATCTTGCTTAGCCTTGGGGGGTCGTCGACGTGTCTGAACAACCGGTGCACCACGCCCAGGATGGTGTCGGCAAGGACGTGGCTTCTCCCGCCATAGTGCCTGAAAACGCCTATGCGCCAGGGGGATTCCGCGCACAGAGCCGGTTCAGCGATCCCGCGGCCGATCCGCCGCCCGAAACCGCAACCACGCCGCCGCACGGCATTCCGGTCGTCTCCCCACCTCCGAATGCCGTCGAGACCGACCCGACGCCGTACCTCGACCTCTCGACGGTCGCGCTGCTCGGACAACCCAAACGCGCGCCTGCCGAGGGCTGGCGCAGGTGGGTGTATTACGCATCATTTCGGTTGATCAACCTCGGTGACGGGCCGAAGGCGCGACGCCGACAGGCCCTCACCGCCGAGATTCAGCGCCCGTTGCGCGGGTGCCACCGCATCGCGGTGCTGTCGCTGAAGGGCGGGGTCGGCAAGACGACGATCACCGCGACGCTGGGCGCGACTCTGGCGTCGCTTCGCGGCGACCGCGTCATCGCCGTCGACGCGAACCCCGACCGCGGCACCCTGGGCGAGAAGGTGCCGCTGGAGAGCCCGGCCACGGTGCGGCACCTCCTGCGCGACGCACAGGGCATCAATTCCTACAGCGACGTGCGCGCCTACACCTCACAGGGCCCGAGCCGGCTGGAGGTGCTCGCCTCCGAAAGCGACCCCGCGGTGTCGGAGGCGTTCAGCTCCGACGACTACAGCCGCACCCTCGAGGTGCTTGAGCGCTTCTACAGCCTGGTGCTCACCGACTGCGGCACGGGGCTGATGCACTCGGCCATGGCGGCGGTGCTGGCCAAGGCCGACACGCTGGTGGTGATCAGTTCCGGTTCGGTCGACGGGGCCCGCAGCGCGTCGGCGACGCTGGACTGGCTGGACGCCCACGGGCATCAGGACATGGTGCGCAACTCGATCGCGGTGATCAACGCGGTGCGCCCACGCTCAGGCAAGGTCGACATGAACAAGGTCGTCGACCACTTCAGCCGACGGTGCCGGGCCGTGGTCGAGGTGCCGTTCGATCCGCACCTCGAGGAAGGCGCCGAGATCAGCCTCGACCGGCTCAAGCCGGAAACAAGGGCCGCGTTGCTGGAGCTCGCCGCCGAAGTCGCGGCCGGATTCCGCGGCGCCCGACGCTAGACCGCGCGGTCACGGTCTCGGGTTGTCCTCCTGGCCGAGCCGACGCAGGAATTCAGGATCGTCGTCCGGCCCGATCACCCGGGTGCGCGGACGGCTCGAAGACACTCGGGTCAGCCGCCAGCCGACATACGCCAGCGTGCACACCACGAGAATCAGGAGCAGATACGCCACGAGAACAAAACCTCCTTGGTTCGAATATACGCGCCATCGGTAGGCTCGGTTCGTGTCCGACGGTCGCCAGGGAACTCGCCTCGTGGTGGACGTGCTGGCCTATGTGCTGGCACGGCTTCTGCTCGTCGCGGCGGTCGCGGCAGCGATTCTCGGCGCCGGACATCTGCTCGGACTGCGCGAATTCCCGCTCATCGTCGCGTTGCTCTTCGCCTTGGTGATCGCACTGCCGCTGGGCATCTGGCTGTTCGCCCCCCTTCGTCGCCGCGCCACCGAGAGCATCGCCGCCTTCGACGAACGCAGGCGCCGCGACCGGGAGCAACTCCAGGCCAGGCTGCGGGGCGAAGACCCCAGCCCCGAGGATGATCGCCACCGCGGTGCGTGAGGCGTTCGGGGCCGACCGCGTCGGATCCACCTCTACGACGACGAGAACGACCTCGATCGATTGCTCGACACGCTGGGCTGATGTGACGTTCCCCCAATTGCCGCCCATTTGCCCATGTCGTACTCGTCGGTAGATTGCGTTTCTCGCCCCAGGCCGGGTAAGACACCAACATGATTTCGCCTAAAGAGCTATACACACGATGGATAGACGAATTGTGGGCGGGAAATCCCGTTGCGGCTGAGCTGGTCACCGAAGGATTCGTAGGACATTGGCCGGGCCGGGAGGTCCGAGGGCCTGCCGATCTGCAGGCGGTCGTCGGGGAGACCCATCAGATGCTCAGCGACCTGAAGTTCGTGATCGAAGTCGAGCCGTTCGTCGACGGCGACATGCTGGCGGCCAGGTGGATCGGCACCGGCGCGGCCCAGGACGGACCGAAGCGGTTCACCGGTAACGACATCCTGCGCATCGAAGACGGCCGCTTCGCGGAGTACTGGACCGGAACCAGCACCGGCTAACCCGCAGCGTCCTGCAGCACCTGCTGCAGCTTGTCCAGTGGATCCCCGGAACCGGGATCCAGCCGCAACGCGTCCCGGGGTGTGTCGGCGTCGGGTGCCACCGGGGCGGGGGCCGGCGCCGCCGGTGGTGGGGGCGGCGCCAGCGCCGGCGGAGGCGGAGGCGCAGCGGTCAGACCGGCCAGCTTGGCCTGCAGCCGCGGTGCGGCGTCGTTGCGTACGGCGCGCCGCTCGGGATCGGGGTCGGTGTTGCCTTCGAAGCAGCCGTCGGGTGCGTTCTCGACGAGGTCCAGCGCGCTGAGGTACCGGTCGCGCGCCGCGTCGGGCCGGTTCTCCCACGCGTCGATGTCGCCCTGGCGTTCGCGCACGAGTTCCAGGTTGACCAGTACGGGACATGACCGATCCGGCGCGGTGCGGCTCAGCGCTTCGGAGAAGTGATTGTCGGCGTCGGCGAGGCGGTCGTCGAGGACCGCGAGAGTCCCCGCCGCGAACGGCGCCTTCGCGGGTTCGACGATGTTGAGCAGACCCATCACCGCGACGTCGCCGCGCAGTGCATCGGCGTCGCGGTCGGCGAAGTTCGACACCGCGGACTCACCCGCCACCACAGCGGAGATGAGCTTGAGCGCGATCGCCAGCGCCACGATCACGACGGGGGCCGAGAACAGCAGCAACCGGCAGCGCAGCCGCAACCGGGAAGGACGCATCAGACCACCTCGTCCCGCCGAGCCGCGCGACTGGTGCGGAACTCGCGCAGCGTGAGGTAGATCTCGAACAGCAACAGCACCGCTGCCACCATGGTGAAGAACCAGTACAAATCGGTTCGATCGGAGGCGGTGGCGCCGGCCTGCGCCGCCGACACACCGTCGACATCGGGCGCAGCCTCGGTGACCGCCTGCGCGGTGTCCCGTGCCACGAACGGCACGCCGAGTTGATCCGCGATGGCCCGCAGACGCGACGTGTCGCGGGTCGCCCCGTAACCGAACACCGCACCGCCGTCCACCGACCCGGGCACCGGATCGAACTCGCCCTGCGGGGCCTGCGACCCGGGCGCCCCGGACCCGAAGTAGAACACCAGATTCGGTGCGTCCGGGCTGCGTTGGCCCGCCGCGATCAACTGGTAACGCAGGACATTCGCGGCCGCGGCCGCGTTCACCTCGGCCCCGGCGGTGTCGGGGGCCACCGCCGCGACCACCGGCTTGAGGCTCCAGTTGTCTTCGGACAGCGGCCATTCCACCGAGGAACGCGCGGCGAACGTGATGAGTGCAAACCGTGCTTGCGGGTAGTGGGCGATGAGCGCGGCGACGTCGTCGCGGATCTCGGCGATCGCCGATTCGGCGGAGGTGTCGACGATCAGGAACACGTTGGCCGTCGTGTCGCCGTCCGAGCCGGTCGTGACCGATTGCTCGGCGTCACCGCCGACAGCCGGTCTGGCCGCGGCGATCAGCATCAGCACCACGGCGAGCGTCAGCGCCGACCACCGCCACACGGTGGTCCATCGTTGGCCGGCGCTGCGCGCCAGCTGGCGCATGGTGGTCAGCCGCAGCACGATCGCGGCGACAGCGACCGCGATCAGCAGTACCGGCGGTACGACAGGGGAGAACGTCATCGTCGTAGCACCGCCAGCGACAGGCACAGCAGCGCCGACACCGCGACCGCGATCGCCAACGGGACGGTCGGGGTGTCACCGCGGAATCCTGCGAGGGTGGCGGCCCGGTCGGCCTCGGGCGGATGCGCGCGGATCCCGTCCAGTTGACCCGTCAGGTCGGGTCCGATCGGTGCGTATCGCCCGCTCGTGGCCGATACGACGGATCGCACCGGACCCGGTGACGACACCAGCGCGTTGACCTGGATTCCGCGCTCCTGCACCAACTCGGCGACCTGCTGGTCGGTGTAGAGCGACGGGCGGGTCTCGTCAGGGGCGCGTAGTTCGCCGGGCCCCAGGTAGATGATCGAACGGCGGCGCTCACCGGGGGGCTCGTGGGAGGGGAAGCCCGCGGCGCACAGCGCGAGGACGTCGGCGACGCTCGTCGCGTAGTCCACGTATGTCACGGGCGTGGCGAACGACGCGAGGCTGTTGCGCTGGGCGGGCGTGAGCGCCGAATCGTCGGGCAGGCCGGCGAGACCGGCTGCCTCCCCGAGCCTTTCGACCGCGAACTGGTAATCGCGGGTCAGCGGGATCACCCGGCGGTTGACGGAGGTCAACCCGATCCGCTGCGTGCCGAACGCTCCAGTGCGCTGCGCGAAATAGGACAGGAACGCGCCGGTGCTGGGATCGTAGACCGGTTCGGCGACACACAACATGACGTCCTCGGGCACCTCGGACGTCTGGAGTGACCACCACAACCCGCTGGGTCGGGCGCTGGCCACCACGGCTGCGCCGAACAACAAGCCCAGCAGCGCGATCGTGACGACCATCGACACCGTTCGCGCCCGCGCCACCCGCGCGTATTCCGGCAGACGGGTGAGACGTGTGGTGTTCGCCAACGGCCGCAACTGTCGCTGCAACTGCTTGGTCGGCACGAGGACCGCGAGCGCGACAGCGCCTGCCAGACAGGCGAATCCAATGACTGCGATCGGCCACCAGGTCAGGGCCACGAGCGGATCAGCTCCTCGGTCGTCGCGCCGACCTCGTCGACCTGAACCGGTGAGGCCGCATTGAACTGCGCGTCGTCGAGTGCGGCGAGCATCGGCGCGGCGGGCGCCAGCTCACCGGATGCGATGTCGTCGAGCTGCATGTACTGGGCCCGTGTTCCGGTCGCCTGGTGCAGGAAACTGCGCAGAGTGCGGCTCATCGCGGCGCCCGCCTCGGCATCGGTGAGCTCGCCGTCGCGGTGGCCGGCCGCAATGCGTTGCACGCAGCGCGCGAAGCGACGGCGCAGCAGCCGGGCATGCAGGGATCGCACCACGGGAAGACGCCGGAGCTGCTGCGCCGGCAGCGTCCACACGAAAACACCGATGTACCAGGCGATTACCAATAGCACGATCAGCAGGCCGAGCCACAACCACCCCGACGAGTACGGCATCGGCCCACCGACGAACCGCAACAAGTCATCCGGCACGGGCGAACACCTCGGTCAGCGCGACGAGCCGGGTGCGGATCTCACCACTGCCGCCGATCCTGGTATGCGGGACGGCGCGGGCGGTCATGAACTCGTCGAGTCGCTGCGCCCGCGCCTGCTCGGCCTTGCGGTACGCCGCGACCACCCGCGGACCGAGCGTGGCGGTGTCGAGCACGAACCGGTCGGTCGACACGTCGAATCCGGCCCGGTCGTCCTTGGCGCCGATGGCGGGCATGTCGGAGACCGTCGCCCACAGCACGTCGTGGCGGGCGGTCAGCCGGGTGACGGCGTCGGTCAGCCGGTCGTCGACCTCCGGCTCATCGGAGACCACTACGACCAGCATCGGGTGGCGGTAATGCGTTGCCACGTAATCGAGTTGGCAGACGATGTCACTGCGGCCCGTCCCGAGCGACGCGTGACCGTAGTACCTGTGCAGCAGGCTTTCGATGTGGGTTTCGCCGCGGCGCTGCCGGATGTTGACGCACCCGCGGGTGTCGCCGAACACCATGCCGATCTGGTCGGACCGCCCGAGCGTGATGAGCCCGAATGCACCCAGGATGTTCACGGCCACATCGCGTTTCAACTCCCCGCTCGGGGTGAGGGCCGCCATATTGCGACCGGCGTCCGCGACGAGCAGCAGCTTGTGGTGCTTCTCGGACACGAACCGCTTGATCAGCACATGACCCGAACGCGCCGAGGCCTTCCAGTCGATGTCGCGGACGTCGTCGCCCGGTACGTAGGGCCGCAGATCGTCGAATTCCAGGCTGCGGGTGTGCAGCAACGCGTAGCGACCGCCTTCGAGCATGCCGCGGGTGTCGGTGCCGAAGTGCGTCCTCGCCGTGGTGAGGTGTCTGCCCATACCGGCCCTACGGCACTCGAACCGCTTGCAGCACAGCGTCGATGATCAGCTCGGGGGTGACGTTCGCGCTGGCGGCCTCGAAACCGAGGATGAGCCGGTGCCGCAGCACCCGATGGGCGAGCTTGGCGATGTCGCCGGGGATGACATGCCCGCGGCCGGACAGCAGGGCCAGCGCCCTGGCGGCATTGCAGAAGGCGATGGTGGCGCGAGGGCTGGCGCCGTACTCGATCAACCGGGCCAGTTGGCGCGGAAGATACTGCTCGGGTTCACGGGTGACGGTGACCAGTTGGCTGGCGTAGTGCATCAGCGCGCGGTCCATGTGGACGTGGCGCACGACCGCGCGCAGCCGGCGGATGTCGTCGAGGCCGGCGACCGGCCTGCTGCGGTGCTCTTTGTCGTAGAGCCCCGCGTCCATCCGGGACATCATCTCCACCTCTTGCTCGGGGGTGGGGTAGTGCACGACGTCCTTGAGCATGAACCGGTCGGTCTGGGCTTCCGACAGCGGATAGGTGCCCTCCTGGTCGACGGGGTTTTGCGTCGCGATCACCAGAAACGGCTCGGGAATCGGATACTCGGTGCCCGCGATCGTGGTCTGACGCTCCTCCATCGCCTCGAGCATCGCGCTCTGCGTCTTGGCGCTCGACCGGTTGATCTCGTCGAGCAGCACGATGTTGGTGTGCACCGGCCCGAGCTGGGTGACGAACGAATTGGTCGCGGACTCGTAGATCTGGGTGCCGATGATGTCGCTGGGCAGCAGGTCGGGCGTGCACTGGATGCGTCGGAACCCGCCGTCGATGGCTTCGGCGATCACGCGCGCAGCCGTCGTCTTGGCCAGCCCCGGAACGCTCTCGATGAGGATGTGACCGCCCGCGAGCAGGCCGATCAGCAACGACTCGCGCAGGTTCTCCTGGCCGACGACCTTGGCCGAGAATGCGTCAGAGACCGCGGCGACGACGCGTCGCGCTTCGGCGAGATCGCGCTGGTCGAGTTGAGTTCGTGCTGCGGTCATGGATGCCTCTCGTCTCCGGCTGCCGGATGCGGATACCCGGGCCAGGGTATTCACACACCGCTGATCGGGCGAACAGCCGCGGCGACCCGCGCGAGGGCTAGGCCAAAAAGCGTTCGACGTACGGGGCGAAGCGGGCCGCCAATTCGTTCGGGTCGAGTCCGAACATCTCCGGCGAGGTCGCCACCCGCCCGAGGCGGCCCCGCTGGTGGCCCGCGAGGTAGTCGGCCATGGCCGAGCGGGCGTCCCCGCTCATCGCCTCGTCGGCAAGCGTGTAAATCGCTGCTGCGGTGCCCATTTCGTCGGCCATGAAGTCGTCGAACCTGACGTCGATCGAGCGTTCGGCCCCAATGACGTCGCGATCGCGGATCAATGCGGCCAGCATCAGCTCGAGACGGTCGATCCAGCATGCGGCGATGTCCTCGACCGGAACCGGTGCGCAGTGCATGCGCGCGGAGTAGGTCAGCATCGCGAGCATCGACAGCACGACGGGGACCGGATCGCGGTGGGTCGTGATCACCACCACACCGGGAAAGACCCGGTCGAGCACGGGCAGCTGCTCGAGGTGCTGCGGGGATTTGAGCAGCCACCGTCTGCCCCCGCGCAGGAACTGCAACGCCTTCAACTGCAGCGCCAGGTGCTCGTAGTGGGGCGTCTGGTCATGTGAGAGGTAGTAGTCGCGCCACCGCGGCACATACGCCAACGTCTCGAACAGCATCGAGCTGAAGTCGTTGGCCAGCAGCTGGATCTCCTCGTGCACGTGGTCGGTCGTCATCTCGTGCATGAGCGCGAAGTGCGGCATCACCGCGTTCATGAACTCCACCGCGGCATCCATCCGGGTGCGCCGGGGATCCGGGTCGATACCGGCCTCTGAGGGCAACGGGAACGGTTCGTTGCTCTCGAAGTACGGAAGGGTGCGAAAGGTCGGACCCGCGGCCAGCAGGTTGTGCAGGTGGGTGGTGCCGGTGCGTGGCAGCCCGGCGATGACGACCGGCGGCGCCAGTTCGATGTCGTGGATCTCGGGATGGCTGGCCAGGAGGTCGGTGAGCAGCAGGCGGTTCTTCAGCAACTGGACCAGCTGGGCGTGGAAGTTCACCACTCCGGCGTCGCTCAGTCCCGGAATCTCCTGCAACGCAGCCAGATACACGTCGAGGCGGTCGCGGTAATCGTCGGGGCCGAAGTCGTCGAGCCCGGTCTCCGCGCTGGCCTTTGCGTGCAGGACGTCGGCGTCGAGCGGACACTCGGGCGCCATCGCCGCCATCATGTCGCGAATCGGCTGGATCTCCACGGGGAAGCGCGGCTCGGCGAGGTCGTCGAGGACGACGGGCGGCGCAGGTGAGATGTCGGTCACAGTGAGTTATGTTACTGTCGGTTTCGTAATGACGACGGAAATTGGCCGACCCCGCGACAAGCGCATCGACGACGCGGTGCTCAGCGCGACGGTCGACCTGCTCGGATCCACCGGTTACGCGGACCTCACCGTCGACGCGATCGCCCGTCGCGCGGGCACGAGCAAGCCTGCCATTTACCGCCGCTGGCCGGGAAAGGCCCATCTCGTGCACGAGGCGGTGTTTCCCCTCGGCACGGCGACCGAACTCCCCGACACCGGGTCGCTGGCCGGCGACATCCGCGAGATGCTCAGCCGCACCGTCGGCGTGCTGACCACCCCTGCCGCGCGCGCCGCACTACCGGGCCTGGTCGCGGAGATGGCCGCCGATCCCGCGCTGCACGCCGCGCTGCTGCAGCGCTTCTCGCACGTGCTCTCGCGCGGGCTGACCGAACGGCTCGACGCGGCCGCGGCCCGCGGCGAGGTACGGCCGGAGGTGTCGGCCGCCGACGTCGTCGAGGCCATGGCGGGCATGACGTTTCTGTGCCTGATCACCCGAGCAGATCGACTCGACGACGCGTGGGTGGACCGGACCGCCACTTTCATCACGAGAGGAATCAGCGCATGACGCACGAATCGACGAGCGCGTGGCGAGAACTGCTCGACACCCTCGGCGGCCTGGACCGCAGCTTCCTCGAAGGGGACCGCGCCGTCTCCGACGACCGTCACATTGCCGACGGCTACCGCATGCTGGCCACCACGCTCGGCGTCGCGTTCGACACATATCTCTTCGCCGAGCCGAGCCGGCCCGTGTGGGTCGAACTCAACACCCCGTTCCGTCGCGACCGGCGCTGGGGCGGGGACAACACCGACGCCTTCTACTTCATGTGCCCGGTCGACCCGAAGCGCCGCTACCGCATCAGCGGTAACAGGGGCGACAGCGTCTACTTTTCGGTGACCGCCTACAACGAGCCGTCCCCCGGCGCGTGGTCGGATCGGATCGTCGCGCTGGTCCGCGACGACGACCTCGAGTTTGATGCCGACGGCAACTTCTCCTTCGAATACGGCCCGACCGACGGCGGTGTGGTGCTGGTGACCCGCGACTACCAGGCCGACCCGCTGACGGGGCGCCCAGTGTCCTGGCATATCGAGGCGCTCGACGAGCCCGACCCGATCCGGCACGGCGACGCCGAGACCGCAGCGGCGCTGCGGTCCAGCGCGGCGTGGCTGCGCACGATGTTCGCGATCCTGCCGCTGGCGGTCGGTGTGCGAGTCGACGACGCCCACACGCTCGGTCACGAGATCGCCCAGGCCGCAAACGAATTCGCCGAGCCATACCAGGTGCCCGACGCGAACTTCGGGTGGTCGGCACGCGACGCGTGCTACTCCTACGGCAGCTTCGTGCTCGAAGACGACGAGGCGCTCGTCGTCACCCACCGGCCGCCGGCTTGCCGGTTCTGGAACCTCGTCGTGTGGAACCAGTTCATGGCGGGTGTGACCGACGCCAGGACGTCGATCAACGGTTACAGCGCGGTGCCCAACTCCGACGGTTCAATCACCGCCGTCATCTCCCGCGGTATGACCGCGCACCCGAATTCCATTACCACCGTGGACTATCCGCGCGGCAACCTGGCGTTCCGGTGGTTCCTCGCCGATGCGGTACCCGCCAAGCCGGAGGTGACGCTGGTGAAGGTGACCGACGCCCCGACCGACGTCACCTAGTCATCTTCAGCGCGAGCGTGCGTGTTGGCACACGACACGTCGCGAAATCCCGACATTTCACGCACGCTCACGCGGCGTGAGATCACCCGAGCGCCAGCGCAAGCGCCACAGCGACCGCCCACACCAGCATCGTCAACCCCGTGTCACGCAGAACCGGGATCAGGTCCTTACCGCCACGGCCTCGACGCACCGGTGCCGCCGCGCGCACCGCGAGCGGCAGGGCCACCAGGGCGACAGCCGCCCACGCCGTCGCAAGCATCAGCGCCAACGTCAACGCGAATGCCACCACCAGCAGCAGCTGATACAGCAGCCGGGTCCGCGCGTCGCCGAGTCGTACGGCCAGCGTGATCTTCCCCGACTCCTTGTCGGTCGGGATGTCGCGCAGGTTGTTGGCCACCAACACCGCCGACGACATGGACCCCATCGCCACCGCGATCGCGCCGCCCACCCAGTCGATCCGCAGCGCCTGGGTGTACTGGGTGCCCAGCACCGCGACCAACCCGAAGAACACGAACACCGCGACCTCGCCGAGTCCGAGGTAGCCGTACGGCTTCGACCCGCCGGTGTACAACCATGCCCCGGCGATGCACACCGCGCCGACCGCGATCAGCCACGGCGCGCTCACCGCCGCCAGCACCAGGCCCGCGATCGCCGCCACAGCCAGGCTCACCACTGCGGCGGTCAACACCGCCCGAGGCGTGGCGACCTTGGAACCGACCAGCCGCAGCGGGCCCGCGCGGACGTCGTCGGTGCCGCGGATACCGTCGGAGTAGTCGTTGGCGTAGTTGACTCCGACGATCATCGCGACGGCGACCGCGAGTGCGAGCAGCGCTTTCCACCAGCAGGCGCCCTGCAACCACGCCGCCGCACCGGTGCCCGCGATCACGGGCGCGATCGCGTTGGGCAGCGTGCGCGGCCGAGCGCCCTCGACCCATTGCGCGAATGTCGCCACGAGCGCCAGTCTCGCACGGCGCCAGGCCGTGGCAGACTGAGCGCATGGAGGACCGACTCAGCAAGGCGGAGATCCGCAAGGACGCCGTGCAGGAGATCTTCGACTCCGGCGTATCGACCGTCGGCGAGGTGGTATCGATCGTCACCACCGCGGTCAAGGACGTCGCCAATGCGATCGGCGGTTTCGCCACCGACGCGTTCGAGATCCGCGACACCGTGCGGCGCGCGTCGCAACAGCTCGACGAGACCGACGACCAACCGCCCGCGTAGTCGTGCTGGGAGTCATCGGCGGGAGCGGTTTCTACAGCTTCTTCGGGGCCGACGCCCGTAGCGTCACCGTCGAGACCCCCTACGGCGCGCCGAGCGCCCCGATCACCGTGGGCGCCGTCGGCGCGCACGAGGTGGCGTTCCTGCCGCGTCACGGCGCCGACCACGAGTTCTCCCCGCACACGGTGCCGTACCGGGCCAATATGTGGGCGCTGCGCGCCCTCGGGGTGCGACGCATCTTCGCGCCGTGCGCGGTCGGCAGCCTCACCCCCGCCCTCGGGCCTGGGGCCATGGTGGTACCCGACCAGCTCGTCGATCGCACCCGCGGACGCGCCGACACCTACTTCGACTCCGGCGGCATTCACGTCGCGTTCGCCGACCCGTATTGCCCGAGCCTGCGCGCGGCGGCCACCAATCTGCCCGGCGTCGTCGACGGGGCAACCATGGTGGTGGTGCAGGGCCCGCGGTTCTCCACCCGCGCAGAGAGTCGCTGGTTCGCCAATCAGGGCTTCACCCTGGTCAACATGACCGGCTACCCCGAGGCGGTGTTGGCCCGTGAACTCGAGATGTGCTATGCGCCAATCGCCTTGGTGACAGATCTGGATGCCGGCATCGACAGCGGTACGGCCGTGCGCACCGTCGACGTGTTCGCCGAGTTCCAACGCAACCTGGTGCCGTTCAAGAAGCTCGTACACGACGCCATCGAAAACACTGCAAACACGGCCGAGGTGAATTCCTGTACGCACTGCCTGGCGCACGAGGGTGTCCGACTGCCGTTCGAACTCCCGTGAGAGTCCTGCTGACCGGCGCCGCCGGATTCATCGGGGCCCGGATCCACGAGGCGCTACGCGACGCGGGACACGACGTGATCGCCATCGACGCGATGCTGACCGCCGCGCACGGGCCAGGGGCCGAACCACCGCCCGACTGCCGGGTGGTCGACGTCCGCGACTCGGCCGCGCTGGCACCGCTGATGACGGACGTCGACGTGGTGTGCCATCAGGCGGCCGTGGTCGGTGCGGGTGTCAACGCCGCCGACGCGCCCTCGTACGGCTCGCACAACGACTACGGGACGGCGGTGGTGCTGGCCGAGATGTTCGCGGCCGGCTGCCAACGGCTGGTGCTGGCGTCGTCGATGGTGGTCTACGGGCAAGGCCGTTACGACTGCGCCGAGCACGGACCGGTCGACCCCCATCCGCGCACGCGCGCCGACCTCGACGCCGGTGTCTTCGAGCACCGGTGCCCCCTGTGCGGCGCGATCATCCAGTGGCGACTGGTGGGCGAGGACGCGCCGCTGCGGCCCCGCAGCCTGTACGCCGCCAGCAAAACGGCGCAGGAGCACTACGCGCTCGCGTGGGCGGAGGCGGTCGGGGGCGCGGTCACCGCGCTGCGCTACCACAACGTCTACGGCCCCTACATGCCCCGCGACACCCCGTATTCCGGCGTGGCCGCGATCTTCCGCTCCGAGCTCGAATCCGGCGATGTGCCACGCGTTTTCGAGGACGGTGGGCAGATGCGTGACTTCGTGCACGTCGACGACGTGGCCGCGGCCAACGTCGCAGCCGTGGAATCTGAGCGCAAAGGATTCGAGGCGTTCAACGTGTGCTCGGGACGACCGATCTCGATCCTCGAGGTGGCCGCCGCGCTGTGCGAGACCCGCGGCGACGCGCCGCCGGTGGTCACCGGCCAGTACCGCAGCGGAGACGTCCGCCATATCGTCGCCGACCCCGCGCGCGCCGCCGAGGCGCTCGGGTTCTCCGCGGCGGTGGACCCGCTCGACGGGTTGCGCGAGTTCGCGTTCGCACCGTTGCGGACCTGATGCGCCGCACCGTCCGCGTTGTCGTTATCGTCACGCTCGTGGCGTCCGGTCTGATGGGTCTGCTGTGGTCTCAGCAGAGGCGGTTGGTCTACTTCCCGTCGCCGGGCCCCGTGCCGTCCGCCGCCACGGTGGCGCGCAACGGACAAGACGTGGTGATCGAAACAGACGACGGAATCCGTTTGGACGCATGGTATTTCCCGGTCGAGGGGGACGGGCCCGCCGTGCTGGTGCTGCCAGGCAACGGTGGAGACCGGTCGATGCGCGCGGCGCTGGCGGTGGCGCTCAACCGGATGGGCTCCTCGGCGCTGCTGGTGGACTACCGCGGTTTCGGGGGCAATCCGGGCCGCCCGTCGGAGGACGGTCTGGCCGCTGACGCGCGGGCCGCGCAGTCGTGGCTGGCCGCACAGGACGGGGTGAACGAGATCGCCTACTTCGGCGAATCCCTCGGCGCCGCAGTCGCTGTCGGCCTCTCCGTCGAACGACCGCCGAATGCGTTGATGCTGCGTTCACCGTTCACCTCGCTACCCGACGTCGGGGCGGTGCACTATCCGTGGCTGCCGGTGCGGTGGCTGCTGCTCGACCGCTATCCGTCGCTGGAGCGGATCCCGTCGGTGCGCGCGCCGCTACTGGTGATCGCGGGGGACCGCGACGGCGTCGTGCCCGAGCCGATGAGCCGACGGCTCTACGACGCGGCCAACGAGCCGAAGAGCTACGAGCTGGTGCCCGGCGCCGGGCACAACGACCTCGAGCTGCTCGCCGGCAAGCAGATGCTCGACGCGATCCGGCGGCTCCTGGCTCGGGGGTGACCCGGGGTAGCCATACTGGCCGGGTGAAACCAGCGATTTGTGAGCAGTTCGGCATCGACTTCCCGTTGTTCGCGTTCAGCCACTGCCGCGACGTGGTCGCCGCGGTGTCCAGCGCGGGCGGCTTCGGCGTGCTGGGCGGGACGGCGTACACACCCGAGCAGCTCGACCAGGAGCTGTCCTGGATCGACGACCACGTCGGCGGCAAACCGTACGGCGTCGACCTGATCGTCCCGGCCCGCTACGAGGGCAAGGGCGAGGATCTGACGATGAGCGACCTCGCGGGCCGGATCCCCGACGAATACCGCGGCTTCGTCGCCGAGCTGCTGGCCGCACACGACATCGAGGCCGAGGAGGCGCCGCGGTTCGGCAACGCCGCCCTCTCGGGCAACACGGGCAAAGACCTGCTGGACGTGGCGATGAACCACCCCATCCGGTTGATCGCCAACGCGCTGGGCGTGCCGCCCGACTACATGATCAAGGCCGGCAAGGAGAACGGCGTGCCGGTGGCCGCGCTGGTCGGCGCCAAGGAGCACGCCGTCAAGCAGGCGCAGGCCGGAGTCGACCTGATCGTCGCCCAGGGCACCGAGGCCGGCGGGCACTGCGGTGAGGTGACGACGCTGGTGCTGGTGCCCGAGGTGTTGGACGCGCTGGCGGCGATCGGCAGCGACATCCCGGTGCTCGCCGCGGGCGGGATCGTCACGGGCAGGCAGATGGCCGCGACGGTGGCGATGGGCGCGGCCGGCGCCTGGACCGGTTCGGTTTGGCTGACGACCGAAGAGGCGGAGACCGCGCCCTACACCAAGGAGAAGTTCCTGGCCGCCTCGTCGCGCGACACCGTCCGTTCGGCGGGCAGGACAGGAAAGCCTGCGCGCCAACTGGTTTCGGATTGGACCCAGGCGTGGTTGCCGAACGAAGGCGGCCAGAAGCCGCTGCCGCTTCCCCTGCAGTCGATGCTCGCCGAGCCGGTCGTGCGTCGCATCGACGTGCTGGCCGCCCAGGGACATCCCGGCGCCCAGGCGCTGGCGACGTACTTCGTCGGACAGGGTGTCGGGCTGATGAACAAGGTCAAACCGGCGCGCGAGGTGGTGCGCGAGTTCATCGAGGACTACGTCGCCGCGACCGAACGGCTGAGCAACTCGCTACCCGACTAGTGGGGTGATTTCGGTGCGACTACTTATCGCAGAGCGATCGGTAGGGCACCGAAATCACCGAGCATCGAAGGTGATCCGCACCGAGATCGGGTCGCTTTCCATCGCCCGCATCGTCAACGCGGTCGCCGACTGGCCGAGCCTGCCCGCGCCGCCGAAGGTGCGGGCGCGGACGCGCACGTCGTCGTCGGGCTCGAACGTCGCGGTGCCCGTGCGCCATTCGCCGTTGACGCGGACGCGCACTCTGGGGTTCGCCGCGATGTTGTAGGCCCAGCCTGCGCGGCGACCGTGCTGCGAGATCACCCATACGCCGGTGTCGTCGGCGCGGCCGGCCAGCGGTACGAGCCGCGGCTGCCCGCTCTTGCGTCCGATCGTCTCGAGGTCGACCACCAACGACGACCGGATGCCCACGCGGTCGAGCGCGGCGACCACCGGGTTCATCAGGACGCGTCCCAGCTGCCGCTCGAACTTGAACTTGCGCACCGCCTTGTCGGCGCTTCGTGCTGTCATCGCGAACCTCCTCGGGGGATGAGGTCAACGACGTTACTTGAGTGATAACTCAAGAACAAGCCGCAAGCGGCCGAGTGAGAAGCCACGGTCGTGAAATGCGCTGCTCAACGACCAGCGACGGTCAGCATTAGTCCGCCGCCAGCGGCAGTCGCACCTCGAAACGTGCGCCCGTGCCCAGGTTGCGGGCGGACAACGTGCCGCGATGGGCCTGCACCAGGCCCGCGGCGATCGCGAGCCCCAGCCCCGACCCGCTGGGCAGCGACGAATCAGCACGCGGCACGCGATCGTTGGACCCGCGGTAGGCGACGTCGAACACCCGCGGCAGGTCGGCCTCGTCGATGCCGACGCCGGTGTCGTCGACGCGCGCCCACGCACCGTTCTCGTCCGAGCCCAGCGACAGCGACACCCGGCCCCCCTCCGGGGTGTGGGCGATCGCATTGGCCACCAAGTTGGACAGCACACGCACCAACGCGCGGTCGCTGCCCAGCACCCGCACCGGCGCCTCCGGCAGCTCGGCCGTCAACGCCACTCCCGCGCGCTCGGCGGCGATCCGGTGCGCGGTGAGCACATCGTCGACCACCTCGTCGAGCGCCACCTTGTCGAACACCGGTTGGACCGCACCCGCGTTGATCTTCGACATCTCGAACAGGTCGTCAACCATCTCAGAAAGCCGAACCGACTCTTGCTCAATGGTTTTGGCGTGTACGCGGACCTCGGCGTCGGGCACGACGCCGTCGGCGATCGCCTCGGACACCGCCCGTATCCCGGCCAGCGGGGTCCGCAGATCGTGGCTGACGAACGCGACCAGCCTGCGGCGCGACTGCTCGGCGGCCCGTTCGGACTCGCGGATCTCCTGCTCCCACACCGTGCGACGGGCCTGATAGCGCGCGAGCATCACCGCGGCGGGAATCGTCACCACCGAGACGATCACCAGGACGATCGCGGTCTTCTCGAAGGTTTCGGTGATCATGAAGCGGCTGGCGCCGAGCACACCGGTGAACGTCGCCAACACCGGGATGAGCACCAGCGCCACCATGCTCACCGCCAGCGACCACGACCGGGCCAGGCGGATGACGAGTGCGCCCGCGAGCACCACGGGAACCGAACATGCCAGCGCCAACCCGATGATCTCCCAGAGGTCGGACGGCACTAGGCGCTCTGCCCTTCCGGCGAGCGGGCCTCGCTGCTCCACAGATAGCCGCGGCCCCACACCGTCTGCACCCTGTGGTGCTCACCGAGCTTCGACCGCAACCGCTTGACGTGCACGGTCACTGTCGACAGGTCGCCGAAATCCCATTGCCACACCTGTTTCAACAGTTCCTCGCGGCTGAACACGACGTCGGTGTGGGTGAGGAAGAACAGCAGCAGGTCGAACTCGCGGTTGGTCAGCGACACCGGCTGTCCGTCGACGGTCACGGTGCGCGCGGCCGTCGACACGGTTAGGCCGCCGACCGCGATGTCCAGCGCCCGCCGGCCCGTCGGTGCGGGCGCGCGCCGCAGCACCGAGCGCACCCGCAGCGCCAGTTCGCGCGGGCTGAACGGTTTGGTGAGGTAGTCGTCGGCGCCGGCCTCCAGGCCCGCGATGCGGTCGTCCTCCTCGCCGAGTGCGGTCAGCAGGATCACCGGCATCGTGTATCCGCCGCGCTGGCGCAGGTTACGGCACAGCGTCAGCCCGTCCGGGCCCGGCATCATCACGTCGAGGACCGCGACATCGATGTGCTGGGAGCCGAGCAGCCGCAGGGCCTCGGCTCCGTCGTGGGCGATCGCGACGTCGAGCCCGTCGCGCTCGAGATAACGACGCACGACATCACGCACGACGCTGTCGTCGTCGGCGATCAATACCCGCGTCACAGTTTCCGAGAGTAGTCCCGTGCGGCGACTACCTGCGCCGATGTCACGGATCCGTCATTGATCCACTGGTCGGCGCGGTCAGGGGCTGGTTAGCCTCGAACCCATGCCCGACCGTTCGGTGACCGTGGTGCTGCCGTGTCTCAACGAGGCGCAGTCGCTGCCGGGCGTGCTCGCGGCGATCCCGGACGGATACCGGCCGCTGGTGGTCGACAACAACAGCACCGATGCGACCGCGGACGTCGCCCGGGAGCATGGAGCGCAGGTGGTACCTGAGAAGCGGCCCGGTTACGGCGCCGCAGTGCACGCCGGGGTGGTAGCGGCGACGACGCCCATCGTGGCGGTGTTGGACGCCGACGGTTCGCTGGATCCCCGTGACCTGCCCGCTCTGGTCGACGACCTCCACCGCGGGGCCGACATGGCGATCGGGCGCCGCCGGCCGGTGCCGGGGCTGAAGTGGCCGTGGCATGCCCGCCTCGGCACCGCGGCGGTGTGCTGGCGGCTGCGGCAGCGCCACGGCCTGGCGGTACACGACATCGCCCCGATGCGGGTCACCCGCCGCGACGCTCTGCTCGACCTCGACGTTCGCGACCGCCGCTCCGGGTACCCCCTCGAAATGCTGGTCCGGGCGGCGGCCGCCGGGTGGTGCGTCGTCGAGCGCGATGTCGACTACCGCGCGCGCACCGGCGGCAAGTCCAAGGTCAGCGGATCGGTGCGCGGTAGCGCTGTGGCCGCCTTTGACTTCTGGCGGGTGATCTCGTGACGGTGCTGGCGGTGACGGTGTTGGTGGTGGCCAAGGCGCCGGTGGCCGGTCTGGCGAAGACTCGGCTCGCCGCGACGATCGGCCCCGCCGCCGCGGCCGACCTCGCCGCCGCAGCGCTGCTCGACACCCTCGATGCTGTCACCACCGCGCCTTTCGGACGCAGGGTCGTCGCGCTGACCGGCGATCTCAGGCAGGCGAGTCGAGGTGACGAAATCGCCTACAGCTTAGACGGATTCACGGTGATACCCCAACGCGGCGCGGACTTCGCCCAGCGACTGGCCAACGCGCACGCCGACGCTTCCGTCGGCGACCCGGTACTGCAGATCGGCATGGATACCCCGCAGGTCACCGCCGGCCTACTCGTCGAATGCGGGCGAGCGCTGATAGGAAGCGACGCGGTCCTCGGACCCGCCACCGACGGCGGGTGGTGGGTGTTGGGTGTCTCGCGCCCGTCCATGGCCGAATGCCTGCGGAGCGTGCCGATGTCGCGGTCCGACACCGGCGCTTTGACCCTGGCGGCGTTGCGCGGCAAAGGCATAGACGTCGGTTTGCTCGACGAGCTCGCCGACTTCGACACCATCGCCGACATCGACGCGGTGCGCCGGGGATGCGCGGCGGACAGCCGGTTCGTCCTGGCCGCCGAGGCGGTGCTCGCCTGATGCTGGGCAACCTCTACGACTGCGCGCTCGACGGGGAGCGGTGCTGGATCCGAAGCGACGACGGTCAGGTCCGCGCCCTTCCTGTGCATCGCTGGATCGGAGGCGCGAACGCCGATTGCCGCTTCGACCGCGCCGTCGTCGGGCTGTGCGAAGGGCCGACGATCGATTTGGGCTGCGGTCCAGGACGATTGGTGATCGAGCTGATCCGCCGGGGCATACCTGCGCTCGGTGTCGACCAGTCCGCGACCGCGGTCGGGCTCGCGCGGCGCAACGGTGCGCCCGTGCTGCGCCGCGACGTGTTCGGGCAGCTGCCCGCGACCGGACGGTGGCAGACCGTGCTGCTGGCCGACGGCAACGTCGGCCTCGGCGGCGACCCGTTCCGGATGCTGCACAGGGCGGCGGAGTTATTGCGCCGAGGCGGGCGGTGCATCGCCGAGTTCGAGGCTCTGACACAGGGTGTGCGCAACCGCTGGGTCCGGCTGGAGTCGTCGCGCGTAGTCGGGCCGTGGTTCCCGTGGGCGTCGGTGGGCATCGACTGCGCCGCCGAGGTCGCCGAGACCGCGGGCCTGGCGATGACCCGCGTCCATCCGATCGGCAACCGGGTGGTCGCCAGCCTGACGCTGGCTTAGGTCTTGGTCGTCGCCAGCCGTGCGGCGTAGACCACCGCGCTGATCCCGAACATCGCTGACGTCAAGAGCAACCACCTGCCCAGGTACGGATCCTGGGTCTGTCCCGTCGCGGCCAGCACGACCGGCGCGCCCTGTTTGATGATGCCGGGCAGAAACAACAGCAGGGTCAACCCCGAGCCGAGCGCCGGTACCCGCACATAGTTCAGTAGTGGAACCCGTAACCGGGGAATTCGCGTGCTCCACAACAGGGCCCGGTCCACCAGCGCGTAGAGCGGAAACAGTACGAGATCATGGACGACGATCGCCGCGGCGAACCACACCGCGATGGATTGCCACCATGTGCGGGTGTTCCACAACGCCGGCGGTGTGAGAGTGGCCAACACATAACCGAATAGCGCGAAGCCGGCGACCAACGTCAGCAGGTGCAGCGGATGTGATCCGTAGACGGCGCGGAACCGCCCCACGTCAATCACCGGCCCGGAAGTCGATCGAGCCCACCCATTTGGTGTTGTGCACGCCTGGCAGCGCAGGCACGATGACGCGGGCCGGGAAACCGTGATCGGGTGACAGGTCGACGCCGTTGACCCTCAGCGCCAGCAGCGCGTCGGGATGCAGAAGCTGATTGCGTTGCAGCGTCGCGCGATTGAAAGCCCCGCGCCGCTCCACGGACCGGACGAACGCCGATACCGGTGAGGCCACACCGGCCAACCGGGCCAAATCCCGCAGCGGCACGCCGGTCCACGTCTCGGTCGTCGACCAGCCTTCGACACAGGCGATCGGCAGCCGGGCGGTGTGTTGGGGCATCGCGGTCAGCGCGGCGCGGTCGAGCACCACCGGTGATGCTCCTCCGGTCATGGTGAGTCGCCAGCGCTCGCCCGTCATCTCCGGTGTGATCTGGGCCGCGGCGGCAGTCCTGTTGACCTGGAAGTCATTCGGGCCGTCGCCGCGGGTTCGGCCGCGGGGCAGGAGGAGTGCGGCGTGCCTGGTCCATCCGCCGATCGACTGCCCAGCGGTGAGAACCGCGACCAATGCGGCCCCGCCACCGACCAGAGCGAGCGCGCCGCGGCGACTCATCGTCGGGGGATCGGGATCGGCGGGAGCCAACCCGTCGGGCTCATACGGGTCGACGACGGTGTCCTCGCGCGACGTGCGCAGCACGGCACGCATCGACCGTGACCGCAAACCCTCCCGCAGGCGGGGGAGCTTGATGGCGACGTGCACGACGAACCCGGCGATGAACACCCAGGCGCCGAAGTAGTGGGCGGTGTAGAAGCTGAAGCCGAAGATGTAGTCGTACTGGATGTTCAGCACGCCGGTGACGATCTCGAACAGCGCCCCACCGACCAGCATCAGCAACGAGATCCGTTCCACCAGTTGGGCGATGGAACGCGCAGGCGGCCAGGCGAACAGCCGGGGAATCACCGACCACAACTTGGCGAGCACCACCGGCACGAGCACCAGTCCGAGCCCGACGTGCAACCCCTGCGTCAGCCGGTACAGCCAGGACGGGTCGGTGGGCCAGTCGAAGGTCGGAAGCTTGAGCCAGCCCACATCGCCCGGTATGGCCTGATCGAACTGCGGCCCGTAGGCGATGTAGGACAGCAGGCCGGTGAGGATCACCACCGGCAGCCCGATCAGCAGCACCGAGCCGAACACCGATGTCAGCCACAAACCGCGCAGCGGGCTACGCCAGCGGATCACCCGCTGTACCCGGGGCCGGTCGCCGGGTTGCACGGTTCCAGGGTCCCGGCAATGTCCTACGGATGCGCGTGGTGACCCGCGACCGTTACCAATTCGTCAGAATGAAGTGGTTGAGCAGCAGGGCGCCCACCACGTTGACGCCGAGCCACCAGCGATGCGACCGCGGTGGTAGCACTGTCCCGGCGGCGGTCAGCCAGACGGTGAACGGCAGCCAGATGCGTTCGGTCTCGGCCTTGCTCAGCATCGACAGGTCCGCGAACAGGATCGCCAGCAGCGCGCCGAGAAGAAGCATGGGCAGGCCGGGCCGACGCCGGATCGCCGCGATGTCGAACACCCTGCCGAGACCGGCCACACTGCCGAGGCCGATCGCGCACACCACGGAGGCGAGGTTCGCCCACCCCCAGTACGGGAACGGCCGGTCATTGGCGATGCCCTGCCAATAGCGTTCCTGCACCAGCTGATAGCCGTCGAACCACCAGAACCCCATCACCGCGAAGGCCGCCACCACGGCGAGGACGACCCCGACCGCCGGTACCGCGGCACGGGCAGCGGCCCGCCAGTCGGCCGCGCACATCAGCACCGCGAGCGCGGGTAACGCCATCAGAACCAGGCCGTAGTTGAGGAACAGGCCCCAGCCCAGTAGCAGACCGGCCCCTGCGGCAGCGAGGACGGGCCATCTCGCGGTGCCCCCGACGGCGATCGCCAGCAGCGCGATACCCCACGCCGCGACTCCCGCGAAGTAGCCGTCGGCCGACACCGCGATCCAGATCGCCGTGGGGGCAACAGCGACGAACGGGGCCGCCAGCCGCGCAGTCGATTCCCCCGACAGTGCCCGCACCGCGACGAGGATGGCGGCTGCCGCGCTGGATCCCACCAGCAGGCACAGCAGGCCGGCCCACGTGCCACCACCGAGGCCGATGCGGTCGAGCCAGACGAAGGTGAGCAGCGCACCGGGGGGATGTCCTGACACATGGGTGATCCACGAATCCGGTTGGTAATCAAGGATTCTGTCGGAAAACGTTCGCAGCGCATGCGGTATGTCCGTGACGGTGGGGACCTGACGCAGATACTCGTGGCGGGCGACCAACCTGCCTGCGAAACCACGCTGCCACCCGTCGATCATGGCCAGCGAGAACGCCCATGCGCACGCCGTCGCCCATGTCGCCCACGGCAACGCACGCCACGACAGCCGTTGTGCGACCCTCGGCCCCCACCACACCACCGCGGCGCCGATCACGACCGCGGGGACCGTGCCCCACCCGACGTGTGCGTTCCACCATCCGAAGATCGGCGCGGTGTCGGCGAACTGGCGTATGCGCCCTGGCGTCGCGTTGATCAGTGGCGTGACGATCCCCAGGTCGAGCCGCGGCACCACGAACGCGGCGACCACCAGCAACACACCGACGGCGACCGCCACGAACTCCTTGCGACTGGTCGGCATTCCGTCACCCTATTCGCCGGCCGCA
Organism: Mycobacterium sp. 852002-51152_SCH6134967; assembly: GCF_001667105.1. NCBI lineage: Bacteria > Bacillati > Actinomycetota > Actinomycetes > Mycobacteriales > Mycobacteriaceae > Mycobacterium > Mycobacterium sp. 852002-51152_SCH6134967. Next base: position 35,904 of record NZ_LZIK01000021.1, on the reverse strand, counting down.
CCCAGATCTGAGTGATTTCGGTGTAGTTCGTCGCATTCACCGCGACGGACTACACCGAAATCAGTACAGCCGGGTGCGGGTGTTGGCCTCGCTGTAGTACTCGTCGAGTTGGGCCTGGGTCCATTCGGGCCGGATCGCCTTGAGTAGCTGCGCGACGCTCGGCAGCGCCGATGGGTTCCACGTCGACGGGTCCCAGGCCTCCGAACGCAGAAAAGCCTTGGCGCAGTGGAAGAACACCTCTTCGACTGCAACCTCCAGCGCGAGGATCGGACGCTTCTCCTTGACCGTGAGCGCGTCGAAATAGTCAGCGTCCGAGAGGATCTTGGCGGTCCCGTTGATGCGCAGGGTGTCGCCGCGGCCGGGGATCAGGAACACGGTACCGACATGCGGGTTCTGCAGGACGTTGAGATAGCCGTCGACCCGTTTGTTGCCCGGCCGCTCCGGTATCGCGATCGTGGTGTCGTCGATGACGTGCACGAATCCGGGCGGATCGCCCTTGGGCGACACGTCGACGCGACCCCGCGCATCCGTCGTCGCGACGAAAGCCAGCGGCGCGTGGGCGAGCCAGTCGCGCTGTACCGGCGACAGGCGGTCCCTGACCTTGTTGGCGACGTAGGGGTCCGGTCGCCCGACGATGGCCCGCAACTCGTCGACCGTATTGACTTCGCGACGCATGGGTCCATCATGCTCGACCGCGCAATGGGTTAACCCCGTCGGTCGCCGGGTAGCCGAACGGGCGGAGGTGAGTGCGATGGCACACCACGTCGAGGTCGACGCCGCGCTGTGGGACGAATTTCACCGCGTGGTCAACATGACGTCCCGCGAACTACTGGACTGGCTGCGCACCCGGTCCGCCGCCGAAGACTCCGAAGAGATGCCCGACCAGGCGGGCACCGAGACCGGCCGCGCCGTGCTCGAGATCCTGCAGAAGCGCTCGGTCGACCTCACCGACGAGGACGAGCGCGTGATGCGCAAGGTCGTCGACCGCGTTCACGCCGAACGCGGCGTCGACCTCGAGCCCACGGCCGGTCAGGAGAACTGGCGGCACAGGCTCATGACGATCGGTCACGACCCGCTCAAGCCTGTGACCTAACTAGAGAACCTGGCCGCCAGCGCGCGCCGGTCGATTTTGCCGATGCCGCGCCGCGGTATTTCGTCTACGACGTGGAACTCGCGCGGTGCCGCGGTGGCATCCAGGGTCGCGGTGACGTGCTCGCGTAGCTCGGCGGGCGTGGGGGAGTCGCGACCGGCAGCGAGCACGACGGCCGCGGCCACCCGCTGGCCCAGCCGCTCATCGGGCACCCCGAACACCGCGCATTCGGCCACCGCCTCGTGGGTTGCAAGGGCGGCCTCCACGATCTGCGGCATGATCGTCAACCCGCCGCTGCCGATCGCGTCGTCGACCCGGCCGAGCACCGTCAACCGGCCCTCGGGGTCGACGACTCCCACGTCGTCCGTGCGGAACCAGCCCGCATCGGCGAAGGGATCGGGGTCCACCGGGTTGCGGTAGCCCTTAGCAAGCGTCCGGCCGCCCAACACAATCCGACCCCCGTCTGATGTCGCCGGCCGCGCGCTGTCGCGAATCCGAACCCGCACACCGTCCAACGGCACGCCGTCGTACACGCATCCGCCTGCGGTCTCGCTCATCCCGTAGGTGCGGACGACCGAAATCCCCGCCGCGGCAGCACGTTCGGCCAGGCCAGTCGGCATCGGCCCCCCGCCGATCAGGACGGCGTCCAGCGTGGCCAATGCGTCGGCCGCCCCCTCGTTGCGCAGCGCTTTGTCGAGTTGCACGACCACCAGCGAGGCGTAACGCCGTCCGGGGCCCAAAGCGTCGACGGCAGAGGGCAATTCGTCCGGATCGAACGTCGGCGCCAAGGCCACCGGTGTGGTACCTGCAACGACACTGCGGACCAGCACCTGAAGCCCCGCGATGTGATGCGCTGCCAAAGCCAGCAGCCAGCGCCCCGGCCCGCCGAGCCGGTGATGTGTCGCCTCGGCGCTGGCGGTCAATGCGGCGGCGGTCAGCATCGCACCCTTGGGCGTCCCGGTGGTGCCCGATGTCGGCACCACCACCGCCACGTCGTCGTCGATCTCCGCGCCGCACCGCAACGCCCCTGACAGAAAAGATGATTCGCGATCATCCCCGGCAGGCACCGGCAGCACCGTGGCGCGACCGGCCAGCATGTTGTGCACGACGGGCAGCAATGACAACGCCGCGGCACCGGACCGGACCGCGACCGCGCGCAGGACGGCTATGGGTCACCCTCCCCGTCGCGTGGATCATCGAGGGGCCAGCCGCGGACCGCCAATCGTTGGCGAACTCGCTCCACGTCCTCAGACGTCGGCAGCGCATCGGTGATCTGGGTGATGAGGACTCCGATATCGGCGTCGTCGAAGTCGCCGTTCCGCTTGAGCTCCATGGCGACGGTTCGCACCTCGTCCTCGGTGAGGCGCCGCCGCAGGAGCGAGAACAACGGCACCCGGTCCGGACCGGGCACCCCTTCGGGGTAACCGGCTGTGATCCACGCGACAATTTTGGCCAGAAACTTCGTCACTGTGCCCTCCCGCGTGTCGCATCGGGTCTACCCACTCCCGATTGGATGATGCTAGTGCGCGACCGGACAAGACGAGTTCGGCGTCGCCGGCAAACGCTCGACCGCCGGCGGGTGAACAATGGATGAACACATTGCCCGAGAAGGCGAAATGCCAGATGACACGCCGGTCCAAGAGCGTTGCAGATTAGGTGAAACGAACTCTATGGCCGCAGAATTAACGCCGTGAGCGCTGAGTTGATCGTCCTCGTGCTGTTGATCACAACCGCACTGGCCTTCGACTTCACCAACGGCTTCCACGACACCGGCAACGCGATGGCCACATCGATCGCCACCGGTGCGCTCAAGCCCAAGACCGCGGTCCTGTTGGCGGGCATTCTCAACCTGGTCGGCGCGTTCCTGTCGGTCGAGGTCGCGGTCACGGTGACCACCTCGGTGCTCAACGTCCAGGACGGCCAGACCGGCGCCCTGCTGCCGTCGATCGACGCGTCGACCGGTCTGACGATCATCTTCGCCGGGTTGATCGGCGGCATCCTGTGGAACCTGCTGACGTGGTTGTTCGGCATCCCGTCGAGTTCCTCGCACGCACTGTTCGGCGGGCTCATCGGCGCAGGCCTGGCCGCCATGGGCACCGCAGGCGTCAACTGGAGCGGCATCAGCCAGAAGGTGCTCATCCCCGCGATCGCCGCGCCGCTCATCGCGTGCCTGGTCGCCGCCTGCGGCACCTGGCTGGTGTACCGGATCACCCGCAAGGTGACAGAGCGCCGCCGCCGGGAGGGCTTCCGCTGGGGCCAGGTCGCGACGGCCTCGCTGGTCGCGCTGTCGCACGGCACCAACGACGCGCAGAAGACGATGGGTGTCATCGCGCTCGCGCTCATCACCACCGGGCACCTGAGCGGCGACGTCAAGGAGAACGGCCTGCCGTTCTGGGTCATCTTCAGCTGTGCGGTCGCGATCGGGCTCGGCACCTACCTCGGTGGCTGGCGCGTCATCCGCACCCTGGGCAAGGGTCTGGTGGAGATCCAGTCACCGCAGGGCTTCGCCGCCGAAGCTTCCTCGGCCGCAATCATTCTCAGCTCGAGCGCCGCTGGTATGGCGTTGTCCACCACCCACGTCGCCACCGGTTCGATCCTGGGCAGCGGCGTCGGCAAGCCGGCCGCCGAAGTCCGCTGGGCGGTGGCGGGCCGGATGGCTGTGGCCTGGCTGATCACCCTGCCGGCCGCGGGACTCGTTGGCGCACTGTCCTTCTGGCTGGCCCATGGCGTCGAGGCGCTCACGGGATCGGGCCTCGCGGGCGACGGGTTCATCTTCCTGGTGTTGGTGGGCCTGTCGTTCTACATGTGGTGGCGCGCTCAGCAACAGAAGGTCGATCACACCAACGTCAACGCCGAGTGGGACGGTGCGACCAACTCCGTGGTCCCCGCCGAACTGCGGGCCGCCATCGAGGAAGCAATGCCCGAACCCGTCAGGCCGCCTGCGACGGTGTAGCGGAGGAACATCGATGACCTATCTCGAGAGCATTCTGAAGGTACTGGTGGTCGGGCTGGTCCTGGGCGCGGGACTGCCCGCGTTGTTCGCCACCGGCTTGATGGCTTTTTCGAGCGGCGCCGGGCACGAGTCGGCCGACGGCACCGTGACCGCACCCAACCGGGTCCGCAAATACCTCGGCATCGGTTTGTTCGTGTTCGTCGGATGGGTGATCGTCACCGCGGTGCTGTGGATCACCAGGGGCACGATCATCCACCATACGGGGATCGACCTGTTCCCCTTCATGCCGCAGAAATGAGTTGCGCCACACCATGACCGAGAACCGCACCGTGCTGGACAGCGTGCTCAACTGGCTGCGCCGCGGGTATCCGGAAGGCGTGCCGCCCACGGATTATTTCCCGCTGCTCGCGCTGCTGAAGCGCTCGCTCGCCGAGGACGAAGTGGTCAGCGCCGCGCAGGCGGTGCTCAGGAGCGCGAACTCGGACATCGTCACCGAAGCCGACATCCGCGCGGCGATCCACCAGGTCACCGCGCAGGAGCCGAATCCCGAAGAGATGCACCAGGTTGCGTCGCGGTTGGCCTCGGTCGGCTGGCCGCTGGCCCCCGCGCGCTGAACTCTAGGGCGTCACCGCCGGGTGTCGCGGCGCAGCGGGTGCGTCTCGGGCACCTGAACGAAGATCAGCAGCACGCCGTCGGGATCCTCGACGTGCATCTCATGCAGGCCCCACGGTTCCTCACGTGCCTCCCGCGCGATCGGTACACCCCGGCCCGACAGTTCCTTCTCGGTGGCGTACACGTCGCGCACCTGAAGCCACATCGTGCCGCCCGCCCGCGGGCCACCGTGGCCGGCGAGTTCGATCAACGACTGGCCGGCGTAGAAAACCGTGCCCGCACCGTAGTCGCGGGCGATCGCCAGCCCCAACTCGTCGCGGTAGAACGTCAGGGAACGCTGATAGTCCGCCGGCCGAATGAGCATCCGGCTGGCCAGAATCTCCATGACATCGTGTCTATCACGCTCAGCCGATCTGCCGCCCGACACCTTCCCAATAGGGTTCCCGCAGCGCACGCTTGAGGATCTTGCCGCTGGGGGTGCGGGGCAGGTCTTCGGCGAACGACACCGACTTGGGTAGCTTGAACCCGGCCAGCCGCTCGCGGGCGTACGCGATGAGGTCTGCCTCGCCGGGGAAGCAGCCCGCCCCGGGCACCACGACCGCCTTCACCGCCTCACCCCACGTCGGGTCCGGAACGCCGATCACCGCGACGTCGGCGACGTCCGGATGTGTCATCAGAACGTTCTCGATCTCGGTCGGGTACACGTTCTCGCCGCCGGACACGATCATGTCCTTGACCCGGTCGTGCAGGTACACATAACCCTCGGCGTCGACGTAACCGGCGTCGCCGGTCTTCAACCAGCCGTCCGGGGTGACGGTGGCGGCCGTCGCAGCGGGGTTGTTCCAGTAGCCGCGCATGTTCTGGCGCGAGCGGGTCCACAGCTCGCCGACAGTCCCGCTGGGGACGCCGCGACCGGCGTCGTCGACGATGCGCACCTCGACCCACCCGAACGGCTTACCGCAGGAGCGCATCAGTTCGGGGTCGTGGCGGTCGAGTTGCGTGATGGATCCGGTGGTTTCGGTCTGCCCGTACACCTGCAGCAGATCGCAGTTGAACCGTTCGAGAGCCCGGACCAGGACGTCGTCGGTGATCGGCGATGCGCCGTAGACGATGGCGCGCAGAGCCGAGAAGTCCGTCTGCTCGACGCCCGGGGTTTCCAGTAGGCGCTGGATCACGACCGGCACCAGCAGCATGTTCGTAATACCATGCTGCGCAACGGCTTCGAGGACAGCGGTCGGGTCGACGTCGCGCAGCACAACCGTGCGCGCGCCCTCGCACAGGCCCACCAGCGCCCAGCCGGAGCCCGCCATGTGGAACATCGGCATCACGGCCAGGCTCACACTGTCGGCGTCGAAGCGCCATTTGTCGGCGATCCCGGTGGCCTTGCAGAAGTAGTTGTCGTTGGTCAGCATCACGCCCTTGGGCGCTCCGGTGGTGCCGGAGGTGTACATCAGAAATGCGACATCGTCTGGTTGCGTTGCGACGCAGGGGTCGTCGGCGGGATAGGCCCCCATCCAGCGATCGAACTCCGGCCACCGGGGGTGCTCGCCGACGGCGACGACCTGTGCCGTCAGCCGGTCCTCGATCGCCTCGACGTGACAGAAGAAGTCGGCGCCGACGATCACCACCTTTGCGTCGGCGTCGTCGATGATGTGCAGCATCTCGGGTGGTGCCAGTCGCCAGTTGACCGGCACCACGACCGCGCCGAGTTTGGACAGCGCACAGGCGACTTCGAAGAACTCGATGCCGTTCTTCTCGATGAACGCGACCCGGTCGCCGAACCCCACACCCGCCGCGCGCAGCGCCTGGGCTACCCGGCTGGACCGGGTATCGAGGTCGCCGAACGTCGTGGTGCGATCACCGGCGATCAATGCGACCGCGTCCGGACGTTCGGCGCCGAAGACGCGTGCGATGTCGGCGACGGTCGCGATGTCGGGGTGGGGCATTTACTTGTTCGGTTGTAGGCGTTGCCGTTTCATCACGGCGTCGACGACCGCGGGTGCGAAGCTGTTGAGCACCTGGGCGCTGACAGCCATCCGCGGCGCGATCCGCACGGGCCGGGTCTTGGCGGCCGTGACCATCCACTCGGCGGCCTCGTCGGAGGACAGCCCCGGCAATCCGTCGTAGGCGCGAGTGGGGGCGATCATGGGCGTGCGCACCAGCGGATAGAACAACGTGGTCGAGTGCACTCCGTCAGCGCTCCACTCGGTTTCGATGACTCGGCTCACCGCGGTCAGCGCCGCCTTCGACGCGTTGTACACCGAGAACAACGGCGACGACTCGCTGAGCACGCCCCAGGTGGACACGTTGATGATGTGGCCGTCGCGCCGCTCGCGCATGCCCGGCGCCAGGCCGCGGATCAGTCGCAACGGCCCGTAGTAGTTGATCGCCATGGTGCGTTCGACGTCGTGCCAACGGTCCAGCGACTCGGCCAGCGGTCTGCGGATCGACCGGCCGGCATTGTTGATCAGGATGTCGACGCCCCCGAGCTCAGTGACGACACGTTCGACCAGCCCGTCGACCGCGTCGAGATCCGACAGGTCGCAGGCGTGTGCCTTGGCGTCCCCGCCGTCGTCGGCGATCCGGTCGACCAGCGCGTCCAGCAGCTCCTGTCGGCGTGCCGCCACCACCACGATGGCGCCGCGGCGGGCGAACTTCTCCGCGGCCGCCTCGCCGATCCCCGATGACGCGCCCGTGAGCAGGATGCGCTTACCACGCAGGTCAACGATGTCGCGGCCGGGCTGGTACTGCAGCAACTCGGGGACCACGGGCGGGCGCATGGTGGTCAGGACGAGTTGGTCGGCCAACCGCCGCAACGGGCTCTTGCTCACGAGCGGTGAGTCTAGGCGAGCGGCTTGTGCACGAAAACGCGCGCTCACCGCTCCAGAACGTGCACAAATCGCTCAGTTGCGGCCGGCGGCCAGCAGACCTGACGACGCGAACTTCAGCCCGGCGCGCAGTTCGTCGAGGCGGATCGGGTCGTCGGACTCGATGTACCGCAGGGTCGTCGCCACCGCCATGTTGAAGAACAACCACGCCAACGCTTTTGGGCTCAGCTCGTTGCGATACTGGTCGCGGTAGTGGTTCATGTGCAGCGTCGACATCGCCACGAGCGTGGCATTCAAACCCGAAATGCTCTCGAAAGCGCGCACGTGGTCCGGACGTTCGGCGAGGTACCGAAGCAGGCCGCGGTTGGCGATCGTGACGTCGATGAGGAAGTCGATGGAGGCCGCCATCGCCTCGGCGGGCTGGGCGAGCGTCACGGCCCGCAGGCGTTCCTCGATGGCCGGGGCCTGCGAGAGGGCGAGATGCTCGATGGCCGCCTCGAGGATCTCGTCCTTATCGGCGAAGTACTGGTAGATCGATCCTTTACTGACGCCCGCCCGGTCGGCGATCAGGTTCGTCGTCACCTGGGCGGGATCGGTGGTGAGGAGCAGACCGGCCGTCGTCTCGACGATTTTTGCGACCATCTCACGAGAGCGCTGCTGCTGCGGCGTCTTTCTCCGCGCTGACCTGCGCCTATCCATGCTCACCGACGCCCCTTATGCGACTTGAATGCGACCTGTCGGTCATATTAGCCTCGCCGAACGACCTGGAATGGAGGTGGACGCCGCCCATGACCGCCACTTCGGACATCGATCTGTCTGTCGACGACGAACCGATCGAACTGGTACCGCCGGATTCGCTGACCGCCGAGCACACGGGCCGTTGGACGTTCCTGATCTTCGAGGGCGCGGCGTTCATGATGCAGGCGATGCATCCCGTCATCGCCGAGGTCACCGGCCGCTATTCCGCGTCGTTCCACGGCGATCCGGGCGGACGGGCGATCCGGTCCATTGACTCGGTGCTGCGGTGGACTTACGGCGGCACCGAAGCCGTGGCCGAAGGAAATCGGGTCCGCGCCATGCATCGGCCGATGACGATGAAGAGCGCGTCGACCGGCAAACAGATCAGCGCCCTGAATCCCGAGGCGTACCAGTGGGTCATCTGCACCGGCTACATCGTCAACGTCCACGGTGCTCGCTTGTTGATCGGGCGGGACTTCACCGACGACGAGAAGACCCAACTGCTGCGCGACAACCGCCGACTGGCGCGCCTGTTGCATGTGCCGATGCGCGACTATCCCGAGACCGATCAGGAGATGACCGACTACTTCGAGTCGATGATCGACAAACTCGAGGCCACGCCGCAGGCCCGGAAGCTGATGGACGACTTGATCACCGGCACGATGGAGCTGCCCCCGTCGGTGCCGCAGGTGTTCTATCCGCTGATCAAAGCCATGCTGCGGCCCGCATTCCGCTTCAATTACCTGTCGATCGTCGGGTTGCTCGACCCGCGTCTGCGCACCAAGCTCGGCGTGAGTTGGAGCCCCGAAGAGGAGCGCCAGCTCAACCGCATCTACAAGGCCATCCGCATCGCCTACCGCGTACTTCCCGACCGGCTGACGTACTTTCCGCTGGCCTACCACGCCCGCAAGCATCACCAGTGCCTGGAGAAGATGGCCGAGCGGCAGAAGAAGTCGTGGGCCTACCGGGTGCCGGGCGCCGTCGCACCTGAGTAGCGATTCCGGTGCGCTACCAGTCGCTCAGCGATTGCTAGTGCACCCAAACCGCCGCCTAAAAGTAGCGCGGGAAGCCGCTCCAGTCGGGGTCGCGCTTCTCCAGGAACGCGTCGCGGCCCTCGACTGCTTCGTCGGTCATGTACGCCAATCGTGTTGCCTCACCGGCGAACAGCTGCTGACCGACCAGACCGTCGTCGGTGAGGTTGAACGCGTACTTGAGCATCCGGATCGCCTGCGGCGACTTGCCGTTGATCTCCGAAGCCCACTGCAGAGCGACGGTCTCCAGTTCGGCGTGGTCGACAACGGCGTTGACCGCACCCATCGCGTGCATCTGCTCGGCGGTGTAGGGGCGGCCCAGGAAGAAGATCTCGCGGGCGAACTTCTGGCCGACCTGTTTGGCCAGATATGCGCTGCCGTATCCGCCGTCGAAGCTGCCGACGTCGGCGTCGGTCTGCTTGAACCGGGCGTGCTCGCGGCTGGCCAGCGTCAGGTCACACACCGCGTGCAAACTGTGTCCGCCGCCGGCGGCCCACCCGTTGACCAGACAGATCACCGGTTTGGGCATGAACCGGATCAGCCGCTGCACCTCCAGGATGTGCAGGCGCCCGGCGCGCGCCGGGTCGACGGTCTCGGCGGTCTCGCCCGACGCGTACTGGTACCCGCTGCGGCCGCGGATCCGCTGATCCCCGCCGGAGCAGAACGCCCATCCGCCGTCCTTGGGCGAGGGCCCGTTGCCGGTCAGCAGCACGACACCGACGTCCGATGACATCCGCGCGTGGTCGAGGACGCGGTACAGCTCGTCGACCGTGTGCGGCCGAAACGCGTTGCGCACCTCGGGCCGGTCGAACGCGACGCGCACCGCGGGCCGCGGAACGCCGTCGACGACGTGGCGGTGATAGGTGATGTCGGTCAGTTCGAAGCCCTCGATGGGCTGCCACAACGACGGGTCAAAGGGGTTGTCACTCACGGGGTTACCTTATCGATGCGGAAAACCGGGCAGCGACCGGCGAGCGCCTCGAACTCGTCGGGGTTGGGTCCGGTGACCAGTCCGGCGCTCTTGATGAAGTCCACCCCGGTGGGCACCTTCGACGGGAACTCCCGCAACAATGGTCGCGCCTCCTCGACGGGCATCTCCACCATCCGCACACGTTCGCTGCGGCGGCCGATGTGCAGCGTGACCTCACCGGCCGCCCTGACATTGGCGGCCCAGTCGGAGCCGGGTACCCCGCCGACCACATAGCGCTGACCGTCGACCTCCATCGGCGTGACCGGGGTGGACCGCATCTTGCCGGTCTTGCGTCCCGGTACGGACAGCACGACGGGTCCTTTCTCCCCGAGGATGCCGAGCTTCTGCAGGCCGATCATCACCTTGTTGACGTACTTCAGCCACCACGGCAGGCGAATGTCAGACATGGCGCAAACGCTACGTGATCGGATCAACGCGGAACACCGGCAGGCGGCCCGCCATCCCCTCGAGCTCGTCGGGTGTCCCGGTCTCCAAAACCCCCGCCCGCGTCATCAGGTCGACACCGACGGGAACCTGCGCCGGGAACTGCCGCAGCACCCGGCGCGCCTCGTCAGGGCTCAGCTCGACGAGGCGCACCCGCTCCGAACGCCGGCCCTGCCGCAGCGTGACATGGTTCGCCGCACGAGCGTTGCGCACCCAGTCCGCGCCCGGGTAGCCGTTGATGACGTAGCGGGCACCGTCGACGAACATCGGCGTGATCGGCGTCGACCGCGGCTTGCCCGTCCTACGGCCCGGCACCGTCAACACCACGGGCGACTCGTGCCGCGAGATCGGCAGCCCGAGGCGCAGCAGCACCATCACCAACTTGTTGGCGTATTTGAGCCACCGCGGGGGCGTCATCCGATCGCCCATGCCGTGAGGCTATCGCTCAGATCGCGACGCCGTGGCCGGACAGCGCGGTTCGCAGACCGTCCGGGCGCTCGGTGGTCGGTAGCGGATCGACAAGGGCGAACCGGCAGCCCACCGCGCGGGCGCCGCCGTCGGCCTCGTCGCTGTCCCCGATCATCAACGCGGACACGGCTTCCACGCCCAGCCGGTCCAGCGCGATCTCGAAGATCGCCGGGTCGGGTTTGACCGCGCCGACTTCGAAGGACAACACGAACTCGTCGACGAATTCGGCCGCACCGAGGGAGACGAACGCCGGTCGCACGTCGAAGGCGATGTTCGACACCACCGCCGTCCGGATGTGCCTGCGATGCAAACCCTGCAGCACCTCGGCGGTGTCCGGATACGGAGTCCAGTTCATCGGATCGATCAGCAGCCCGTACAGCGACTCGGCGTGCTCGTTGGCCAACCCGGACTCGCGCAGCACGTGCAGATACGCCTCGCGATGGAGATGCGGCGCCAGATCGCGGTTCACCCATACGCGGTGAGCCTCCGGAGTCATCTCGACGTGCTCGCCCGTTGGCGCGGTCATCCGGCGCATCAACTCGGCCTGGACGTGGCCGTCGACCTTGCGGTCGTCGACCTCCATCCCGTGAAACCAGCTCTCGTCCTCCTCGAGCCGGAACAACGTACCCGAAAAGTCGAACAGGACGGCGTTGATCTCACTCATGGCACCGATGCTACCGACCAACTCGACTTGCCTTGTCGCGCAGCACTTCCCGTTCCCTCTCGTTGTCGGTCATGGCGGCCGCCCGGTCGAACTCGCCGGCGGCCTCTGCGCCGCGGCCCAGCCGGGCGAGCAGTTCGCCGCGCACGCTCGGCAACAGATACGAGCCCTCTAACCCGGTCAACGAGTCGACGATCTCCAGCCCCGCCTCGGGGCCGTCGGCCATCGCCACCGCCACCGCCCTGTTCAAATCGACGACCGGCGACGGCGCCGCGCGAGCCAACCCGTCGTACAGCGCGACGATGCGGTGCCAGTCGGTGTCGGCGGCGGTGGGCGCGGTGACATGGCACTCGGCGATCGCCGCCTGCAGCGTATAAGGTCCCCATCCAGTGCCCTTGTGCCGCAACGTGTTCGCAGCGCGCTCGAGTGCCGCCACCCCGCGTTGGATCTGCGCTCGATCCCATTTCGCCCGGTTCTGGTCCTCCAGGAGGATCGGCCTGCCGTCGCTGTCGGTGCGGGCGGCGAAGCGCGACGACTGCAGCTCCATCAGCGCCACCAGGCCGTGGACTTCCGGTTCGTCGGGAACCAGCGCGGCCAGCACCCGACCGAGGCGGAGCGCCTCGGTGCACAGCTCGTCGCGGATCCAGCGCTGACCGAACGACGCCGAATAACCCTCGTTGTAGATCAGGTAGATCACGCTCAGCACCGCCGACAGCCGCTCCGGATACTCCGAGCGGTCCGGCACCTCGAACGGCACGTTCGCGGCCGCGAGGGCCTTCTTGGCGCGGGTGATCCGCGCGGCGACCGTCGCGGTGGACGTCAGGAAGGCGCGGGCGATCTCCTCGGTCGTAAGCCCGCCGACGACCCGCAATGTCAACGCGATCCGGGCTTCGCGCGGCAGCACCGGGTGCGCAGAGATGAAGATCAGCCGGAGCACGTCGTCGTCGATGCGGTCGGGGTCCCACGATTCCTCGACGTGGCTTTCGAGCTCGCGAGCGATCGCGGCGTATTTGCTGTCGAGATTGTCCTGACGGCGCCACAAGTCGATGGCCTTGCGTTTGGCAACGGTGGTCATCCATGCGCCGGCGTTGCGCGGTACACCCGTCGTCGGCCACTGCTCGAGCGCGTCGACGAGCGCGTCGGCGGCCAGGTCTTCGGCGAGCCCGACATCGCCGACCGAGCGCGTCAGAGTCGCGACGATTTTCGCCGCTTCCATGCGCCACACCGCGTCGACGGTCGCCTGCACGTCGCTCACGCGTTCATTGTGCCGACGCGGGCCTCACGCCGGAGTTTCGGGACGCGTAATCTACGTTTTCCTGCGGCGTGTCGCAGTGCTTTCGCCGAGCTCGCGACGGAAAGTTAGAAGGTATGACCCACAGGTTGGTCACAGCGTATTGGGAAGGCCGCAAGGCATTCCCGCACACGCTCGTCAACCCGTACGCGGGACTGGGGGATCGGGCGATCGCGAGGATGTGGCGGCTGGGCTGGCAGCGGGCCGCCGACGAGCAGCGGGGCATTCCGAGCGAAGAGGAGCGACTTGCTCGCTTCGCCGCGGAAATCGATGCCCTCCTGGGCTAGTCGCCTCGACGCGCTGCGGCGCCGACAGCCCCGCGTCGTTCTCGGCGTCACGGGTGCGCCGGGCGCGGGCAAGTCGACACTGGCCGAGGCGGTCGCGACCGCGGCCGACGATGCGGTCTACGTGCCGATGGACGGCTACCATCTCGCCGACGTCGAGCTGCAGCGGCTCGGTCGCCTCGACCGCAAAGGCGCCATCGACACGTTCGACGCCTACGGGTATCTCGCTCTGTTGCAACGCATCAGGGCCCAGGGCGACGAGACCGTCTACGCACCGGCGTTCCACCGCGATCTCGAACAGCCCATCGCCGGCAGCATCGCCGTGATGCCCGACCATCGCCTGATCGTGGCGGAGGGCAACTACCTTCTCGACGACGAGCCCCCATGGCCGACGGTCCGTGCCCTGCTCGACGAGGTGTGGTTCGTCGACGCCCCGCCCGACGTTCGCCGTCGTCGCCTCATCGCCCGCCACGTCGAGTTCGGTAAGTCACCCGAGCAGGCCGAGGCGTGGGTGCGCGCCGTTGACGACCCCAACGCCGCGCGCATCGAAACCGCCCGGGATAGAGCCGATTTCGTGGTGACGCCGTAGCAAACCCCACGCCGTAGCAAACCCCCGCGAGCGACCGTGTCTGCCCGCCGACACGCCGCCACCGCGTGTACAAGAGCGGTCGCTCGCAGCAGACAAAGCTAGCCGACCGCGCGGTCGCTGCCCTCCCAGAACTGCGCGCGCACGGCCTTCTTGTCCGGCTTGCCCAGCGCGGTCACCGGCACCGAGTCCACGACGATCACCTGCTTGGGCGACTGCACCGAACCCTTGCGCTCCTTGACCGCCGCCTGGATCTCCGAGGTCATCTGCGCGACGGCCACCTCGGAGCGGTCGGCGTCCGGCCGCAGCACGACCACCGCGGTCACCGCCTCGCCCCACTTCTCGTCGGGCGTTCCGATCACACACACCTGGGCTACCGAAGGATGTTCGGCCACAACGTCTTCCACCTCGCGGGGAAACACGTTGAACCCGCCGGTGACGATCATGTCCTTGGTTCGGTCGACGATGTAATAGAAGCCGTCGGAGTCCTCACGGGCGAGATCGCCGGTGTGCATCCAGCCGTCATGAAACGTTTTCGACGTCTCGTCAGGACGGTTCCAGTAGCCGCCGGACACCAGCGGCCCGGACACGCAGATCTCACCGACCTCGCCCTGCGGCACCGGGTTGCCGTCACCGTCCAGCAGCGCAACCCGCGCGAACACGGTCGGCCGCCCGCACGACGTCAACCGCTTCTCGTCGTGATCGCCCTTGGCCAGGTACGTGATCACCATCGGCGCCTCGGACTGGCCGTAGTACTGGGCGAAGATCGGGCCGAACCGGTCGATCGCCTCGCGCAGCCGCACCGGGTTCATCGCCGAGGCGCCGTAGTACACCGTCTCCAGCGACGACAGGTCGCGGGTGCGCGAATCCGGGTGATCCATCAGCGCGTAGATCATCGACGGCACCAGCATCGTGGCGGTGATCTTCTGCTCCTCGATCACCCGCAGCACCTCGGCCGGGTCGAACTTGGTCAGCACGAACAGCTCGCCGCCCTTGATGATCGTGGGCACGAAGAACGCGGCACCCGCATGCGACAGCGGCGTGCACATCAGAAACTTGGGGCGCTCCGGCCACTCCCACTCGGCCAACTGGATCGTCGTCATCGTCGTGATCGACTGCACGGTGCCGATCACGCCCTTGGGCTTACCGGTCGTGCCGCCGGTGTACGCCATGCCGCCGATGTGATCGGGCGGCAGGTCGGCGGCCACCAGAGGCTGCGGTGAGTACTTCGCGGCCTCGGCTGTCAGGTCGACGCCGACGCCCTCCAACTCCGGAGGCACCGGACCGATCGTCAGCACCTGCTTGAGCGCGGGCACCTTCTCCAACAGTCCCTGCGCGCGCTCGACGAACATCGGGTTCGGGTCGATGATCAGCGACGTGACCCCCGCGTCGTTCAACACGTAGGCGTGGTCGTCCAGAGAGCCGAGAGGGTGTAGTGCGGTGCGGCGGTAGCCCTGGGTCTGCCCGGCGCCGATGATCATCAGCACTTCCGGCCGGTTCAGCGACAGCAGGCCGGTGGCCGTTCCCGAACCCGCGCCGAGCGCCTCGAACGCCTGGATGTAGCAGCTGATGCGCTCGGCGAGCTGTCCACCGGTGAGCGTGGTGTCCCCGAGGAACAGCACCGGCTTGTCCTTGTTCCGCTTCAATGCCCCGACGGTGAGATGGCCGGAGTGGACGGGATGGCGCAGCAGGTCGCCTGGTGAGCGCTCGCGCGAAGTAGCAGCAGCCTGAGTCATGCCGATCAGACTAGAACGTGTTCCAATTCCCGTCACGGAGTCCCCGGAAATCTCCGGCGACGCTAGAAGCGGGCGGACACCGCGACCGCGAACGTATACGGCACCGTGATCCGCGACTCCGGGGTATGCGCAGACGCGTAGGTTCGGCTGAGTGAGCGACCGACAGCGAATGCGCGAGACGATCCTCAAGCTCTCCCGTGAACGCGGCCCGGACAAGACGATCTGCCCGTCCGACGCGGCCCGCGCCGTCGGCGGTGACGACTGGCGCGATCTGATGGACGACGCCCGCGAGACCGCTCGCGACCTGGCCCGCGACGGTGACGTCGAGATCACCCAGAAGGGTGAGGTGCTCGACCCGAACGCGGTGTGGCGCGGACCCATCCGGATCCGCGCCACTTAGTCGGCCTCCCTCGTCCGCGAAATTGCATTCCAGCAGGCGTCCACTCGCACTTTCGCTGCCGGAATGCAATTTCGCGCCCAACAGCAGTCAGCCCAACTTGTCGGCCTCGGCCCGTGCCTGTGCCGCGACCTTCTCGGCCAGCTCGGCCTTCCACTGGATCTCCTTCTTGATCCACGGATTGTCCTGCGGAAACTGGTCGGTCTCGCCCACCAGCCGCACCTCGAGCTTGACGCCGGGTCCCAACGGGCACTTCTGCGCCCACTGCTTGGCCTCCTGCTTCGACGAGACGTCGATGATCCAGAAGCCGTTGAACAACTCCTTGGCCTCGGTGTACGGGCCGTCGGTCACCACCGGCGGATCGGAGTCGAAGTCGACGACGAAACCGTCCTCCGGCCCGGTCAGACCTTCGCCGGCGAGCATCACACCCGCCTTGATCAGCTCCTCGTTGTAGCGACCCATCGACTCGATGACCTCGCCGAAGTCCACCTCGGCCTCGGCGAATGCGGCCTCGGCCTCGGGGGTGACTCGCATGATCAGCATGTATCGCGCCATTGTTCTTCTCCTTCTGTCGGGAAGGGGCCGGCTGTATCTTCGGGTGCCCCTCATGACTACGTCGAACGACCCTTCACCCAAATCGACACGCGGCGCGACATTTTTTCATCGAATTTCTCCCGCGACTGAGAAGATTGCCGGATGCCTGCCGCTGACCTGGTCATCCGCGGAACCGTCCTGACGGTCGACGTCAACCAGCCGACCGCCGAGGCGCTTGCGGTGCGCGACGGCCGCATCGTCGCGGTCGGTAGCCGCGGCGAGATCGACGGCTGGATTGGCCCCGACACCGAGACCCGCGACGTCGACGGCTGCGTGATGCCCGGATTCGTCGAGGCGCACGGCCATCCGCTGATGGAGGCCATCGTGCTGTCGGAGCGGATGGTCGACATCCGGCCGGTCACACTGCCCAACGCCGATGACGTTGTTGCCGCCATCAAGGCCGAGGTCGCTGAACGCGGCACCGAGGGCGCATACCTCAATGGCTGGGATCCGCTGCTGCAGGCCGGATTACCAGAGCCCACGCTGGCCTGGCTCGACGACGTCGCACCCGACACGCCCTTGGTGATCGTGCACAACTCGGGACACAAGGCCTACTTCAACAGCGCTACCGCCCGACGATTCGGACTCACCCGCGACACTCCCGACCCAAAAGGCGCCCGGTACGGTCGCGACACCGATGGTGAGCTTGACGGTACCGCGGAGGAGACCGCCGCGGTGTTCAGCCTTCTGGCCGGCGTGATCGATCCGGCCGCCTACCCGGCGATGCTGCACGCAGAACTGCAGCGGCTCAACGCGGCCGGGCTGACCACCTGCTCGGAGATGGCTTTCGACCCGGTGTTCCGCCCGGTGATCGAAGCACTGCGCGGTGAACTGAGCGTGCGACTGCGGCTCTACGAGATCTCCAACGCCGAGATGTCCACCGACGCAGTACCGGCCGACGGTGACGACCTGCTCCGTCAGGTCGGCATCAAGATCTGGGTGGACGGATCCCCGTGGATCGGCAACATCGACCTGTCGTTCCCGTACCTGGACACCGACGCCACCCGCACCATCGGCGTCGCGCCCGGATCGTGTGGGCACGCCAACTACACCCGCGACCAACTCACCGAGATTGTGCACGCCTACTTTCCGAAGGGCTGGCCGATGGCGTGCCACGTACAGGGCGACGCCGGCGTCGACACCATTCTCGACGTCTATGAAGAGGCGCTGCGCCGCTGGCCTCGTGACGATCACCGGCTGCGGCTCGAGCACGTCGGCGCCATCCGCGACGATCAGCTGCAGCGCGCGCACGATCTCGGCGTCGTCTGCAGCGTATTCGTCGACCAGATCCACTACTGGGGCGACATCATCGTCGACGGGTTGTTCGGCACCGAACACGGAAGTCGTTGGATGCCATGCGGATCCGCGGTCGCCACGGGTATGCGGATTTCGCTGCACAACGATCCGCCGGTCACCCCCGAAGAACCCCTGCGCAACATCGCTGTCGCAGCCACCCGTACGGCACCGAGTGGTCGGGTGATCGGCCCGGAGCAGCGCATCTCCGTCGAGCAGGCGATCCGGGCGCAGACCGTGGACGCGGCCTACCAGTTGTTCGCCGACGATGTGGTCGGCTCACTGGAAGTGGGCAAGTACGCCGACATGGTGGTGCTGTCGGCCGATCCCCGGACCGTCCCGCCGGCGGACGTCGCCGACCTCGAGGTTCACGCCACATACCTTGCCGGACGGCAGGTTTACGGCGAATAAGGTTGTCGCCGAAGCATCGTCGTCACTGCCGAGCCATCGCGATGCGCAAGGCCTCCGCAGCAGAAACGCGATGATCTTCGGCCTCGGCGGCATCGGCGATCGCCAACTGCACGCCCCTGATCCTGCCGGTGAACGCGTTGCCGTGCGGCTGGTAATCGGGCGAGACCGGTGAGCCGGTGTCCCGGCCGACGTCGCAGCCGTCGTCGGCGGAGAACACATTGGCCAACGTCGCTTCGACGGTTCCTTCGCCGACCTTCTTGCCGTCGACGTAGAGGGTGACGTCACCGCCCTTGCCCAGACCGCCGCCGGCGTAGTCGAACTCCATCCGAACCTGGTGGGATCCGGACGGCAGCGCATCCGTGGACTCGGCGAAGAAGTGTTTGACGCCGCCCAGGTTGTAGCAGTACTTGAGCTTACCGTCCTTGGCGTACAGGCTCCAACCGCCGATGTTGGCGCCCTGGGCGATGATCACGCCTTCGGCGCCGCCCTCGGGCACGTCGATCTCGGCGGTCACCGAGTGCGACTTGTTCTTCAGGCTCAACACGCAGTTTTCCGACAGCCGGCCCATGCCCGAGAACAGCAACTGAGTGTTGCCTTTGATCAGCGTCGGTCGACCGGCCAGGTCGGGGTTCATCCGGGTGCCGACGTCGTCGTTCAACGGCAGTACGTTGTAGCGGGTGGCCTCGATCAGCCAGAGCCGCTGCAGCTCATGCAGTTTCTCGGGCATCTCCGCGGCCAGGTCGCGGGCCTGGCTCCAGTCTTTCGTGGTGTCGTAAAGCTCCCAGACGTCGTCGTCGAATGCGGGCACCTCTTCGCCGACCAGCAGCCACGGTGTCTTGTGCCGGGTCACCGCCGTCCAGCCCTTGTGGTAGATGCCGCGGTTGCCGAACATTTCGAAATACTGGGTTTCGTGTTGGTCGGGCGCCTGACCATCGTTGAACGAATACAGCATGCTCACCCCTTCGATCGGGTGTTGCTGCACACCGTTCACCGACACCGGCTCGGGCAGCCCGGCGGCCTCCAGGATCGTCGGGGCCACGTCGATGACGTGGTGGAACTGCCAGCGCATCTCGCCCTTGGGAGTGATGCCCTTTGGCCAGTGCACGACGGTTCCGTTGCGCGTTCCGCCCCAGTGTGAGGCGACCTGCTTGGTCCACTGGTACGGCGTGTCCATGGCATGCGCCCAGCCCACGGAGAAGTGGTTGTAGGAGTCGGGGCCGCCGAACTTGTCGAGCCGCTCGATCATGAACTGCGACGTCTCTATCTCGGCCAAGCCGTTGAAGTTGAGCATCTCGTTGTAGGTGCCGTTCATCGTTCCCTCGGCGGACGCGCCGTTGTCGCCGATGATGTAGTAGACGAGCGTGTCGTCGAGCACCCCGAGCCGCTGCAAACCGTCGACGAGTCGACCGACGTGGTGGTCGGTGTACTCGAGGAAGCCGGCGTAGACCTCCATCTGCCGGCACAGCACCGGCTTGAGCTCCTCTGGCATGTCGTCCCACGCCGGGATCTCGGCATGGCGTTTTGTCAGTTCGCAGTCGGGCGGGATGACGCCGAGTTCCGTCTGTCGGGCAAACGTCTGCTCCCGCAGGGCATCCCAGCCTGCGTCGAACTTGCCCTTGTACTTGTCGGCCCATTCCTGCGGCACGTGATGCGGTGCGTGGGTGGCACCGGGCGCGAAATAGATGAAGAACGGCTTGTCCGGCGCGAGCGCTTTTTGCTGACCGATCCACGAGATCGCTTTGTCGGCCATGTCTTCCATGAGATGGTAGCCCTCTTCGGGCGTACGGGTAACCTCGATCGGTGTGGTGCCTTCGTACAACGAGGGATACCACTGATTGGCCTCGCCGCCGATGAAGCCGTAGAAATACTCAAAGCCCCCGCCCGCGGATGGCCAGGCATCGAACGGACCGACCGGGCTGGTCTGCCACACCGGGACCTCGTGGCACTTGCCGAACTGTGCGGTGTTGTAGCCGTTGAGTTTCAGTGTCCGTGCGATCGGTGACATGGTGTTGGGCAGCACCGAGCTGTACCCGGGCGCACCGGTAGCGATCTCGGTGATGCCGCCCATGCCGACCGAATGGTGGTTGCGCCCGGTCAATAACGCCTGGCGCGTCGGTGAACACAACGCGGTGGTGTGGAACCGGTTGTAGCGCAAACCGTCGGACGCCAGACGGTCGGCGGTCGGAGTTTGGCACGGCCCGCCGAAGGTGCTGGACGCGCCGAAGCCCACATCGTCGAGCAGGACGACGAGAACATTGGGGGCACCGTCGGGGGGACGCACCTGGGGAATCGCGGGATACGAACTGTCCGGATCCTTGGCGTCGAACGTGATCAACCCGGTGCGTGGCCGACTCGGTATCGGCAGATGCGTCCTGTCCATCGTCTTGTCGTCGGTCATTCCCGTCCTTCCACCGCGTCGCCTTCGTCGTTCCTGGACTTTAGGGGGCCAGGGCCCGGGTCGCTGCAGCTACGTCGAAACTGTCGAGCAGCGTTGACGGATTCGACACCGCCTCACCTGGTCGACGCCCCTGCCCGCTGGACCTCGCAGAGCACGGTCTCGCGCGCCCACTTGTAGTCGGGTTTTCCGTTGGCGGCGCGCTTGATCGCGTCGACCTGGACGACGACGCGGGGCCGCTTGTACCCGGCGAGGCGCTCCGTGAGGTAGTCGTTGATCGCGTCCACGACGTCGACGCCCGACCTGCTCGGCGCGACGACCGCCGTCACCCGCTGACCGAACCGTTCGTCGGGAATGCCGACCACGAGGGCGTCGGCGACATCGGGATGGGTCTTGATGACCTCCTCGACCTCCTCGGGGTACACCTTCTCTCCGGCGGTGTTGATGCATCCCGAGCCTCGCCCGAGTAGTACGAGGGTCCCGTCGGCCTGCAGCCGGCCCCAGTCGCCGATGAATGCGTAACGCTGGCCGCCGATTTCACGGAACACCCGCGCCGACTTGTCCGGGTCCTTGTAGTAGCCCTTGGGTGTGAGCTTGCCCCCGGCGGCGATCATCCCGGCCTCGTCGGAGCCAGGCTCGATCTCGCGGCCGTCTTCGCTGAACAGTTTGGTGTCTGCCAGCAGCAGGAACTGACCGGTCTGAGCGAGCTGATCACCGCGGCGGGAGACCTGCACGCCCATCGCGCCCTCGGTGGCCCCGATGCCGTCGATCAGCGCCGCGTCGACGTGTTCGAGCAGACCCTGCTTGACCGGCGCGGACCACATGACTCCCGAGGACAGGATCACCCGCAACGAGCTCAGATCCCAACGGACGTCCGCGTTCTCCAGCGCCGTCAGCATCGGCCGTGCAAACGCGTCGCCGACGATGATCATCACATTCACCGACTCGCGCTCGGCCGTGCTCCAGATTTCGTCGGGATCCAGTGATCGGCCGGGCAGTGTCACCGCGCGACCGCCCGCGAGCTGAACCGCGATCGAGTTACCCAGGCCGGCGGTGTGCATGAGCGGCGAACACGGCATGACCACCGGTGCGGCGCCCGCGCCGATCCGCTCCGCTCCGGCGGCGACGAGATCGTCGACGTTGTCGGGCAGCGGCGGGATGCCCAGCACGACCGAGACAAGTCCCAGCAGACCGTCGGTCCAGTCGCCGACGTCGTAGACCACACCCTTGGGCATGCCGGTGGTTCCGCCGGTGTAGATCATCACCTCGTCATCGCGCCGACGGGCGATCCGCACCGCCGGCCCCGAACGAGCGAGGACATCTTCGTAGCGCTCTCCTGCCGGGCACATTGACGGTGCGTCGTCGACCTCGGCGAGCAGCTTCAAAGCAGGCACTCGCTCGGCGACGCGGCCGACGGTCTCGCCCAATGAGGCGTGGAACACCAGCGCCTCGGCGTCGGAGTCCTCGAGCAGATAGACCAGCTCGTCGTCGACGTAGCGGTAGTTGATGTTGATCGGGACCATTCGCGCCTTCAGCGCCGCGAGGAAAGCCTCGTAATACTCAGGTCCGTTGTAGAGCAGTAGTCCGACCTTCGAGCCCGGTGCCAGCCCGGCAGTCTGAAGCGCGCCGGCCAGCCGTGCCGCCCGATCCTCGAATTCGGCCCACGTGCGGCGGGTTTCGCCGTGGACGAGGGCGATCGCCTCGGGAGCGCGGTCGGCGTACCCCTCGATGATGTCGGCGTAGTGCATGGCTGTCTCTTCTCGTCAGGCAGGGGTTTTGGGTGCGCGGGGTGCCGGGTTCATCGCGAGCTCGTCGAAGCTCTGGACAACGAGCTCGGCGATCCGTTCGGTGTCGGGTATCACGTTGCGTGCGGCGCCAATTCCGAAGCACAGCTTGCCCGCATAGGAGGCCAGGGTGATGTTCAGCGCGTGCGCCGGCGGCACGATCGGCGCCGCGTAAAGGCTCGCGAGTCGGCCCCCGCTCATGTAGAGCGCGTTCTTGGGGCCGCCGGGGATGTTCGACACCAACATCGTTGCCGCCTGGGGGACCGTTCCCCGCCCGACGGGAAGCTCCTCGCGCAACTGCGCGGCGCCGAGGAACACGACCGACTCCAGCTCGAGCACCCCAGGTGCCATGCTCTTCACACCCGACTTCAGCGTCGTGGTGGACGCGACGATCTGCGAGAGTCGCTCTGTGGGCATGGCGTCGGGCGCGCCGAGCTGCACCTGTGCGAGTGCGGCCGCGTTGGAGGGTTTGTCGTCGTCGGCTCCCCGTGTGGAGACGGCCATCGAGGCGATCAGCGGCCGCGTCGCGGGGTCGCCGTGCTCGGCGAGATATCGCTGCATCGCGTCGTCGCAAACGCTGAGCACCACGTCGTTGATGCTGCCGCCGGCTTGCTCACCGAGGCGCTTGACGTCGGAGAGGGGGAGGTCGAAGACCGCGAAACTGCGCGCCGGTGACTGTCGTATCGAGCCCGAGGCCAGCCTGGGCGCGGTGAAGGGCAGTGCTCTGGAGCCGCGCCGCAGCCCGATCGCCTCCGGAACGATCCCGACGAAACGTCGGCCCACACCGACCGCGGTCTGCGCTTGGCGCCCAGCGGCTTTCAGCGTATCGATCGGAGTGGATCGGCGACCCGTGCCCTCGCGGCGTGGTTTCTCCGGGCGCGGCCCCCACAGCGGCGTGATCTTCGCGTCGTCCGCCGACTCGGACAGCGAGCCGAACAGCATCCGCGCCCCGCTGATGCCGTCCGCCAGCGCGTGATGGAGTTTGTAGAACAGGGCAACCTGTCCGTCTTCGAGCCCCTCGATGACGTAGCACTCCCACAGCGGCCGCGACCGATCCAGCAGCGCCATGTAGAGCTGGCCCATCATCTCCATCAACTGCTTGCGGGAGCCCGGAGCCGGCAGTGCGACCGAACGAACGTGGAAGTCGAGATCGACATCATCGACGGTCACCCAGTGCGGGAGCCGGCCGGGACCGAGCGCGGGACGACGGTCGAACGGAGCGACGGGCGTAGTCGCGCGGAACGTGTCGACGAGGCGGCGGGCGAAGTCTGGTCCGGTTTCGCCTTCGGGTGGGTCGAACAGCATCAGCACGCCGGCGTGCGACGGTCGCGTCGTCGATTCCAGGACAAAGAACGCCGCGTCCAACAAGGCAAGTCGTGTCATCTGCTCAACCGGTCGTCGAAGGGGTTCGGGAAGGGGCGGACGCGGCCTGGTCGCGGGCGACCGCGAGAAGTTCGTCGAGCGACGCCCGGAAACCGCGGACGAGCTCCCAGGTGTCGGAAACGGCCGCGGCGTCGGCCAGGACGCAGAGGTTGAACTGGTCGCAATAGCTCCACACCGTCATGTTGAGGGTGGCGCCGTGCGAGATCTGCCCGGTGGAAAACCACTGCTCGACACGCCAGCGACCCAGGTAGCGCGGATCGCGTGGACCGGGCACGTTTGACACCACCACGTTCTTGAACGTGTCGAAGCGCCCCTTGGTCCGCGCGTTGAAGCGCGCGAAACCCGAGATCGCGCGTTCGGGCAGCAGCTCGACGACCGCGCCGATGTCGGCATCCTTGGTCTTGGCGAAGTGTTCCTTCGTCGCCTCGGCCGCGATGCTCGTCGCGCGCAGCCGTTCGAGTGGGTCGGCGATCTGGGCGTGCAGCCAGACGTAGTCGACCGACGAGTAGTTGCCCGGGTGGGCGCGCTCGGCCGCCGGCGTGACCGCCAGGGGCATCGTGGCCACCATCGCCTCGGTTGGCGGGGAGCCGAGACTCTGCTGTTGGTGGCGCACGCCGCCCGCGACACACGCCATGAAGACGTCGTTGATCGTGGCCCCGAGGGTCTTGCTCACCTCGCGCACATCGGCGAGCGGGACACTCTCGCAGGAGAATCGCCTACTGCGCGACAACCCGCACTGGAATGGTCCGGGCGGCGTGGAGCGGTCGAGGACGGTCGGTACCCGCCGTTCGCCGCCGGCAGCAAAGTCGCGCTCAATGCGCGTCCGATCACGGATGGCGCGGGCGGTCGGGGCCACCCGGCGGAGCCTCGAGGGCAGGTCGCGCAGCGCCCACCCCAGGCGTTGCGCTCCCGACGGCAGCGGTGGTGGTGTCCACGGGGGCGGCACGATCGGGGCGTCGTCGGGTTCGTCTTCGGGATCGCTGTTGTAGAACGACGCGAGCATGTCCAGCACGCCGACACCGTCGGAGTAGGCGTGGTGCAGCAGTGTCACGAGGGCGACGCGGCCGCCTTCGAGGCCTTCGACCACCCAGGTCTGCCACAGGGGTCGGTCGCGATCGAGCGGGTGGGCGTAGATCTGCTCGACGAGCGCACAGAATTCCGCCATCCCACCGGGAGCGGGACACACCACGCGGCGCACGTGCGCGTCGATGTCGAACTCGGGATCCTCGACCCAGATCGGGTGATGCAGACCCAACGGCGTGGGCAGATACCGCAGCCGGAAGACGGGAAGCAGGTGGGCGCGCTCCTCGAACATCCGGCGCGCCTTCGGCCACGACCAGCCGTCGGTATCAGTCGAAGGATCGATGATGCTGATCTTGAGGGTGTGGTTGTAGGCGCTGCCCGCATCGAGGTACAGCATCAGAGCGTCGATCCCATTGAGTCGTCTCATGGCATTGGCCTCCTCCCGCGCGCGCGGCGCGGTGCCGATTGGGTCAGCGTAGGTATTTCGCCGTCGCCGAAATGTGGTTTCGGCGATCTGTTCAGTGGATGATCACGCCGCGGATGTTCTTGCCGTCCCGCAGGTCCTGGTAGCCCTGATTGACATCCTCGAGGGTGTAGGTGCGGGTGACGAGTTCGTCGAGCTTGAGCTGGCCGGCGTCGTAGAGGCGCAGCAATCTCACGATGTCGTACTGCGGATTGCAGGAGCCGAACAGCGACCCCTTGATCGTCTTCTCGTGCAGGGTCAGATCAAGCCCGGAGACGTGCACGGTCAGTTTGGTCGGATCGGCCAGGCCGGTGATGACGACGGTGCCGCCCTTGCCGATGACCGCGGTGGCCGCCGAGACCACCTCGTCGTCAACGGTGCCCACCAGGATCAGCGCCGCGTCGGCGCCCTGCCCCCAGGTCAGCTCGTCCACTTTCGCTGCGGCGCTTTCGGCGTCGGCGAAGGCATGGGTGGCGCCGAACTTCAGCGCGGTGTCGCGCTTGAGTGCTACCGGATCCACGACCACGACGTACTTGCACCCGGCGGACCTCGCCCCCTGGACGGCGTTGATGCCCAGGCCACCGGCGCCGTAGATCACGGCGGTGTCGCCGGCACGCAGGCTGCCGGCGTTGACCGCGCTGCCCCAGCCCGACGGCACACCGCAGCCCACCAGTACCGCGGTCTCCAGCGGCAGCCAGTCATCGATTTTGACGACCGAGTGCTGAGAGATGGTGGCGCGCTCCGAGAAGGTGCCCAGGATGCACATGGCACCGAAATCCGTTCCGTTGGAATGGAACCGGAAGCTGCCGTCTGGCATGCAGCCGTCGAGGATGGTGGCGCCCATGTCGCAGAGGTTCTGCCGGCCGGTCGAGCAGTAGCGGCACGTGCCGCAGTTCGGGATGAAGCTGCACACCACGTGGTCGCCGGGCTTGACCTTGGTGACCCCGCGGCCCACCTCCTCGATGACCCCGGAGCCCTCGTGGCCACCGACGATCGGGTATCGCGGCGGCAGGTCGCCGTCGGTGAGGTGCAGATCCGAATGGCACAGCCCGGCGGCGGTGTATTTGATCAACACCTCGCCGGGCCCCGGCCCGTCGAGATCCAGTTCCATCAGTTCGAAGGGCTTGCCGGCCTCGAGCAGTACTGCGGCAGTCGTCTTCATGGTGTGTCTCCTTGACTACTTGGCCCACGGGAAGAACGTCGCCGCTGCGGCGGCGATGAGCCGTTGGTACGACGAGCCGATGACGCGGGCCAGCAGATCGACGGCCTTCGCCTCCGCGCCGATCACGACCCGAGCGCGGCCCTTGGTCACGCCGTTGAGGATGGTCTTTGCGGCCATCTCGGGTGAGTGGATGAGCAGCCACTTGTCGTAGAAGTCGGCAAGTGTGCGCTGGTCTTCGTTGTCGGCGACAGTGGCGTTGCGCGCGACGGCGGTCTTGATGCCGCCGGGGTGCACACAGGTCACCTTGACCGGGTACTTGGCGATCAGCATCTCTTGCCGCAGCGCCTCGGTGAAGCCGCGCACGGCGAACTTGGCGGCGTTGTAGGCGCTCTGGCCGGGCACAGAGATCAACCCGAACAGGCTCGACACATTGACGATGTGCCCGTCCCCGGAGGTGATCAGATGCGGCAGGAAGGCTTTGGTGCCGTTGACCACACCCCAGAAGTCGACGTCCATGATCCGCTCGATGTCTTTGAACTCTGAGCTCTCGACGTTGCCGTTGTAGGCGATGCCTGCGTTGTTGTAGACCTGGTTGACCTTGCCGAAATGGGCCACGACCGCGTCGGCGTAGGCCAGCACCGCCTCGCGTTCTGCGACATCGAGTGGATCGGACTTCACCTCGGCGCCGAGTGCCTCAGCCTGGCGCACGGTCTCGGCGAGCCCGTCGGTGTCGACGTCGGAGAGCGCCAGACGGGCACCCCTCGCAGCCAGCTTGAGGGCCAACGCCCTGCCGATGCCGGAACCCGCTCCGGTGATGACGGCGACTTTGCCTGCGAATTGACTCATGTGACCGTGACCTTTCGTTGTTAAATCTGGGAGCTGTCGCTGATGTGGCTGCGCAGTTTCGCGCCAAGGTCGGCGACCGCGTCGGCCGCCTCTGGCAGCAGGCTGACCTGCAGGTGGAAGTCGTGCCACAGACCGTCAAACCGCCGGTGGTCTAGGATGACGGACCCGGCTCCGGCGCAGGCCTTTTCGAGCTTGTCGGCATCGATGGAGATTGGATCGTCTCCGGCGCTCTGCATGACGATCGGCGGCAGGTCCGTCATCTCGCCGTAGACCGGGGAGATGGCAGGCAATCGCGGATCGGATGAGCCGACATAGCGCGGCGCCCACTCGGCGGCCATCGACGGCTGGATCAGCGGATCACGCAGGACCGGACGCGCGCCCTCCGCGTCGATGGCGAGGTCCGCCCACGGGCAGATCAATCCCAGCGCCGCAGGCAGGGCCAGGCGACGGTCGCGCAGCGCCATCGCCAGCGCCAGCGCGAGCCCACCGCCGGCCGAATCACCGGCAATGACAGTGGTTTTCGGGTCGAGCCCGTCCTCGAGCAGGCGGCAGTAGACCCGTAGCATCTCATCGAGCGCGATCGGGTACTGCGCGTGTGGCGCGCGCGAGTAGTCCGGCAGCAGGGCCGACATGCCCGCCGCTGCCGCGAGGTGTGCGGCCAGGCCCCGATAGCCCCCGGCGCTGCCGAGGGCATAAGCACCGCCGTGGATGTAGATCATCGTCCCCATCGGCGTGGCCTGGGGTGGCAGCACCCGGTCGACGCGAACGCCCGCGACGGACAGGCGTTGGAAGCGTGTGCCCCGCGGAGGGCGCGCGGCGGCGGTGAGCGTCTCCAACATCAGGCGGCGACCGACGACGCCGGTGCGCGTTGAGCCGAACAGTGGTCGAGCGCCCCGAAGAACGGCCCGGACAATACCCTTGCTGACTCTCATGATGACCTCGGTAGATGTTGGCGGACAATCAGACTCACGCGACGGCGGTGTCGAACCGTGCCCCGTCGAACTTCAGCAGACCGTCCTCGATCGGTTCGTCGAGCAGCATGATCGAGTCTTTCTCGTAGTGCATGAGAACCTTCCACGGGTGCCTTGAGCCTTGGCGCGGCAGCGTGTCTTTCGCCCGCTGCACATAGCCGGAATTCAGTTGGTCGAACATCCCGACGTCCAACCGGGAGCCGTCGATGTCCCGGGGTGTGGCTACCGTATGGCCCTTCTCGTCCATGTGCCGCAACAGTCGGCAGAGGTAGGACGCGGCGATGTCGGCCTTCAGCGTCCACGAGGCGTTGGTGTACCCGACGATCCAGGCGAGGTTGGGAATGTCTTCCACCAGCACTGCCTTATAGGTCATCTGCTCGGACAGCTCCCGTGGCCGACCGTCGACGATCAGTTTCATCCCGCCCAGCATCTGGACGTTCAGACCTGTTGCGGTGACGATGATGTCGGCCTCGACTTCCTGCCCGGACTTCAGCACGATGCCCGTTTCGGTGAACGTGTCGATCTGATCGGTGACCACCGACGCCTTGCCCGATTTCAGCGTTTTGAACAGATCGCCGTTCGGCACGGCGCACAACCGCTCATCCCATGGCATGTAGTCAGGGGTGAAGTGCCCCATGTCGACGGACCGGCCGACCTGGAGCCGGACCAACCAGAGCAGCAGGCGCCGCATCTGGCTGGGCCAGCGCTTGCACGCCTGGTAGAGCCGGCGCTGAAAAGCGATGTTGCGGTTGCGTGCCAACCCGTACACCCATGTACGGGGCAGGAACCGACTGAGGAACTCCGAGATTCGGTCCATGGCGGGCAGAGTGAAGATGTACGACGGTGAACGCTGCAACATCGTGATGTGCTCGACGTCGTCGGCCATCGCCGGAATGAGAGTGACCGCAGTTGCACCACTGCCGATCACGACGACCTTCTTGCCCGTGTAATTGAGGTCTTCGGGCCAGGACTGCGGATGGACGCATTGGCCCTGGAACCGGTCCACCCCGGGGAAGGTGGGTAAGTAGCCGGCGTCGTAATTGTAGTAGCCCGTGCAGGCGATGAGGTAATCGCAGGTATACCTGAGGGTTTCGTCCGTCGCCTCGGACCGGGCGGTTACCGTCCAGCGGGCGTGCGCACTCGACCACTCTGACGTCTGTACTTTGAGTCCGTAGTGGATCTTCTCGTCGATCCCGTGCTCCGCGGCTGTATCGGCGATGTACTGCTGGATGGATGGGCCATCGGCGAGGACTTTCGCGTTCATCCAGGGACGGAACTTGAAGCCGAAGGTGTACATGTCGGAGTCCGACCGGATGCCGGGATAGCGAAACAGATCCCAGGTACCGCCCATCCGGTCGCGCCGCTCCAGAATCGCCACAGTTTTATGCGGCAACTCGGCCCTCAGGTGGCACGCGGTGCCGATGCCCGACAGGCCCGCACCGATGATCAAAACGTCGAAATGTGGTGCATCCATGACAACCTCGCGCGTCGTGCCCGCTGTCTTAGCGGAACGGTGTGTCCAGAATCGGCGAAGTGGCCAGGAAATGTATTGACATTTTCCGACGCACTTTTGTCATTTTCCGACAGTCAGGCAGTGGTCGTGGCCGTGCGGGCGGTGCGCGATCGCCCGTTGTTCGTGAAGGTGCTCCGGACGCAGCCCGAAGCGTTCGTGCGATCGCTCACGACTGACGGCCCCAGCATGATCGAGGTGATGCGGCCGCTCCGCAAGCGAATGGCTGAGCGAGCGCGGCGGTGGCTCAGTGACGAGGACGCGGAACTTGTCGCCGAAGGCATTACCCGCCTTGGTGTGTCACTGGTTCTGTCACCGCAGGGGCCGATACCGCTCTACGACGACGACGGGTTGCGTGCATACCTCGCGCTGTAGGTCGTACTCGGGATCGCCCAGCTCGCAGCGCGGCAGCACGCCTGCGATCCCGACATGTAGCATCAGCTCTCGGTCGTTTCGCCTTACGCCCTACCGGCAATGTACATCGACTTGAGGTCCTGGTAGTTGTGCAGTGCCTCGGGGCCGAACTCGCGCCCGATGCCGCTGTCTTTGACGCCGCCGAACGGCGAACCGATGGCCAATGGGTAGCCGTTGACGCCGATGGTGCCGGTGTGCACTTGCCGCGCGATTTCCTTTGCCCGCTCGGTGTCCGCGCTGAAGACCGTGCCGCCCAGCCCGTAGCTGGAATCATTGGCGATGCGTACCGCGTCGCCCTCGTCGTCGTAAGGGATCACCGCGAGCACGGGCCCGAAGATCTCTTCCTTCGCGATGGTCGCGTCGTTGCTTGTGCAGGCGAACACGGTGGGTTCGACGAACCAGCCCTTCTCCAGGCCGGTTGGGCGACCACCACCGGCGACCAATCGCGCTTCGCCTCTGCCCTTTTCGATGTAGCTCTCGACGCGCTCGCGATGGGCTCCGGTTGCCATGGGTCCGATGTCGGTGCTCGGATCCAACGGGTCACCGACCCGCAGCGAGGACACCTGGGTTGCCAGCGCGTCGACAACCTCGGCGTAGCGATGTGTCGGCGCCAGGATCCGGCCACAGGTGACGCACGTCTGTCCGTTGTTCATGAACATGATGAACTGCAGGTCACCCATGATGGCGTCGAGATCGACGTCGTCGAGCAGTATCGCCGCCGACTTGCCGCCGAGTTCCAAGGTCACCGGGCGCAACAGGTTCGCGCACGCAGTGGCTATCGACCGCCCGGCCGCTGTCGACCCCGTGAAGGCGACCTTGTCTACCCCCGGGTGCGAGACCAAATACGCTCCGATATCCGGCCCGCCGGGAACCCAGTTCACGACGCCAGGGGGAAGGTCGGCTGCCTCAAGGGCTTCGGCCACGATGAAGGAGTCCAGGACGGTTGCCGGCGGTGACGGTTTGACGACTACAGTGCACCCCGCCGCGAGGGCGGGAGCGATTTTGCTCATCGCGAGCACCACCGGGTAGTTCCACGGCACGATCGCTGCCACGACACCTACCGGCGACCGGCGGACCACCGTCTCCAGGCCGGTTTGGGATGGCCGGGTTTCCTCCTCCGCCATGGCCGTCGCCAACTCGGCGTAGTACCGGATCAATCCGGTCGCGAAACCGCCCTCGAACGCTTCGCTCAGCCCGATCGGCATGCCGTTCTCCTGGCTGACGGTCCGTGTCAACTCGGCTGAGCGCTTCTCCATTGCGTCAGCGAACCGGTTCATAGCGGCGGCACGATCCGCCGGAGAGGTTGCGGACCATTCGGAGTTGTCCACCGCATTGCGTGCGGCCGCCACCGCACGATCCACGTCGGCCAGATCCGCTTCCGGGACGGTGCCGAGGATGTCCTCGGTAGCGGCGTTCAGTGCCGTTACCCGTGAGGAGCTGGACGGCGCAACCCAACCGCCGCCGATGAAGAGTGTGCTGCGGTCGATGGGCATGGGATCTCCTGCGTGGTGAGTAGCCGGTCGCATCGAGTCGCACCTGGCCGGTGGTTGCGCATGGGGCGTGCAGAATCATGATGGTCGTGGCCGATGCGCGGGTCTTGACAATCACCGACGTTCTTTTATCATTTCCCGACACCAGCACGGAGATAATCGGTTTATGGGCAGCCTGCTTCGGGCCACCACGCTGTGGGGATATGGCGAATTGGTACAGGAGCTCGGCGGGGACCCGGAGCATTTCCGCAGGCGCTTCCGGATAACTCCCGATGTCGAGAACCAGGTAGACACTTTCATCTCCTTCGACGCCTACGTTCGCCTACTGGAGGCCAGCGCCGACGAACTGGGCTGTCCGGATTTCGGGCTTCGCCTGTCGCGATGGCAGGGCCTGGACATTCTCGGACCCATTGCGGTGATTGCGCGAAACGCGCAAACCGTACTTGGCGGCCTGGAGATGATCGGACGCTACCTGTATATCCATTCCCCGGCGTTGAGGCTGACCCTTTCGCCGAGCGCCCCAAAGAGCGGTCTCCGGTTCACCTACGAGGTGACCGAACCGGGACTCACCTCGTTGGTGCAGGGGCACGAGATCAGCATGGCCATCGCGGTCCGGATCATCCAGCTGTTGGGAGGTCCGAACGCGCGGCCGAGCACCGTTTCGTTCACTCACGACCAACGGGGCTCGGACGCCGCATACCGGGAAACGCTGGGGTGCCCGGTGCGCTTCGCACAAGCGTGGTGTGGATTCGAGATATCCGACAGCCTGGCCTGCACACGGATCGAGAGCGCTGATCCGGAGACCAGACGCCTCGCGGCGAAATACCTTGAGTCAAACTATCTTCCGCCGACGGCGTCGTTGTCGGAACGCGTGGCAGAGCTGATCCGGCGGCTATTGCCCACCGGTCAGTGCACGGTGGACGCCATCGCCGATCAACTCGCTCTTCATTCACGGTCGCTACAACGCCGGCTGGACGCCGAGGGTGTGCGATGTCAGGAACTGATCGATCGGGAGCGTCGCGCCTTGGCGACGACCTACCTCGCCGAGCGCGGACTGCCGCTCAGTCAGGTAGCCGGCCTGTTGGGCTACGCCGAACAGAGCACCCTGAATCGTTCGTGCCGACGTTGGTTCGGGAAGACACCGCGGCACTACCGAGCCAGCCTGACGGCGGGCAATTAGTAGGCCGATCGCACCCCTGGCCCGATGGCCGGCGATATCGTGGGTTCGACGACAGAAGAACACGAGATGAAGGTCTGGCCGAGGATGGTGACCGGCGATGACCGACGTTGACCCGCTCGCGACGCAGCGGGACCAGGTTCCAGACATCCCCGCGGAACTGAGTCAGGCGGGGTTCGACGATGTGGAAGAGATCGGGCACGGCGGATTCGGGGTCGTGTACCGCTGCGCCCAGCCCATGCTGGATCGTGTGGTCGCCGTCAAGGTATTGAGCACCGACCTTGACCCCGACAACCTCGACCGCTTCCTGCGCGAGCAGCGCGCCATGGGCCGCCTCTCCGCGCACCCGCACATCATCAACGTTCTTCAGGTGGGTGTGCTGGCAGGCGGTCGGCCGTTCATTGTGATGCCATACCACGCCAAGGGGTCGCTCGAGGTGCTGATTCGTCGTCACGGTCCACTCGACTGGTGCGAGACGCTCAGCGTCGGCGTGAAGCTCGCGGGTGCCCTCGAATGCGCGCATCGCGCGGGCACGCTGCATCGTGACGTGAAGCCCGCCAACATTCTGCTCTCCGACTACGGCGAACCGCAGCTGACCGACTTCGGGATCGCCAGAATTGCCGGCGGCTTCGAGACTGCGACGGGTGTGATCACCGGTTCGCCGGCCTTCACCGCTCCCGAGGTGCTCGAGGGTGCATCGCCGACGCCGGCATCGGACGTGTATTCCCTTGGCGCGACGTTGTTCTGCGCGCTGACCGGTCATGCCGCATTCGAACGCCGTAGCGGTGAGCAGGTGGTGGCGCAATTCCTGCGAATCACGTCGCAGCCCATCCCGGACTTGCGGAGGCAGGGACTACCCCCCGACGTGGCCGCGGTCATCGAACGGGCCATGGCGCGCGAGCCGGCCGATCGTCCGGCGGCCGCAGCCGAACTCGGCAACGAGCTTCGTGCCGTTCAGCTTCGCAGCGGGGTGACCGTCGACGAGATGCCCCGCCCCGTCGAGCTGGGTGTGGAGCGCCGCAAGTCGTCCACTGGACCCTCGGCTCATCGTCATACCGGGGGCACGCCGACACCCCCGACGCCGGCGACGAAATACCGTCCGCCTGTCCCGACCGGGATCCTGGTCCCGCGCGACCGCCTCACCGGTGTGCTTCGCGCAGGTGGACGACGGCGCCTCATCCTCATCCACGCCCCCTCGGGGTTCGGCAAGAGCACACTGGCTGCCCAATGGCGTGAGGAACTCACCGGTGACGGCATCGCGGTGGCCTGGCTGACGATCGACGACGAAGACAACAACGAGGTGTGGTTCCTTGCGCATCTACTCGAATCGGTCCGACGGGTCCGTCCGCCCTCGCTGAGTCGTTGGGACAGGTACTGGAAGAACACGGCGACAACGCCAGCCGCTACGTGTTGACCTCGCTCATCGAAGTAATCCACGCGGCGGACGACCGGATCGCCGTCGTGATCGATGACTGGCATCGGGTCTCTGACAACCAGACCCGTGCTGCCCTGGGCTTTCTGCTCGACAACGGCTGTCACCACTTGCAGGTCATCGTGACCAGCTGGTCGCGTGCAGGCTTACCGTTGAGCCGGTTGCGGATCCGTGACGAGCTGGTCGAGATTGACTCCGCAGCTTTGCGTTTCACCACTGACGAGGTGGCCGTGTAGCTCAACGACATCGGCGGCCTGGAGCTGTCACCCGCCGACGTAGAGGCGCTGGCCGCATCGACAGACGGATGCGTTGCCGCGCTGCAGCTAGCGGCGTTGTCGCTGCGCGGAGGCGGCGACGCCACCAGCCTCGTGGCGCGCCTTACTGGTGCCAGCGATGTGATCGGCGAGTTCTTGGCCGAGAACGTGCTCGACACTCTCGAGCCTGATCTGCGCGAGTTCCTGTTGGCTACCTCGATCACCGAGCGGACCTGCGCCGGACTGGCGTCCGTGCTGACCGGGGTGGCAAATGGGCGGGCGATGCTGGAGGAGGCCGAGCAGCGCGGGCTGTTTCTGCAGCGGATCGACGACGATCCGAATTGGTTCCGCTTCCACCAGATGTTCGCCGAGTTCCTGCGCCGTCGGCTCGAACGAGATGGGCCTGATCGGGTCAAAGAACTTCACCACACTGCGTCGGCGTGGTTCGCCGAACACGCCCACCTCAACGAGGCCGTCGACCACGCGCTGTCCGCCGGCGATCCCGCCCGCGCCGTCGACCTTGTCGAACAGGATGAGACGAATCTGCTCGAGCAGTCGAAGATGTCGACGCTGCTCGGAATTGTGAAGAAGCTGCCGCCGCAGTTGGTGGTGTCGCGCGTCCGTCTCCAGCTCGTCATCGCCTGGGCGAACATTTTGTTGCAGCGATCGGTGCCCACTACCAGCGCGCTGAATCGCTTCGAGGTGGCTTTGGGCCGGGCAGATCTCCCCGATGCGACACGGGCTGATCTGCGCGTCGAGGCGGATGTGTTGCGAGCCGTCGCCGAGGTCTTCGCCGACCGCGTTGAACGCGTGGATGCCCTTCTTGCCGAGGCGATGTCGAGGCCGGACACACTGCCTCCGCGCGTGCCGGGGGTGGCCGGAAACGCTGTGGCGTACGCGGCGATCTACCGCTTCGACTTCGATGCTGCGCGTCGGGTGCTCGAGTGGGCGGCACCGTACCAGGAGATGTTGGGGCCATTCGCCACCGTCTACGGACACTGTTTTGGCGGCATGGCCAGGTGTCTGCTTGATGTTCCGCTGGCGCTGGACGATTTCCGACGGGCATTCGAAATCGCCATGGGCGTTGGGGCGCAATCACACCCGGCGCGGCTGGCTGGCGCGCTGCTTGGCGAGTTGCTCTATGAAACTGGAGAACTGGCCGAGGCGGCGAGTCTGCTTGACGAAGCTATCTGCTCGGGTCCGAGGGCGGGGG